>JBGGNE010000506.1:0-8523 GCA_041287705.1 Methylacidiphilales bacterium | reverse complement strand
TCATGATCATGGTCGTGCTCCGGCGGAGTAATCGTCGGGATAACGGCCCCGGCATCCAGCCACACGGCTTTGCCTCCCGCCGCCTGCTTGAACTTCGTCAGATAACCCTCCAGCCCCTTGCCACTGATCAGCACCAGTTGGGCTGAACTCACTTTCTGCGCGTCGGCCGGCGTGGGACTGAATCCGTGGGGATCCATACCGGGCTGGATCAGCGGAATCAGATCAATCTTGTCTCCGCCCACTTCGCGGGCGACATCGGTAAGCACGGTGGAAAGCGAGACGACTTTCGGCTTACCGCCAGTTGCGGCTGCGGGAACTGGCTGCTGGGCGGCGGCGCGTGAAAATCCCAGGCCGACGGCGAGAGCGACGCCCGCCAGCATGGCCAGGGCGAGGCGTGGAAATCGAGAAGCATGCGTGGACATGGAGAGGAAAGTAGCATATCGCCATCCCACATGCAAATATATTGCATTTACTAAACCTGAAAAGAGAGTTGCCGATATGCCTGCATTTAAATACGTGCAACCCTGTTTTTTAAGATTACATTTTAAGAAACGATCGCACCGGGCCGTTGTTAAAGCTGAGGCGCTTCCCCGCAACGGAACCCAGCATTCCCCTCTCAGCATAACCCAAAGAATTATCTCTGATGACAGGCCGGGGCACAAAAAGAACAGAATGAACGAAATAAACTCCGCCATCCTGCCGAATTCATCTGTGCCGGCGCTCCCTGCAGCGCCGAAGCAATGGGAACGGGGAAGGCATCCTTAGTCCATGGTTTAACATAAAAAGGGAAAAAATACTGCCACCTGCTGATTTCTTTTGTACATTCCGGGCAACTCTGTTCTATAACTGCGTCCCGCCTCGATGTTTTACTGCGGAGCCGCTTTAAACGAGTATCCCGGAAAGATTTTACAGCCGCGAACTTGATGCAAATCACGTACATGCGCCTATTTTGCCCACCAATACAGGGCCATTTTTATCCAGGCATATCATCTTTTATAGAGATTTGCCCAGAAATGGCCCAAAAATTGCCTAATCAAAACAGCCGCATGAAAACTGTGCAAAATGATGCACGCGACTGATGCCCTGATACTCTCCCCCCAATCTCAGAACAGCCCCCATTTTCTCCTATTTTACTGCCCAGCTATACGGCTGGATAGCCGGCCTCGACAGAGCGCCAACCTTACTCTATCCTACTCACACCGCAATGATGGCCCCGGTGAAGCCCAGCGACCCCGCCTGACTACGCCAACATCTCACGACTAATCTGATCTGACCTGAACCAGGCCCGCTCCTACTCCTCTCACCCGGCTCATCAATGCCTACTTCCATGTCCTCGCCCACGCACAAGCAAAATTCTGAAACGACCGTCTTCGTTGCCATGCCCGGCAGCGAACCCTACGCGACGCTGACCAAGCGCGAGGTTCGCGAGCAGGTAGCCAAGGGGGCCATTACTCAATCCCAGCTCATCTGGAGCGCGGAAGATAATAACTGGAAGCCTGTGCGCGATTTCAGTCAACTGCAGCCAACCGGTGGCATTACTGCCGCCCCGGCGGCCACTTCCTCCAGCACCAGCGGTATCCAGAAGGCGCTGCCCGCCAAGTCGCCCAGCACCCGCGGCGGTAAAGCAGAAGATGGTGCCACGCCCTTCCCCGGGGTCCGCGGAGCCCGGCCCGACTCCTCCTCCGGCATGCGTATGGCCTCGCCGGAAAAAGTCACGGCGATGCTGAAGGCCAAGATGGAATCCGGTCGTATCCCTAACCCTGTTGCGGTCGCCCGCCCCACCGTCACCGCAGTTCCTCTTTCCAGCAGCCCCATCGGCGGTCCCAAGGTAGTATCCGCCGGCCCCAAGGTCGTCGTTGTGCCCAAGACCGTTGCCAAAGCCGTGGTTAACCCGGCAACCCAGGCCGCTGCCACCTCGTTCTCCGGCAAAAGCGCCACGGTCGACGAAGCGCCCGAGCTCGGCATCAGCAAAATGAAGCTGTTCTGCGTTGGTCTGGCCGCTCTGATGGCTGTCTTCTTCGCCGGTAACATCGTGTTTGTCGACTGGCCGATCCAAAAGCTGGCCAAAGATGCGGGCAACCCCACAGGCGTCTCCCTGGCGCACATGGGCGGCTTCTTCCAGCCCCAGCACCTTATTCTGCGCCTGAACTCCAAGGCCTTCCCCAGCGATGGCAACGCCCTGGCCCTGCTGATTGGCATTTCCAGCGGCTACTATAAGCAGCCGATTATCGGCGGCAATCTCAGCAGCGTGTCCCTGTACGTTGACGGCAGCGCCCGCTTTATTATCGCGGGCGATATCTGGCGCGAACTTGGCGACAAGCAGCTCAACACCGAAACTGCCCTCTGGCTCGCCGGTGAAATGCACTACGCTGACGGTCGTCCCCTTATCGGCAACGGCAAAAACACCGCCCAGGCCTGGGAAGAAGTCGAGCACCGCCTCCGCGGCCAGTAATCCGCCAGCGGCGCGACGCATCTCTGCGGCGCAGCGGTCAATCCATCTTCATTCAGCAAAAGACTGCCGCAACCCGGCAGTCTTTTTTGTGTCGATACCAATCCCGTTCTGGGTCATGAAACAGTAAAGCTGCCTCATCTACAGGATTTTCGATCGGGAATATCCCTTGACCAGGAACAAATTTCCGTTGCACAGCGAAGCGTGTGCGTCTGAAGCACCAAAGGTGCGCAATACCAGTCCCAGCCCAGGGCACAGGTCCGCCGACGCCCTGGGTATAACTCAAAAAGAGGAACAGCCGCGCATGAGCGCTCCGCTAGCCTGACCGGGAACGAAATCTGGAAGCATACAGAATGGAAAGCTGAAGGCAGAGCGCTCACGCGCCTGTGTCTCTTTTTCTATATCCTTACCCAGGCCTGCGGCGGACCTCAGCCTGGGCTATAAAGTGTCGCACCTTTGGCGCTTCGGAGAGGCGCTCGCTACGCTCGGCCTACGCCGATATTCACTCTCGGCAGCTACTCGTATAGGACAAAACTCCTCAGCACGCTGCATAGCCATTGCGAGTGCTCTAAATTTCTGTCCAGGCAAAACATTCCCATGCAACCCGCTTCGGGCTGGGATCATGGGGACGTTTTCCTGGGATTCTCCCGCTTTGCTCGGAGAACCCCAGGCGCCAGTAACTGTCTGATCAGAACCGAGATTAAGCGGTAACCGCGGCAGGCTCTTCCAGAGCGGCCTTCAGCTCGTCCTTGGGCACGCGCTTGGTAAAGGAGCTGAACGGCTCGGCGGGCAGGCGGTTATCCTTATAGTAATGCAGCAGGCGACCGACCGTCTTATGCACGTCCTTGGCCAGAACTTTGCCCTTCAAGAGTTCATTGAAGCGCGCGTCGGCACCCAGCTTACCGCCCACCATCATGTCAAACGCCTCGGTAGGCACGCCGTTTACGCGAGTAACCGCACCGCGGAAGCCGATATCGGCCACCTGATGCTGGCCGCATGAGCTGGGGCAGCCGCTGAAGTGAATGCGAATCTTCTCGTCGTAGAACGAGCACTCGCGCTCCAGTTCGTCGACAAGCTGAATCATGCGATTCTTCGTCTCGGCGATGGCCAGATTGCAGAACTCGATACCTGTGCAGGAGACGCAGCCCTTACGGAAGTTGGACGCATCAAACACAAAGCCCAGCGAAGTCAGATCGGCTTTCAGCGCGGCCAGATTCTTCTCGGGGATGTTCAGCAGAATCAGATTCTGCTTGTTGGTGCAGGTGATCTGATCCAGGCCCGGGGCGGCATAGCGCGCGGAAAGCTCCGCCAGCGCGGAAAGCTGATGCCCGCGAACTCGGCCGCCGGCAAAAGATATACCCACGTAATAGAGGCCGGGCTGCGACTGTTCCTGCACGCCAAGGTGATCCGTCTCAGGATCATCAGGATAGGTGAAGTCGGTGTGGCGATCCCACTTGCGGTTGGAGAGCTCTTCCATCTTCGCCAGATATTTGTCCGGGCCCCAGTCAGCCATCAGGAATTTCAGGCGGGCGCGTGTGCGCTTGTCGCGGAAACCGTAGTCGCGATAAACCACCGACGCGAAGTGCACGGCGGGAAGCACGTCTTCCGGCTTCATGAAAATAGGAAGCGTCTTGGAGAGGTGCGGGCTGGATGAGAGACCGCCGCCGATCTTCATGCCGAAGCCTTTTTCCACCACGCCATTGACAGTGCGTTCCAGGCCGAATACGCCGACACAGTTAATATCAGGCTGGGTGCAGTGAATGCGGCAGCCGGAGATAGAAATCTTGTACTTACGGGGCAGATTGGAGAACTCGCGGTTATCCGTAAGGTGCTCATTCACCTGCATCAGTACGTTCGTCGCGTCGATGATTTCGTGCTTGTCGATGCCGGCCACGGGGCAGCCGCAGACGTTGCGCGTGTCATCGCCGCAGGCGCCGCTCGTCGTCATTCCCACCGAGGCGAGGCGTGCGAAGATGTCGGGGAACTGATCGATGGTGAGCCAGTGAAACTGAAGAGTCTGGCGTGTCGTGATGTCGCCAAAACCGTGCGCGTAATCATCCGCCAGGCCGGCCATCACCTTAAGCTGGGAGGAGGTGAGCTTGCCGCCCGGGATCTTGGTGCGCAGCATGAAGTAACCGCTGTTCTTCGGGCGCTGGCGATAGACACCATACCACTTAAAGCGATCGAAATCGTCCTCTGCGATCGAGGCGAAGCCGGTTTCCGCATAGCGGTAGATGTCATGGATGACATCCAGGCCATCCTTTACCATCTTCAGTTTTTCGGCGGGCGTGTCGCCAGGGGTGAAATTGCGGGGCGTGGAAAGAGTCGGCGCGCTCATGGAGACGGGGTGGTTCCTTAAAAGGAAGAAGTTGAGAGGGAACGGTTTGTGTCGTTTTTTCGCATCACGGCGAAAAGTGCCGGAATGCATGGAAATTCCGGGGTGTGATGGAATTCCCTCTATATTAGATAGACAATAAGGTTACCATGAAGCTTTGGCTAAATAAAGGAAAATCTTGACGGCGAATTGCGAAAATCGCGCGGACAGTTGCTGTCGGCGCTCTCCACCCGCTGCGCCCGCTTGCATTTTAACGCGATACCACTACTATCTGCGCCAAAATGGAGCTTTTCCAACAACGTCTCGGCCTCTTCATACACTGGGGATTATATTCCATTCCCGGTTACCATGAGCAAATGCAGCAGCGGTTATCCATATCGCGCGCAGAATACGTCTCGAGATTGTGCCCTAACTTCCTTGCGGAATCCTTTAATGCGGATGCATGGGTGTTGTTGGCTAAAAGCTGGGGAATGACCTATATTATCCTGACGGCAAAGCATCACGACGGTTATTGCTTATGGGCTACGGAACAGACAGAGTACAATACGTTCCAGGGCCCCATGCAGCGGGATATTGTAAAGCAGCTTTCTGTTGCGTGCGAACGTCATGGAGTATTGTTCGGCCTCTACTATTCCTGCGTCGACTGGCATCATAAGAATTACCCCAATGAGGGCCGGCATCATGAACTGGCGGCTCCCGAACCGGGCGATGAGCCCAACATGGAAGCCTACATGAGCTATGTACGCGCTCAGGTACGCGAACTCTGCGACGGGCGCTACGGCAACATCGCCGCGTTCTGGTGGGATATGAACGTGCCGGAGCATAGGGACACCTCCCTTAATGCCATCATCCGCGAGCTTCAGCCAAAGTGCTTAATCAATAACCGCGGCTTCAGCGAAGGCGATTTCTCCACACCGGAGCGTGAATGGGATAAGGATAACAGCTGGCAGCCCTACACCGATAAGGTGGAAGCATGCAACAGCATGGACGCCTTAAGCTGGGGCTATCGTAAGGAGCCGCAGTTCTATACGGTACGGCATTTACAGGCATCCATAGCTCGCTACATAGCGCGTGGCGGCAACTATCTTTTGAATATAGGCCCGGACAGCGAAGGAAACATCGACGAGCGCTATACGCAGAAGCTCTTGCGCATAGGCACGTGGTTCCATCGCGTCAGTGAAGCGTTCCGCGCCACGGAATCCATTGCGCCTTTGCCATACACATCAGGCCAGGTGGTCACGCGATATTTTGCCGGAAATGTTCTCTATATCTTCATTACCGAGACTCTCATTTCCGAAGGCCTTTCGCTGAAACCGATCCACGCGCTGCCCACTTCCGCACGCCTGCTGAATTACCTTCGCCCCAACGACGTACACGCTCCTGTTGATTTCTCTCTCGAAATTCTCCCCTACGAAACCGACCGCGTACGTCCCTACCTCTGGCTTAAACTCCCCCTGGAAAAGCTGGCCCTGGAAGTGCCGGTAATCCGCCTGGAATTTGAACCCGGCGCTCTGGACGCCCTGGACATTGTCGGCCCCGTGGGCGTGCCGGAAGTGATTTAAGCCAACCGAGCGGATGGTGATTGGCACAAACTGCACCGCTGCGCTAGCCTTAATCAGGGCAACTGTTCTTTTGCAGTATTGCCTTCATTTTCATGAAGCTCTTCGTGCTAAAAGATGGCCATCAGACGGGGCCGTTTACTCCCGAGCAGGTGCAGGATCTCCTGTTAAGGGAGTATTTCAAGCCTTCGGATCTGTCGTGGCATGAGGAGCTGGTTTCATGGCAGGCACTCTCGGTAGTGTTGCCGGATTTACTGACGCCTGCATTTCGGTCGGGGTTTTCATCTCGCGGAGACAAGGCCGGCGGTAAGAAAGGCGGAAGCCGGCCCGCCTCGGGTGAATGGCTGCCGCCATTGCACTTTGATGATGATGATCTGGATCTCTCGCCCCCGCCGCCGCCGCGCGGACTGGACACGGAGATTGCCGGAGGGAAATGTCCGATTGCCGTAAGCGCGGGCACGCCCCCTGCGGAGACAGGCCCGGCTGTGGCGCCGCCTTCCGCGGTGCTGTCGCTGAGAATGGCCGTTGCCGGGGTGGCCCTGTATCCGCCCCTGTTTCTTGCCGCGGCCTTCGCATTGCCGGTTCCGCCTTTGCACAGCGGAGTGATGTGGCTGGGCATTTGCACCGTGACACTCCTTTTGCTGAACGTCGCAGGCATGGCCATGGCGACTCTTACCGCTTTGTCCCCGCGCACCCGCACCACCTCGGCAATCTTGGCTATGATTTTACACGGAATGCTGCTGCTGGGGATGGCGATCCTGCTGGGGATCGGAATGCTGATTGTGCCGTAGCTGCGCTATGCCTTTGGCTGGTGTAGCGTCCTGATTTCGTTCCCGGCCAGGCCAACAGAGCGCTCGCGCGCGGTTGTTCCTTTTTTTGTCTCTAAACCCAGGGCGCCGGCGGACCTGTGCCCTGGGCTGGGGCTGGTATTTGCGCACCTTCGGCGCTTCGGACGCACCCGCTTCGCTTGTGCAACGGAAACTTGCTCCCGGCAAAGGCATATTTCCCGATCAAAGCTGCCCTGTTGAAAGAGGGGAACGAGAATATCAGCAATAACAATCCGGTTTTTCGCCACTTCTTCGTCCCCTCTTCGAGCCTTCGTGATGAAATCCCCTCCCGCTGAGCAAGCAGCGCTGGAAATGGTCTGGAAAGGGCACAAAAAAGCCGGACTCCATTACAGAGTCCGGCTTTGAAGTTGGTTATTGCGATATCCGTTTCAGATATCGCAATGAGCTGCGGTCTTAGGCCGAGGCCTGACCGGCGTAACCGCTGCGACGATTCGCGAAGGTGAAGGAGCGGCCGCCATTGCTCTGGCCGCCACGACCACCGCGGAATCCACCGCGATCGCCGCCACCGTATCCACCGCCGCCGGTGTTGCCACCGCGCTGGGGCTGGCTGGTGCGGCTGAATTCACGCTGAACGCTGCGGCCGAATTCACGGGCGCCATCGCGGGCGGGTTCGGAGCTGGCTTTGACGAAGGGATGATCCTTGACGACGGGCACAGCCTGACGGATGAGGCGCTCGATCGTACGGATCAGGCCGCGCTCGCTGCGATCGCAGAACGAGATGGCGAGACCTTCAGCTCCGGCGCGAGCCGTGCGACCGATGCGGTGCACGTAGCTTTCCGGTTCTTCGGGCAGATCGAAATTCACGACCAGCGAGATGCCTTTGACGTCAATACCGCGGGCGGCGATATCCGTGGCGACCAGAACGCGGGTGCGGCCGGTGCGGAAGCCCTGAAGGGCGCGCTCGCGGGCAGCCTGGCTCTTGTTGCCGTGGATGGCGTCGGCACGGATGCCGTCGCGTTCGAGGTTATCGACCAGGCGGTTGGCGCTGTGCTTCATGCGGACGAACACGAGGACGAGGCCTTCGGGATGTTCGGTCAGCGTGTGGACCAGCAGCTTGTGCTTGTCGTCGCGATCGACGTAGCAGAGGCGCTGTTCAATGCGCTCGGCAGTCGAGGAAACGGGGGTTACTTCCACGCGCACCGGATTGTTCAGGAAGCCTTTGGCCAGCTCCTGAATGGTGGGGGGCATGGTGGCCGAGAACAGGAGGGACTGGCGCTTGGGGGGCAGCATGCTCAGCACTTTGCGGACGTCGGTTACGAAGCCGAGATCCAGCATGCGGTCAGCTTCGTCCAGAACGAAGATTTCCACGGCGTCGAGGCGCAGGTGGCCCTG
>JBGGNE010000505.1:0-9976 GCA_041287705.1 Methylacidiphilales bacterium | reverse complement strand
GCTTACCGACTGCTCAGCGGCCCTCGTCCGCACACCATCCTTCGGCGTCTGCAAAATCTCACTGACAGCCCGAATGGCGGGGCCGCTCATCGCGATCTCAGCACGCCAGCCGGCAATCATCTCCATTACCATCATCAGTTGCGGAGTAAGCCCCACAATGGTGATCAGGATGCCCGGCTTGAATGCGCCTCCACCTGGATAGAGCAGGACAAGCAGGACAGCCAGACCAATCAGTGCCGCCTGAACCAGATCGGCTGGAATGGTGCGCAGGGTATTGGTCGCCTCCAGCTTTCGGGCAAGCGCCAGTTTCTGGTGCTGCATGTGGAGAGCGGCGGCGAGGTGTTCTTTCTCAAAAAGCTCCTCCGCCTGAAGCACCTTTACTTCGTCAGGCGAGGTCATTACGGAGGTCAGCAGCGTGTTCATCCGCATCATGGCTGCCTGCAGATCCTGGCTGGCGCTGTGCAGATTTGGTCCGCGACTGTTGATCCACCATGAGCAGGCTCCGCCCAGCACCACTACGCCGCCGAAGATCCACCAGACGCGAGCATCGGGATTTCCCCCGCCCGTCACGGCCAGATCTGACAGGCTGTGCAGCAGCAAGGTGCCGATGATGACGAACGAGGTGACCTGCACCACGCCATCAATCAGCAGTGTGCGGGCGGCCATTTGCACCTGTACGGTCAGGTGATTGAGCGTCATGACCAGTTCCCCCGGGGATTTTCCCTGGCTGTGGAAGTAGGACAGATCCTGCCGAAGCAACGCGCTGAAGGTGGCGCGCTGCATATCCATGCCGATGCGGCTATCCACTACTGCCATCACGTACTTTTGCGCAAATCCGGCAATGACGGAGATCGCCAGCACTACCACCCACAGAATGAAGAGCGGTATCAGCGTCTCGTTCAGCTCCGCACTCGCCGCGAGTGAACTGGCGTCCAGTCCATCCGCCGCTACCGCCTGGCGTCCTGCGATGGCGTTGGTCAACTGACCCAGCAAAACGGTAGCCGCGCCCTGGAGTACGGATAACGTCAGAATCGAAAGCACGACATGGAGCAGGATGACCGGCCACCATCGCGCAAAGATCGGCCGCGCCATATTCCACAGCAGCCCCGCTGTCTCCATAGTGGAAAAGGCAGGGGCTGCGGCAGCAGATGAAGGTGAGTCGTCCGGGCCGTCCGATTTGTTCGGTCCGGCGTCAGGATTCGTGGAGGTCAAAGCCATGATGGGCGGCAGGTCGAATCAACCCGCGCTTATGGATTTTCTCAGGCCCAGATAGGATGCGAGAAGACAGAACATCATCCATCCCGCGATAATGACCGTGCTGCTGATCGCGTACCAGAACATGTTGTCCTGGCGCTCCTTGCGGGTGAACACGTCTTCGCGTCCACTGTACGAGGCTCGCTCCAGAGCAAGCTGGCGCTTGGAGATATCGTTGACAAGCCAGAGGCGCTTGCAGTTTTCCTCCAGCTGTCGCGGTTCTGTGCAGATAAAGTCCAGGCTCGTTTCTACGAGCGTGGCGGCCAGGGGAGTCGTACCTGCCTTCCAGGTCGTTTCATAGCGGATCGTGCGTTCGCCCATGTGGTCGAAATCCACACCAAGATTCTGCCAGGCCAGACCTGTGGGGTGATTACGCAGCACGTTTACCGGCGCGGTAAAGGCGTAGTAGTCCTTCAGGTGCGGACGCATGGTGGTGGTGAAGGGATTCTGATCCTCGCGAAGACCGGGTTTGCGATAGGGATCTTCCTCCAGAAACTGCGGCACGCGGCTTTGATTGCTCAACTGCGGCTTCTCATTGTCATCCGTCAGCGGCGTTACGGGCTGATTCTTCTCGCTGGGTTCGCGACGGAACATCTCCGTCTGATAATGCCTCATGTCGTTCTTGCGAGTAAGCAGGTTCACGTGAGCCACTTCCATCATGCGCTGAGCGGCGGCGCTTGGCATGATGGAGACGGCCTGCCTTACCCATGACTCCATTTCAGCAAGACCCACCACAACGCCGCCGCCCAGCAACTGCGGAATGAGTATGATGGGAATCATGAACTGCGCCTGTGTGGCTGTGGAAGAAAGCGCCGAGACAGCGAGACCGATAGTGACCGAGCTGACGCTGATGGCCACCAGCACCGCAAACTGAATCGCAACCTGCTCCGCGGCAGCATATCGAACAGCGGCCATATCGGCCAGTTCGGCAGCTCCAGGCGGCCCCTGGTCAGGCTCCTTCTTCACCACATCGCCTGCCAGCATCATAAAAACGGGGAAGTGCTTCTGATTGGGAAACGTCTCGTCCTTCGACTTGGGGTGCACGCAGGCAATGGTGGTAAGCACCACGGCCGCAAGCAGAAGGCTCTGCATGGACGTGATGATACTCCAGAAAAACGTTTTACTGGCCAGATACGTGCCGCATCCCAGACCCGCGATGGCTTCGCGCCGGAAGATGTCCACTTCCTTCACGATTTCCTGGGCCGCATTGCTGCACCCGAACCACATGGCGGAGATCACTGCGAGGAACGAGGCGAGCACGGGATTCGGCGTCATCACGCCAATCATAAAGCCGATGACGAGCGCCTGCCCTATGAGAACCAGCAGCGTGGTAGGGTGCGCCCAGAGCAGCTTGTTCAGACGTGCCAGCAGCGTAAAGAAATTGCGGATTGCCGATACCGGGCGCGGCCTGGAAACCGGCGCCGAGGCGGCAGGTGCAACCGGCGGTGGTGGTGGAGGGGGCGGAGGCGGAAAGCCATGGCCCGCGGGAGCCTGTGCGTCCGGCATGTCCTCAAACTGGTCGATCCATGACTTGGCCCGGGGTGCCGGAGTCTGCCGCGTCGCAGCCAGCACCGGAGGCATGCGCTGCGCTGCGGCGGGCGGAGGCGGCACCTGATTGTGCAGCAGCAGGCTGTAGATCTGATCGACACGATCCACCCCGAAACGGCGGCGCGATTCGGACGGCGTGCCGGCAAAGAGAATGCCGCCGCCCTTCTCGTTCGGAGCTTTGTGCACAAACCACAGCTGGCTAAACAGGTGCACGTTGTAGAGAACGTGCGTGGTGCAGATAATCGTGCAGCCGCCGGCGGTAAGGCGTGCCAGCAGCATCATCAGCTCGGCTTCGCGGCTGGGGTCTAGACCGGAGGACGGTTCGTCCAGCAGCAGGATCTTCGGCTGATCGATGAGCTGTAGGGCAATGCTGGCGCGCTTGCGCTGACCGCCCGAAAGTGTGCCGACTCGATTGTTGGCCTGCTCCTGAAGCCCGACTCGCTCGATCGTGTTATCCACGAGTGCCAGCAGTGCTTCCCGGCGGTCAGGGCGGCTGCGGCGAAGCTGCGCGGAGTAGATCAGCGCCTGCCTTACGGTAAGCTCATGGTGCAGAAGATCTTCCTGCGGCACATAGCCCAGGGTGCCCGGTGCGATATCCGCCACATCTTTGCCGTTGATAAGCACACGGCCTGTCTCTGTCTGCCACTGGCCGCAGAGCAGCTTCAGCAGCGTGCTTTTGCCCATACCGGAGAGGCCCAGCACGCCAATGAATTCGCCCTGCCCGGCGCGCAGCGTGGCTTCACGAAAGACAGGTGGCGTTGTGCGGCTGATCTTCTCCGCAAGCACCGCGGGGATCGACTGATCTACCACATCGCTCTGCAGCTCCAGCTCTTTGCCCTGATAGATGTAGGTGATATCCCGAGAAAGGGCGATGCGGTCGCCGAGATTCAGCAGCGTACCCGCCTCGCGCTGACAGGGGATATTGTTGACGGTAAAAGGTGCCAGCGGAAAGGCGCGGTGCAGACCGCCTTCCGGCTCCAGCCAGATGTGCTCGAAGAAGACTGCCCCTGTGGTATCCGCTATATCCGCCCGCTTAATGCCGACTGTATTTTTAAGAGTCTGCTGATTATTATCTCCGGTCAGGCTTCCGACTACTATTGGCTCGCGATAAGGCAGTTTTATCATGATGAAAGAAAGGCTGAATCAATGTTGTCGCGAGGATCGCTTAATCTCTCCAGTAATGCTGGTTCATCTCTTTGGATTTAGGGGCGTTCTCGGCAGTATAAATACGGTGATTCTTCAGCAATTCTTTATCATCCAGCTCCCAGCGGCCTTCTTTAAGAGGAGCAGTATCTTCCGATCTGTAAGATCGGGTAATGCGGTCCGGTCTGCTGTTGCTGTTATTATCAAAGTCAGTAGATTCAAACTCAGGCGAGCGAGACTTCGTCGGCACGCGGCGGTATTGTCTGCCTGGAGGCGCCCCGGGTAATGGCGAAACATTCGGTTTTTCGGGAGTGGGTGCCGGCTGGATAATAGGATTTGGCGTAGTTGTCGGTGGAGTCTGGTCGGGACGCGGCTGCCCGCCTCCGTTCGCTCCACCAGCGCCGGGCGCCTGCATTCCCTGGCGATCCTGCGAGGTGCCCGTGGACTGAGTGCCATCTGTGACAGGCGCGCCCTGGAAATCATTGATCTCCCATACCACCTTTACATTGTCATTATATCCGGTGGCACTGATCACCAGCTTCTTCTTATCTTTTACCTCCAGCTCCATCTTAATGGCATGGGGCTTCGCACCGCCTGTTTCCGTCATATGCCCTTTCTGTACTAATGCGGGCAGGGACGTTTCAGGCAATTTATGTTCTTCCGCCCTTGTAGGCATAGCTATCTTCAGGGATTTATCATCTTTCTGCAATTTCTCCAAAGCCAGGCCCTTTTTCTCTGCTTCTTCGCGGGCTTTATTGGCGTTGTTGTATTTCTCGTTAAGCTTGGTGTATTCAGAGTCAATAGCTTCTTTCTCTTTCTTGGATTGCTCCAGCTCCTTGCGCAGCTTGACTACATCAGCGCCTACCTGTGTCTTCTCAAAAAAAGTCCAGCCCAGCGTGAGTGCAAGGGCAAGGAATGAAAAGCAGAGTACGACAATGATAGCCGCGACATAAAACTTCCACCCGGCGGGTGCGGCCTGCTTGGTTATCTGGGGAGACGCTTGCGGGTCATTTCTTGCAGGTGACTGCTGTGCAACGGGTTGAGGCGAGGATTGCGGGCGCGATGCAGGAGTGGGCGCGGACGGAGCGGACGCAGGTCCTGGAACCGCCAGCGATGCAGGCGCGGGTGAGGCCGCCGGCGCGGGAGCCGGCTTGAGAGGAGAGGTTGGTGCGGGCGAAGCGTCTGCGCGGGAAGGCGCGGCTGCTGCTGCAACAGCTATCGCGGCAGCGGCGGCTCTGGGCGCCTGGGCGATCGGGGCGCCGTTGGCCGAAAGATGCTCGGGCGTGGCGGGATTTGGTGATCCATCAGCCTGCGGGGCCGGCTGAGTCTGAGCTGCCGGTCTGGGCCATGCACCGGGCGCAACAGTTCCCCAGGCGGGCGGTGCGGCAGCACCGGAAATCAGAGTGGCTGGCTCGAGGCTGGATCCCTTTGCGGACACGCGGATCACCACCATGGTCGTGTCATCTTCTTCCAGAGGCATGGGATCGCCGTTGGCGCGGTGGCCGTGGACGAAGTCCGCAAACTCCTGGGGCTGAGCCATATCCAGTAGTTTGACCCATTCGCGGCCATAGTCTTCCGTGCGCTCTTCCCAGCAGGTGGCGATCCACTTGGCCAGGGCATCGGTGGCCAGGATAAAGACGTCGCCCGGCTGAGCCGTGCCGTACACAATTTGCGCTTCCGGCAGCTTGGCCAGATTTTCCGCCGGATAGCTGCGCAGTGCCAGAGGGAATTTCCCGAACTCTGTGCTGGCCAGATTGGGATAAGAAGTCAGTTTCTGATCGCGCAGGTGAAACAGGCAGGAATCGCCTACGATGGATGCTTCCCAGCGCGTGCCGGCGGGAGTTGCCGCGTCTTGCTGCTGATCAAAGAATTCCAGCGCGACAATGGTGGAGGCTGCGGGGCGCCTCTCCATCACGTTGTTGTTATAGACCCAGGCGAGATTGCTGTTAGCGGCTTTCAACGCCTGTTGCATCGCTTCGACGCCAGCGATCCAGCGCTGATGGGGATAATCCAGCCAGGTGGCCCAGTCTTCACTGGTAATGCGTCCGCGCTGAGAGGGTGGCGGGCCGCATTGCAGGAACTGCTCCACCATGACCTGAGCCCAGATCCAGGGGACGAAGCTCTGGCCGGAGCCGTCCGCGACAGCAAAGCGTGCGCATGCCTCCGCGCTGCCGGGTGCTGGAATATGCGTGGCGGCCACGTAGGCGTCCTGCGTCTTGTCTTCCGCTGTATCCACGTTGGGTACACGAAAGGCGCGAAAGCTGTAGTCCAGCCGTGCTGTGGCAGTGGAGGTAGTCATGGCCGTGGGCGCGTATATTGTTTCAGCTGGGGGTAAGGTACGTAACTGAAACGAATTACTGAGGCGTGGAGGCGAAGATCAGCAGCTTGAGAAATTCCGCCGGCGAGGCGTTGAAGAGAAAACCGCGCGCGCCCGGCTGTGGGTCGCAATCCGCCTGGCGGGCGGAGCGGAACAGTGGCGGCGGCAGAGTGCTGCTGATGCTGAAGAGAAAGTTGGCGAATTGATTGTGACGGAAATGATCATCCGTGGCGGGGTACAGAATCTCCTTGCCTTCGGTAGTGGCTGCGATATGCACGTTGAACAGCAGCACCTTGCCATCATTCGTGCCAAGATTCCGCAGTCGCTCTGCCGCTTTGGCCGTGTTGGCGTAGCTGTTGGGAGCTCCATCGGTGATGTTGACCACAATCGGTGGAAATGCATTCTCCATACCGGGCTCGCTAAGCTTGAAGCGGCACAGATCAGCGATGGCATCAAACGCCTTATCCATGGGCGTGCGGCCCTGAGCGCGCGGCTTGATCCACACCGGCTGCTCCTCCTGCCATGTGCCCATGCTGAAGACCTGGATTTCCACGGTGTCGCCCACCTTGGCAGCCACTTCGCTCACCATGCCATGCACGTGTTCATTCAGAAATGCTTCCTGGCCTCGGTCACTCTCTCCATAAGAGATGACGCTGAGAAAGCAGCGATCCCGTATCTCTTCACCACTAATGCAGCGGTTGATCAGTTCTGCGATGGCTTTATTAATACCCTGCGCGGCAAACTCCGCCTTGGACGTGCCCTCAAAATAGGGCTCGCCCATGGAGAGGGATGTATCGAGGAGAAAACAGATCAGCCCGGGGCAGCGGGCGCTCATCGTGGCAGAATAATTTTGCATAGGTGTCGAAGTCTTATGTCTATAGCTGCTCGTTGTATCTTTAACTATTCCACATCGGTCTTTAAGAGAAAAGCCGTACGTGTGCTTTATTTATACATGCGCGCAAATTCGGCCATTACCTGATCGAAGGACGAGGCCTTCGGGTTGTCCGTAGCAGCCGGGGCCGGCTTCGCAACGTAAGGCGGAGGCGGCGGGGGCGCTTTTACAGGCGGCTGAGCGCCGGATATAGCGTTGGCCGGGGCGGGCTTGGATGTCACCCACTTTGTGCCGCCGACGAGCGAGCCGGCAGTTGATCCGCCTGTTGTGTTCTGGCTGAAAGCGGTGACGGGCTGGCGATGCGCGGGCTGCACCTGCACCGGCTGCGCGGGTTTGGCCGGAGCAGCGGGCGTTAATGCCGGTGTGGCGGATCCTGCGCCGAAGCGTTTGGCCCAGTCGTCCGCGCTCTTGCGGAACTCGGATTCTTTTTTGGGCTGAACCGGCTTCCCGACGACAGGAGGCGCGGGCGGCCACTGATCGATGGGTTCGTCAACCACGGGCGGCTTAGGCTGCTTCGCGACGATCGCCATGGCAGGCTGCGGCTGTACGGGCTTAAACGGTTGCGGCACAGGAGTGATCGTGCGCACGGGCTCTGGTTCCACAGCGACCGGCTCCGGTACATGTCGCACCGGCTCCTGCACGGGAGGTTGTGGCGGCGGGGGAGGAGGGGGCGGCGGCATCCGTCGCGGAGTCGCAATTACCGGCGGCTGGGGCTGAACTGCCTGATGCACAGCAACGGGCTGAGGCGCAACGGGCTGAGGCGCAACGGGTTGCTGTACGGGCGGCGGGGCAGGAATATGCACCGCTTCGGGCACCGCAGAAGGGGTGGGCGCAGCCTCGCCTTTAATGCCCAGGAGATCGGAGAGAAAATCGGTCCATGGCGTCTCTTCGGACTGCTCTGCATGGATGAAGATCTGCTCCAGAAGTTCTTTTTCCTTTTCCGGAAATTCCGGCGGGGGATGAATGCGGCCTGTTTCCCCGCCAGTTACCTTGCAATACAGCTCGGCAATGGGCGCCGTGTAATCGCTAAGAATAGCGCCCATGGGCGGCGTAAAGATCGGCCGAAATCCGTTATTGCGAGAGCTCGGGCAGATGTCCGGGCTGAGACGGAGCATCAGCTTGCCGTCGGGGCCGATATCCACCTGGATATCCGACGCGCAGAGCTGGAGGGCCGGAGTCTGGCGTTGGCCGGCGCGCTCCATGTTGTCGCAGTAGCGAATGGCCAGTTGCGCCACCTGCTGCATAAGAAAGCGTCCCGTCGCAATATCAAAACGTCCGTTCGGCTGCTGCGCGCGGACGTCCCACAGGCTGCGGCCCACTGGGCGGGGTACGCGAAGCGCTACTGCATCTTCCGACGCCTGAACGGCAACGGGGCAGAGAAAGTGCGGATCGTGCGCCATGGGGGCGAGATTCCGCACAAGATCGGTCAGAACGCGCTCCCACAGAGCCATGCGTGGTTCCCCTTTGGCAAAACGAAGCAGCCACACCTGCTCGGGCGATGCGCCCTGGGCATCCACGCGAAAAGTTTCCCAGCCTGTCAGGCACGTGGGATCTTCCCTCTTGAAATAATGGTCGCGCGGCCTGTAACCAAAGGCTTCCTTCAGCGCGGGAGGAAAGACGTTATTCATCGTGGCGGTCATGGCAAGGAGGGAAGATGGAGAATGAACAGCACAAGAATGAGGTTCTGCCAATGGATAAACGCTTCAATCCCCGGTTATAGCACAAATGTTATGATATAGAGCGATGATGAAAATAGAAGTTATGCCCGAACCAGCTTCGCAGAGATCGGTTACAGGGGAGCGTGGAGGTTAGAACGAGCCCGCCTCTCCATATTGCACAGGAAAGGGCGGAAGCTCAAAAGATAAAGCGCGTGGCCGAGCTCATTTGCGTTAAATTATAGTATCCGGCAGGCTGGAGTTTTTTAGGTGGTTTCTACTCCGGCACCAGTGCTTTGGTGGGCTTCGCGGGCGGTTTGCCGGAAGTAGTTGTGGTCGATGCGGATGATCGGGTTGCCGGCTTCGCCTTTGCGGGAACGGCCGAGGCCCTTTTGGGTGCAGCGGGAGTGGTTGACGATGCCGTCGAGGAAGGCATGGGTCCGGTCGTCTTAACCGCCGATTTCACGTCGGGTGACGCATCGATTTTCGGTGGCATCCTGGGCGCTACGGTAGGGGGATCGGTGACGCCGGTAACCGTATAGACTTGCGCTTCCGTCACGGAAACTTTCAGCAGGCTGGCGAGAAAATCATCGCTCTTCGGCAAGCGGCTTAGTCCGCGTATCGCGGCGGGGTTTTCCAGGCGGCTGAACAGGACGCGCTGAACTTTATAGAACTCAACCTCTTTTTCGCCGTAGCCCATCTTCAGGTTGGAGGACCAGAACCGCACCATAGTGCCATCGGAGCCATCTGGTCCGGGCGGTCCTGCGCGCAGACCCAGAAAGATGACGCTGTGCCCGGCTTCCTTCGCACCGATTTCGCGCGTCCACCATATCTTCATGAAGTCGCCGGCGCGTGCTTCTTTCCACGCGCTGAAGTTCTTTCCCAGGCCAAGCTCATAAAACAGCCGCGCCGTACCGGGTCCGTTGGCGTTCCAGCGCCCCCAGATTCCGGTGCCGTCCGGCTGCTGACGTACTTCCAGAGCAGACAGCTCCGCTTCCGACAGATTCAGCCGGCCTGCGGCAATCAGCTGCTGAAGCACTTCCAGGAAAACGTGATAGGTCGCACCCGAGCAAAAACTGGGCTGGGCGGTTTCCGGCCGCAGATCCAGCGAGGGCACGGGTCCGGGAGCTACGGCAATGGAGCCCTTTAACGCATTAAAACCGGGCT
>JBGGNE010000504.1:0-6976 GCA_041287705.1 Methylacidiphilales bacterium | reverse complement strand
GTTAACGAAAAGAGACATCATAAGGCAAGCTATTCCTGGGGTGAAGAGGAGCGTAGGGCAGAGGAGTGGCGGTGCAGGGGCGGGCAGTGTGGGGCGGTGAGAGCGCGCAGTAAGTGTAGACCGTGCTTCCACGGTCCTGCCTCCCCTCCTTCACCCCGTATGTTTAAACAAATCGCTGACCTTTTCCAGCATGGGCGGATTCGTCTTAGACAGCGACGTAGTCGATGGTTATTTTTGAGGGCAGATTCTCATGAATGATTCATTTCGCATTTCCACCAGCCAGGTGTTGAGCCTTATCTGCTGCTGCGCGGTCACCCTTACTGTCGCGACGGTGACAGGACGGGCTCAGACTAACGCGCCTTCATCTGCACCCGCACCCGCCGCCGAGACCGCCCCGGCTCCGTCGCTTCCGCTTCCCCAGCTTGTTGGCAACAAGATTGAGCTGCTGGCGGAGCAGTCCGAAGGGGGAAATCTGCTGAAGACCAAGGAGGGGCAGGTGACCGGCACTACGCTGGATAAGTCATGCGCGCCCAACTTTAAAGGGGGGAAGAATGCCTGTATCGACTGGAAGATAGCCGCGCCGCTGCCCCCCGGGTGGTGGCATGGCGTGGTGGAGTCGCGCGAACCGAAAGGATACGCCAACCGGGATATCGCCATCATGCTGCTCTCCAAAGAGAAGGCGTTTGTGAAGGTGGCGGCCAACTTCAATGTTAAAGGCGACTCCCCTCAGCGGTTTGAGTTCTGGATCTACACTTCATCGCCCTCGGACGGCGTGCGCATGCAGCCGGACAGCGACCTGTGGAACTGGAACCGTACGTGGGCGATCTCCAAAATAACTCTGGAGCAGGTGCAGCCCAGCAAGCTGGAGGAAACCGACGCGGTGACGTTGGAGCTGCCCGTGGTGGATGGCGCCATTGTGCTGCCCGAGGGAACGCCGGGCGGCAACTGGATGATCTCGGGAATCCTGAAGCGCGCGGGCAAGGCGACTTTTGAGGGCGCGGATGGCAAGACCGGCACGATGCCGTTTACCATGGATCTCTATAAGAAGAACGTGACGCGCGGCGCGAACTTCTATATGGGGTCGCCGCTGAAGAAGATAACGCTGGACGCGCCGGATCTGTTCCCCTCCGTCATGCTGCGTCGCAACGTAACGCGTCCCTGGAAGCCGCTGATGCCGGAAGGCGAACTGATGACGACGGTGGACACGGCGAAACCGGTCACCGGCGTGCTGGAGATGACCGGCACCGGCCTTAACGGCGAGCCGCCCGTGTTCGCGACGTTTCCCCACGGCAAGAAGATAGCGGTGATGACCACCTGGGACGACGGCCCGCCGGAGGATTTGCGCTGCGCGGAGATTCTGAACCGGCTGGGTTATCGCCCGACGTTTTTCCTGAACCATAATTCCCGGGCCTGGGAGTTTCAGGATAAGCTGCAGGCGCAGAATGTGGAGCTGGGATCGCATGGCTGGAACCATCCGTTCCTGTACTACCTGCCGCCGGATCAGGTAAAGGACGAGTGCATTGCGATGCGCAAATTCATGGAGACGAAGCTGGGCCACCCGGTCATTTCCTACGCGTTTCCCAACGGCTACATACCATCGTACGATGTGGAGGGGGATTATGTGCGGCGCGGCATTGAGGCGGCGGGTTACTGGTCCGGCCGCACCACCAACACGGCCGCCGAAACGGTGGATACGGTAACCAACCCGCAGCTATGGAAAACGGACGGCTTTTTCGGCAACACCAATCCGCTGACGGCCACGTGGGAGAAGGTGAAGACGAAGGAGGGAGCGATCTTCTATTTCTGGGGGCACAGCTGGCAGATCGGCAAGACGGACGCTGACTGGAAGAAGTTTGAGGACTTTGTTGTGCAATTCTCCGCGCACCCGGACGCCTGGTACGCCTCGCAGGGCGAGATGTCGGTCTGGCTGTGGGAACGCAAGAACGTGACGCTGACGGTAACGGAAAAGAGCCCGGCCAGGGTGCAGGTGCAGATCAGGCACCCGTGGGTGCACCCGTATCTCTCCGCGCTGTGCCCGCTGGCGTTAAAAGTACCCGCCGGCGTGGAAAAAGTAACATGGCAGGGAAAGGTGATCCCCGTAGTGGATGGCCGCGTGGATCTGCCGTGGGGCGAGGGGAAGTAGGACGGTGAGGGGATGGGTGCAGGGGGCAAAGTAAGAGGAAGGTGCGGGGTGTGCAAGGCGCAGGGTGCAAAAGGTGCAAAGGTGCACAAACGGGCTCATTCTGCTTCTCTTTCTACCTTTGTCCCCCCTTCGTGTCCTGGTGCCTTTGTGGTGAAAAAATCCGCCCATACAGATTTATTCACCATCAAGACACCGAGACACCAAGGTCGTTACATTAGCATCTCCCCTTTTCGTGCTTTTCTCTGCTTTTCGAGCCTTTCGTGTTATTAAATACCGCCCTTCCCTAACTCATTAAGCGCAACCCAGTCGCCTCGTTTTATTTACACGTAAGGCACGAAAAGCAGAGAAAAGCACGAAAAGGGTGAGAAGAGATAGTTGCGAACGTTTTGTTAAAGAAAGGTTAACGTATCGCCACACGATGCGCTGTGCCATGTGGATTTCAATTACCGATGCCAACAGCAATTTCAGCAGGGGAGATTACTCCGGGGTTGCCTGGGGCAAATATTACTTCCCACTGTCGCACGGGTTTGGCGGAATCCTCGGGCCGGTCTCGGTGCGGGTTGTGGATCCGCTCCACGTTTCCGACATTTTTGTGAAGAACAAGCCGACGCTGCACGATGTCGACGGTGAAATTGAGATTGCGAACGAAGCCCCAACGCCGGTAAACGGTCGCTGGAATGTAGATTTCGTAGAGGCATGGAGTCAGGGAGCTCCAGTCAGCAATCCGGCAACGGTATATCAGTCGCCCGCGCAGAGTTTTACGGTGCAGGCGGGTTCGAGACAGACGGTGAACGTCGCCGCTTCTGTGCCGGCAGATTTTTTCACCACGAAGACACAAAGTTGGGGGAGGGGGAGAGGATGGGGCGCTCGCTTTGCTCAGCCCGTAAGGACAGAGGTGCTTACTTTAAATTGCACCCTATTTCGCCCTGTGGCCAAGATAAAGCTGGCTTGTAGGCTGCTGAATCCGTTATCGGTATATTTGGGCCTTATGCTTCACTGCGCTGCGCTTTGTCGCAGGTCAGGGCGGGCTCTCCTTTTCAGTTGATCCACTAACTCAGCAACCAACAGCCTGGCGGCTGCCCATCGCCAGGCTTAAATCCCGCGGGCATTGCTGATTCTGCCGCTTCACCCTCTGTCGTTGCAGTTTCTCCCCCTCCCACACCCTACATCCGAAAGAAATACCAGAATGGCGAAAGTAATCATCGAGAACGTCTACAAGATTTATATGGGCGACAAAGGCCGCGAAGTCACCGCGGTCGAAGACGTCAACCTTACGGTGGAGAGCGAAGAATTTATGGTGTTTGTCGGGCCGTCCGGCTGCGGCAAATCCACCACGCTGCGCATGATCGCCGGGCTGGAGGAGATCTCCAAGGGCAGCATCTACATCGACAAGCGCCGCGTGAATGACGTGCCGCCCAAGGATCGCGACATCGCCATGGTGTTCCAGAACTACGCGCTCTACCCGCACATGACCGTGCACCAGAACATGGCGTTCGGTCTGCAGCTGCGCAAATTCCCCAAGGCGGAAATCGACGCCCGCGTGCGCGACGCCGCGCAGATCCTCGGTCTGACGCCGGAAATGCTGGAGCGCAAACCCAAGGCTCTCTCGGGCGGTCAGCGCCAGCGCGTTGCCGTCGGCCGCGCCATTGTGCGCAAGCCCAAGGTGTTCCTGTTCGATGAACCGCTCTCCAACCTGGACGCCAAGATGCGCGTGCAGATGCGTACGGAAATCAGCAAGCTGCACACGCGCCTCAACAGCACCATGATCTACGTCACGCACGATCAGATCGAGGCGATGACCATGGGGGACCGCATTTGCGTCATGAAAGACGGCCGCATTCAGCAGGTAGCCGAGCCTCTGGAAATCTACAACACGCCTGCCAATCTCTTCGTCGCCAGCTTCATCGGCAGCCCCCCAATGAATCTGTTTGAAGGAACGATCGAAAGCCGCACTAACCATCTGGTCTTTGTCGAAAAAGCCAAGGAAGGCGCTTCGCCGATCATCGTCCGCGTCGATGAACGTCAGGAGAGCAAGCTGCAGAACAAGATCGGCAAGCCGGTCGTGTTCGGTATCCGCCCGGAAGATCTGGAAGACAAGCACCTCGTCGCCGACCCCAACCCCGCGTTCATCATCAGCGCCGTGGCGGAAGTGTCCGAGCCGATGGGATCCGAAACGCATCTTTATCTGACTACCGGCGCCCACACCTTCATCGCCCGCAGCCACGGCCAGCTCCGCGTGGAACCCAGCACGAAGATGGATCTCGTCGCCAACATGAAGAAAGCGCATTTCTTCGAGTGCGTGGACAAAAAGCCCTTCATCAAGGAATTCGGCGAAGTAAACACCGAAAAGTGGCAGACCGCCTGCAGCCTGATTGTGTAATTGACCCCAGGTCAGCACCGCGCCATACAATACAGCACAACACAACGCCGGATCCTGTCGCTTTTGACGGGGTCCGGCGTTAATCAGCAGCGGGGATACTCGTGGAAAGATGCGAGCGACCTTAACGGGCCGGCCTGGGCGTGTTGGGTTTTACCAGAAAATGGAGAAAAGTAGAAAAACGGAGAACAGGGAGCGACTGATAAGACGGTCTGCGATTGGTCTAATAGATATTTAAGGACGTTCACGCTCGCACTTGTAGAGGCGGGACAAGAATGAAAAGCATTTCCCCGTTCTCCGTTTTTCTACTTTTCTCCTTTTTCTAGTAAAAGCAGATACGTCCAGCCGGGCCTGATAAGGTGGCACGCATCTTATCGTGCCCGCTTTACAGCTTTGCCAGAACGTCCGCCGCGTTTTCTGCCGGCTTTACTTTGCGGAGGATTTGCGTGATGACGCCCTTTTCATCGATGAGGAAGGTCGAGCGTTCGGCCCCCATGTATTTGCGGCCGTACATGCTCTTTTCCACCCAGACGCCGTACGCGTTGACGATCGCCTTGTCTTCATCGGCGATAAGGGGGAAGGAGAGCTCGTACTTTTTGGCGAACTTGGCGTGGGACTTGACGGGATCCACGCTGACGCCCAGCACCACGGCCCCTTTGGCGGTGAAGTCCGCGCTTTTGTCGCGGAAGGCGCAGGCCTGGGCGGTGCAGCCCGTGGTGTCGTCCTTGGGATAGAAGTAGAGCACCACCTTTTTGCCGCGAAAATCGCTGAGCGTAACGGTGGAGCCGTCCTGCGTTTTGGCCGTGAAATCAGGGGCGGTGTCGCCCGGGTTAAGCGTATTTACTACGGGAATTAAGGGAACCAGGGGAACAGTAACAGGAACAGGAGTACTCATAATCTTTCAGATCTTCATTAAGAGATTGAGATTGCAGCCGCAACAACAACACAACAGGTCAGCAGATCCCCCAACAGGGTCCAGCGTCACGCTGGTCAGGCTGGTGGTCAGAGCCGGTCGCTCCAGCGTTTCTGCTGGCCCTTGCTGCTGCCCTGCGTGCCGGCCAGGAAGTTGCGGCCGCCTTCTATCGGGGCGCCGTCCAGACGATGATCCGGGCCGGAGCGGCTTGCCCAGCGCACGAACGCCCAGAACCAGCCGAACTTCTGCCCCAGCATCCAGAACGCAACGCCGCCGAAGACCACGTGCGGCATCCAGGCGGAGAGCGTGGGCGGAATGCGGTTACCGCGCCCCATGGCCAGGCACAGCTCGTGAATGAAGAGAAAGCCGATCAGCACAAAGATGGAGTTAAACACGCCGGCCGCCACATTGCGCCGCCCGAATTCACTGCCCAGCGCCAGCGCGAAGAGCACCAGCACCATCGTGCTCCACGGGTAGGCGCGGTTATAGGCCAGCTCCGTGCGGTACTTCGCCAGAATCTCCTCGTTATCCGTCGTGGCGGTTTCCAGAAACTCCTTGAGCTGGGGCACCGTAAGCTGCGTGGGCTCCGCGCGCACGTAGCTGAGCTGCAGGGGGGAAGTCTTCATGTCCGTGGCATCCAGCTTGGGCGAGAGCACCGGCTGTTTATCGCCCAGGGGGCCGTGCACCTGCCTGCGGATATACGTCAGCTGCCAGTAGGTGCCGTTCCACTGACCCTGCACCGCGTTAATGGTTTCCGTAGCCTTGTGATTGGCGTCGCGCTGAATAATCTGGATGTTGTAGGCGCGCCCCGTCTGAGGGTTCAGCGTGCCGATGAACCACATGCGGTTGGTGGCGTTATCGTGCCAGACCAGGTTCCTGATTTCGTCATCTTTGGCCACGCCCTTGTTATTCATCTCCGCCATGATGGTGGTGCGGCGCTGCTTGGAGGCGGCGACGGGCGCATACATCAGGTAAGAAAGAAAAGCGCCGCACAGCACGCCCAGCGCGACAAAGGGCGTGAACAGCTTAAACGGACTGATGCCGCCCGCCATAAAGGCGATGAACTCGCTGTGCGAATTAAGGCGCAGCAGTGTGTAGAGAGAGGCGAACAGCAGGGCAACGGGCAGCATCGTCACCATGATGCTGGGGAACTGCGCCAGATAATACTGAAGCACGACAGTCCAGGCCGCCTTGTTTTCCAGAAAGTCGTCCAGCGTGCCGAACAGATCCGCCACGACCCACAGTGCAACGCAGGCGATCAGGATGAAAAAGAAGGGCTGGATGAGTTCCAGGAGAATATATCGGAAGAAAATCTTCATGACAAAGGCGCGAACTAAAGGTCATATAGGTCGATGCATTCGACGTCAATTGTGGAGGCGCAGTATCGCCAGCTTGTGGATGTGGTGGCGGTGTTAGAAAAAGAAATACCGGTGATCACCGCGGCGGCTGACCTGATTGTACACGTGCTTGAGGCAGGTGGCAAAGTGCTTACCGCCGGTAATGGCGGCAGCGCGGCGGAAGCGTTACACATGTCGGAGGAGTT
>JBGGNE010000503.1:0-9670 GCA_041287705.1 Methylacidiphilales bacterium | reverse complement strand
GATTGTTAATTCAACCTGTTGAAAAACAGGGAAGGTTCATAATATCACCCTAAAACGGAACTCTGCCTAATGAAAGTAAAACAAAGTTTTCTCTCCTGGCCGGTTATTGCCGGGGCAATTATCTCAGCCTTGGTTGCTCTTATACTCATCTACCGGCAAACGCATACCATTAGCAGCAACAGTTCCACATTCTCTTACCAGTTTAAAAATCAGGTTCCCCAGCTGAAACAGGAGCAGCTGTATGCGGACAGCCGAAACTCTTCCTTGAAACTTTACCTCTACTACCATGGTAAACCCGAGGATTTGTATGACTACTGGAGTGAGATCAACGTCAAAAATAACATGATCCAGCATAGCCTGGATTTCAACGGTGCTATTTTTCGCTCCCAGAATCACGACTACGACATTCACACGACCTATGCGAAGCCTGAGTGGACACCGACAGAAAAGGAACTACGTCAGCGTGCTATGAAGGAAGACAGTGTCAGTGCTGCAACGGCTCTGCACACGATGTATAGTGCGAAAGAAAAGGACAGCGAAGAAGCAAAGTTCTGGGCCGAAATCCTGCGAAAGAATCTCATCATCGCCCGTAAGTGCCGGGAAATAGTGGAGCTGACCGAGGCGCAGATGAGGGAGTTAAAAGATAAAGCCGATGTGGAGGCTATAGAAAACAAGAGCTACGATGCGCGTAGAACTTACGAAACAACGTTGCGGATACACCGGCAGATTTTTCCCATTCCTACACCATAGACTACTGCTTTACCTGGCTACTCTGTACCGTAAAATGCCGAAGGCGCGGTATCGGTCAGCCCGGGCCCGGATGATGGGCGGGCCAAGCGATATCGCGCCTTTTGCGCATTCCCTGTAGCGCAGGGGCGTTGCGTTGCGCACGCCGTAGTCCGGTTTGGTCCACGGCCTGACGGCGTACGCTGCGCTCTGACTTGGTCTTACTGCGGCTGGTCTACTGCGTTGGTTTGGCTTTCGGCTCCTGGTTTTGGGTCCGAAAATCAGGTTAAGGTTTGGTCTTCTCTCCCGGTCTGGTCGAAGTCGTCGTCGTGTCCCGAATGCCGTTTTGCCTTCTACAAGCTGCCTGTGCCTGTATATCAGGCGGCAGCTGCGGCGGCGGCGGCCGTGGTAACGGCCAGGGAAATGGCGGCCAGATTGCGGATGATGCCCACTGCAACGCCCTGGCTTTCCAGTTCCTGCACGGGCTCCAGGTTCTTATAAAGCGGGTTTTCCGCTTTCAGAAACAGGCGGCCGGCGTGCTCTACCAGGCGTTTCAGAGTGGTTTCACCTTCGGTCTGGGCGGCGATGATGTCACCGGGTTTTGCAGGTTTGCGCTCCAGAATCACCACATCTCCGGCCATGATGCCGGCTCCGATCATGCTGTCGCCTTTAACGCGAACGGCGTACGCACGATCCATATGGGTGACTCCCACGGCGGCCGGGCTAAGGCGCAGGGCCTCGGTCGGGGCTGCGGAGTCTGTCATTTCCGGCCCACCAGCCGGCATGGCCGCATAAAGCGGTATCTGCCAATTCTGCCCAATGGTCTTTGTCGGGCGGGCGACAAGGATACCACGGGAGTGGGATTGGCGGATGATTTTGTGAGCGGCCTCCAGCTTCTCCAGGTTATACGAGACAGCGCGCGGGCTTTTGAAGCCGCAGTGTCTCTGAATTTCCCGGATGGTGGGGGGACGCAGGTTTTCCTGATGATACGTTTCGATGAACGTCAGGATGTTTTCGGCTTGGTCGACTTGGGACCTTCTCTTAGGCATGGATACTTGCGTATAGGTTACGGTTACGGATTTCAAGTGAAAAAGAACGAGTTACGCAAGTTTTTATAGTTTTTTGCATAACCAATTCATCCTTCCTCGTAAGTCGCGTGTTATCAGGCAGGAGCACGGGCCGGAATTCGCATGAGATTTCGCGAAAAAGCAAGCGTCCGGCTTAGGTAAGCCGTTGCGTGAATCGCATGATCAGGCAGAAACCGAGCTGGAATCGGGCTTAACACGGATGTCGCAAAATTTCTACGCAAATTTGCGGAAAATTTAAGACAAGGCGTTATAAGGAGCGCCTTTTGCGCGATTGCAGATAGCAGGAATCACGCATACAGGCGCGCGGACCAGGCTTGTAGGGAGAAGATTCGGTTGTCTATCCTGTGTATAAGGTCCATCGTGTGGACTCATTCCGCAAGGGAGATTGCTGGAATGACTGTCCGCGGGGCACACATCCGCTATTGCGCTTGCACTGCACTTCTCGCTTCTTTGTTTCCGGTAGTTGTGTCAAGATTTCAGCACGATGAATCCTCCGCGTGATGCGAAGCTTCGGCGAAGGACTTACTCGCCCATGGGATCGCCCTTGCGCGAGCGCTCAGGCGGAGCATCGCAACCAGGGGTTTTTGCCAGTGATTCAGAGGCTGAGTCGGCTTCCGCGACGACATTGGAACCAGCCAGTAGCGACGGAAAGAAGCTTCACTGGATCCAGCGCTTCATCCGGCAGCGGCTTGTGTTTAAGGTGCTGGTGGCACTGCGAGGACTGAGCACAGCGGAACATGGGCGCGACTACTCGGATCGTATTCATCCGTGCGTCATGCTGGAGTCCCGGCGCGTGGTGCGCACCAGTCTTTTCATCGCGGGGTTTCTGGCGCTGCATATGCTGGCGGCGGCGAGCTTCGCCGTCCCGGCCCTGATGCCGCATCTGCTGCCGGGGGATATTGTCGATCATGCGGAGTACAAGGAGTGGATCTTCTGGGGTTGCATAGCGTTTCCTATGATCTTTGTACTGCCGGGAGCCGCCCTGTTTGGATTAAGCTGGGACATTCACGTACGCGCTCTGGAAACCATGCTGATGACGCGGCTGACTCCCTTTGGCATTGTGTACGGGAAGTGGATGTCCAAGGCGGTTGAAGCCCTCCTGATGGCCTCGGCGCTGATGCCCTACATGATGGCGCGCTACTATCTGTCCGGCTCGAATCCGGTAACAGACACGCTTTATCTGATTGGCCTGATCTTTGTCTCGGGCTGCCTCAGCGCCATGGCCATTGCTCTCTCCACCGTGGGCAATATGTGGATCCGCCTGCTGGGCGCTTTCTCGGTGCTGGTGTGCTGCGTGCCTATTGTCCTGCTCACCTACGTCTCGATGGAGGCAGGGATCGGCAGCAGCAGTGGCTATGGCCGGGGCGGGCTTGGGAGCGTGCTCTGCGTTGTTCTGCTGGCAGCGCCCATTGGATGTCTCGCGGCACTGGGTATTGCGGCTTCCGGTATCGGACCCATGACCTACAATGGCTCCTATATCGCCCGGAAGTGCGCTATTCTGCTGACTCTGCCGTGGGCGCTGGGCGTGTTTATGGATATTTTTGGGCCGGCACTGATGGGCTTCCAGCTTTTTGGCGGGCTCATGCTCTTTGTGCCGATTCTGCTGGAGGACATGCGCACTCGGGAGGAGCTCCACGTGGACGTGCGCATCGCAACGGCCTCCGGCATTGCGGACGACTCGCTGGTGATGCCGGGCTGGCAGACGGGCGTGTGGTGGGTTGTGGGATCGCTGTTGTTGTGGCTGCTGCCGCTAAGTGTGGCTTCGGAGATGAGACTAAGCCAGGGTGTGCTGATTCTGGTGCCGGCGTTCGCCAGTATTTTCTTCCCGCTGGTGATCATCCGGGCGATCGGTATGGCGGATTTTAAGGATGGGATCTTCTGCATGAAACCGGCGACGGCGTTCGTCTGGTATTTTCTGATCCTGGCTTTCACGATCGGAGTCGGAATTGCGCTGGATAAAGAATACATACAGCCCTGGCTGCTGATGGTTGCTCCCCCCATGCAGACCGCATGGACCATTGTCTGGACGACTGAAAATTTTGTCGTCCAGAATCCATGGCTGTATCTGGCGGCGGCATGGCCGGTTCCGGTGCTCCTCATCCTGGCCTACCATGAAAAGAAGCTGCGCTTTAAGGAAGCAGCAGCTTCCCGCGCAAAGTTGTCCCGGGAACTGCTGGATCGGTATCATGAAGCGATAGGAGCCAGCCAATTTCAATCTGTGGAAGCGGCCGCGCCGCAGACGCCACAACAGAGCGGAGAGTCGCGGTGAGGCCCCACAACGTATCGCAGCGGCACGGGATTGGTCGGATCTTCTGCATCCGTGCATGGTACTGGCGATACGTCGGGGACTGAGAACACGCCTGTTCGTCACCTGCTTTATCGCCTTGCATGCCCTCATGCTGGGAGGCTTTCTGGTCCAGGACGTGTTGCCATTGCTGCCCGCGACAACTGTGTATCGTACTATTGTCGCCCAGTGGACTCTCTTTCTGCCGGCTTTCCTTTTCCTGATAGTGCTCCCAGTCTCGTGCCTGTTCTCTCAGGCACGGGATCTTGACCGCACCCTGACAGAGCCGATGCTGACAACATCGGTGACCCCCTTCGGCATCGTTCTGGGTGTGTGGATGTCGAAGGTCCTGGAAGCCTTTCTGATGGCCAGCACCCTGATGCCCTACATGGTATTGCGTTACTTCATGTCAGGGTCGAATCCGTTTCTGGATACAGCCGGACTAATGGGGCTGGTGGCGGCATCGTCGTGCTTTTGCGCAATTGCCATCGCGTTGTGCACCATTCCAGGCATGGTCATGCGGCTGACATCGGCAGTGGGTATAGGCCTGCCCATATCCTTCTATCTCCTTATCATCTTTGTTACCGTTAACAAGTGGATGTCGGGTACTGGTCCTACTGGAATCGGCATGCTATGGATCAGCATGCTGGTCGCTTCCCTCTGCGCTGTCGCAGCTCTGGGTAATGCCGCTGCGTCAGTCGGTAGCGCCACATTTAACGGTGCTCCCGTTGCGCGATACTGTGCCGTGGCAATGTCGGGAGCCTGGATTCTGTGGCCTGTCTCAGGGTTTCCATCTATGGCGCTTATTTACTTTCAGATCGTAACAGGTCTGCCGCTGCTGCTTTCCACGATGCTGAGGCATGGTCGGTATTCAGAAGAGGAGCTGCCAGGGATGGCGAAAGTCATGGAGACTGGAAAGCTCCGGCTGGCGCTAATGTTGCCGGGCTGGCAATCAGGGGTCTGGTGGGTGTTGCTGATTACCGTGTTATGGAGCATCCCCCATTTCTCCCCGGCTGGTGCTTATCAATCCTGGAAGCAAATGACCTGTCCTGCGCTGGGCTCGCTATGCTTTCCTTTTGTTTTCCAGAGGCTGGTTGAGATCCTGACAGAGCGAAGCATTGGTACCACGGCAGAGCGGCTTTCCAGCCTTTTCTATGCGCTGAGCTGCTATTCGCTTCTGATCCCCATTGGAATTATGAGCACCCGTTTGGAGGTGCCGGATATTGTTCGGACAATTTTGCCCCCGCTTCAACTGATTAACTCATTCTTCCATTTCGCGGGCTCGGAACAGGTATCTCTTGCACCGGCCCTGAGCCTTTGGCCGGTTGTGGTACTAATGGTGATGTCGGGATATGCATGGATAAAGATTACAGAGCAACGGTTCGAACGGCTCCTGGAAGCCAAATTGATTGCCAACATTAAACGGACCAATACCGAGTAACGCGCACCATCATGAATATCACTCTCGATATCAAAAATGAAGCGGTCGCTGTGCCTGTGGAATTGCCAGTCGGTTCCAGCAAGAACGTGGAGAAAACGGTACGCGACTGGTCGGATTGGGTTAATCCCTGCGTGCTGCTGGCAACACGGAGGTCCGTGCGATCGTACACGTTTATTCTGGCACTGATGAGTCTGCAACTCTCCGTGATCAGTAGTCTCATTATGCAGTTTGGAGCAATACCTTCGATATCTAATCCACACTACTTCACAGGCGCAGCGTTCTATGCCATCCTGGCACTGCAGCTTGCCGGAAACACCTATATTTTCTGGATCTGCACGGTGCCCGTGTTCCTGCTGGCATTGCCGGTTCCAGCCCTCTGGGGATTGAGCTACGACATCAGCACGCGCAATACCGAGACGATGCTGATGACCCGGCTTACGCCCTTCGGGCTCCTGTGCGGAGTCTGGCTCTCCAAGACTCTGGAGGCGGTGCTGCTTGCCAGCACACTCCTGCCTTTCGCGGTTATCCGCTACTATCTGTACGGCATCAATCCTGCGCTGGATGCTCTCGGTCTGGCATGTGTCGTTCTGGTTTCGTCCAGCTTCAGCGCAATTGCCGTGGCGCTCTCTACCATACGCAATATTCTGGTTCGAATGCTGGCAGCTCTGTCGATTGCTGCCTGCGCCATCTGGATTCTCGGCCAGATCATGCTTAACCTGACCATCATGTTCTTTACGCCATGGGGACCCGTGGCAGCGCTGCTTGGCTCCTGTGTCATCGGGCAGGTGATCGCGCTGGGGTGCGCTGCCATGTCGGTCGGGCCGCCCACCTATAACATTGCATACATCGCACGGTTTGCCCTCATTGCCATGACCGGCGTGTGGTGGCTGGCAGCCTGGGCCAATGTCACGGAATTTCAAATGATGAGCATGCAGATCATGGCGGGACTGCCAATGTTCAGCGCCATCATGTTGGAGGACGTGAGGCATCAGCAGGGAGTTCGGCCATCAGTTGCCAGGATCGCCGCCGATAACGCGGGGCTGTGGGCAAAGTTATGGCTGCCAGGATGGCAGGCGGGAGTGTGGTGGGTACTGGCGGCAGTTGCCTTGTGGGGCATGCCCCTCTACGTCGTTTTCAGATCAGACGGTCTGAGCCTTTTTCCCATTATTCTGGGGGCAGCTTTCTTTCCTTTTGTCTGCATTCGTGGGTTTGCCATGTTCCTGAGAATGAGGCATTCGGAGTTGTCGGAAGGCCGGGTGCTGCTGGCGGTTACTCCGGTTTCGGGCTTTATTTACGTGCTGGGCATCCTGTTCATCAGCTTTATTCTCTCCGCCACGATGAACCAAGCGCTTGGTTTTAAAGAAGCCGCCAGTTTTTTCTTTCTGAACCCCGCCATGCAGATGGCTTCCATTTGGGCAAATAATGGAACCGGCTACAGCTCCCTTCAGCCTCTGCGTTCGGAGCCGCTCCTTGCGTTGATTTCGGCCTGGCCTGCTGTTGCGATCATGCTTCTGGCCTCGTGGGAATATCATCACAAGGTCCGCAAATCCTCGCCTGTCGTCTGATCCCCTTCCCCTGCCCTTATTCGAGAAGAATCAGTTGCACGGCATATGATTAGCGATCTGTTTTACATCGTCCGCATTCTAACGCCATATTTGGCTGGCATAAGACGAATACAGCGCTAATCTTTGCACTTCTGCCTGTGGCATGTGTGCAACGCTTGCTGGCGTTGTCGGATGGAGATTCCCTCTGAATTGCACGCATTGCACTGTCACACTTTCTGAACCTTTTTTATGGATCGAGTCAGCTGGATCGGCCTTAGCGCCTGCTTAATCGCCCTCTTCCTCTGGATAAACTATTCAGGAGAAAAATGGGCCGAAGAAAACCGTGCCCGTCAGGCAGCAGCGGCCATATACGCCACCAACAGCGCTAACCTGAGCGAGCTGGAACGCACTGGTGCGACCAACAGCCCGACCGCCGGAGCCCCGTATGTTCCCGGTGCGCCCGGTACGACTTCCATCGGGCCTTCCGTCTCCGTTCCCGGCGATGCAGTGCTGCTTTCCCCGCCCAACATGCCCGCCGAAGTAAAGGTGGAGCTGGTAAATGAAGAGGTTCGCGCCACCCTGACGTCTCACGGCGCCTCTATCGAAACAGTGGAACTTCTGAAGCAGAAAGACAGCGGCCGCAGCTCCAACAATGTTGTTCTGAACAAGAACACCCGCCAGGGCATCCTGAATCTTTTTGGTCTTACCGGCGAGTACGGCATCGTCTCCTACAACGTGGAGAAGCTGGAGAAAACCGCCGCTACGTTCAGCTACACTCACAGCAACGGTCTCAAGATCACGCGCGCCTACGAACTTAGCACCACCCATCAGGAAGGCGATGTAGTAAAGCCAGGTGTCATTACGATGACCCAGACGCTGACGAACACCACCGATAAGCCTCTTCAGGTTCCTGCCGCCAATATGAATGTAGGCGTGGTCGGTCCTCTTCACCAGCACGACGGCGATATCTACACGGGTGCCGCATGGTATCAGGCTCCTGACAAGTCCTATCACCACACGGGCGTATACAGCTTCCTGCCCGGCTCCTTTCTTGGTTTTCAGTACAGCGCGGCTCGCAATACCATCTCCTCTCCTGCGGAAATCCCAATCCAATGGGTCGCGGTCAAGAATCAGTTCTTCACCATCCTTGTAGCCGCACCGAAAGATCAGCCCTTCATGCAGGCAGATCTGCATCCGTACAACAACCTGCCCGGCTGGGTTGCGAATCAACCCCCCAAGGGCATTAAGGCAGAGGTCTGGACTTCGCCCGTGCTGCTGCCTCCCGGCCAGTCTGTCACGGCTCCCTACACCGTGTATGCAGGCCCGAAGGAAAACGCCACCCTAAGCGCGCTGCCCAATAATGAAGTGTTGCTGATGGAGTACGGCTGGACCGGCTTTATCGTGCGCCCGCTGCAGATGCTGATGCGCCTGCTGCACGGCCTGGTTGGCAACTGGGGTATCGCGATCATTCTGCTGACCTGCATCATCAAGGGCGCTTTCTGGCCCCTGCAGAGCGTGGCCAACAAGTCCATGAAGCAGATGCAGGCGCTCTCCCCCAAGCTGAAAGAGCTGCAGGAGAAGTTCAAGGATCAGCCCGAAAAGCAGAATACGGAAATGATGAAGCTGTACCGCGACTACGGGGTGAATCCCGTGGCCGGCTGCCTGCCGCTACTCATTCAGATGCCCGTGTTTATCGGCCTGTACTTCATGCTGCAGGGCGCTACGGAGCTGCGCGGCGCATCGTTCCTGTGGGCGCACGATCTGACTCAGCCGGACACGATCTACACGCTGCACCTGCTGGGTATGGCGCTGGATATCAATCCGTTCCCGATTCTGATGGCAGCCACCCAGGTGTTGCTGATGCGGATGACGCCCAGCACGGGTGACCCCATACAGGCTAAAATGATGCAGTTTATGCCACTGGTGCTACTGGCATTTCTGTATTACTTTGCCTCTGCCCTGGCCCTGTACTGGACGATGAACAATCTCATCAGCGCGGTTCAGACTTACATTAATCTGCGCAAACCGGTACCCACCCTTACGCGTGTGCCGAAGCCGAAGAAACCGGGCGCGAAATAGCGCCCCGCGGATCCAGCCGCCGTCTCGCCCTGCTCCTCTTCTGGCCGTACAGGAGTCCAGCCTTACGCTGATCATTTTCCCGTCATGCTGCGACGCCTCCTTATCATCTTTTCCCTGCTGTTCGCTCTGGCGGGTGGAGCATTCGGCTACTACCTCTATGTCGTCAAAGAACGGCAGAAGATGGAGCATCAGTACGACCACCTTATTGATATCGCCGCGCGCGAGCAAAAGGTGGATCCCTATCTGATTCGTGCCGTTATCTGGCGCGAAAGCCGGTTCAAACGCTTTGCCCGCGGTACCAGCGGGGAGCGCGGCCTGATGCAGCTGATGCCCGCCACCGCCAGGGAGTGGGCCAAGAAGAACAATCACGCCGACTTTAAGGAAGACGATCTCTTTAACGAGTACGTCAACATTCAGGCCGGTGTCTACACGCTGGCGCGGGGCCTGCAGAAGTGGGCCGATCGCGACAACCCGATCCCTTTCGCCCTGGCGGAATACAACGCAGGGC
>JBGGNE010000502.1:0-3307 GCA_041287705.1 Methylacidiphilales bacterium | reverse complement strand
GTGGCGGCAGCGGCGTTGCGGCGGTAGCGGGATGAGCGCCAGCGCGCCTGCTGCGCGGTGCGGGAAATCTGCGAAACCTGCGCAGTCTGCTGGAGCATGGTGGAAGCGCCCGTGCCGGGAGCGCTCGCGCCGGGAACCGTTGCGCGGCCAGTGGAGGCCGCGCCGTCCTTGTCCTTATCTTTGCTCTTTGCTTTTTCCAGCGCGGCGGTCTGGGTGGCGTTTGCAGCTTCCTCCGCGCTCAGACCGGCGAGATATTTGCGCTCACTGGCGCGCTCCGTCATGTTGGGTGAGAACCTTGCGTAGCCGTACACGCGACCCACGCCGCGATACCACGCCAGCGGTTTGGCTGGATCTCCGCGCGGTTCCACGGGGCGCAGCGGAAAGTACGCGACACCCCCCGTGCTGTTGCCATCAATCCGCGGGCCGGAATACTGCGCGCCCGCCACTACATTGCCGCCGCACCAGATCATCACGTGCGTAACGGGGTGGGCGCGTCCGTTATTAATCGTGCCGCTATAAAACACCAGATCGCCGGGTTGCAGCATGCTGGCGTTCCAGCCGCTGGTGGCGTCCCACGTCTTGCCGCGCGTTTTCAGCCACTCCCATTGCTTGTTGGATTCGTCCGGCAGCGTAATGCCGTAAACTTCCTTGTATACTGCGATGACGAAGCCCGAGCAATCCAGACCGCCGTGCGCGGGATTGGCGGAGCCCCAGCTGTAGCGCAGATTCTTCTTCGTCAGCCTGTCGGCCTCGTAAAGCACGGAGTAATTGGCAGCGCCCTTCCATGGCAGGGAGACACGGTAATTACCCGCACTGCTTCCCGTGCCGCCTCCTTCGGATTTCGTCGAATAAGTTGAGGGAACGCCGCCGCCCTGGCGCCAGCCGCTCTGTGTCAGCAGGGCGACACCCAGCATGGCGCAGATAAAGAAGGCGGAACAAAAACGGGCGGAGGGTGGAGCGAAATGGCGATGCAAGGCGTTCACAGAAAAGAAGGTAAGTGGAGAAGATGGAGCGCCCTGCGCGGTCCGTATCCGTACGCGATGGCACGGCCACGGAGCTGGATCCGGGTTAAAGCAGTGCGCAGCATAGCAACCGCGCAGCCCCTGAAAAGAGCGCGCACTTATCTTATTCGGACGAAATGCTTATCTTATTTCAACTTATTTCTGCAAACCTAACTCACACATCGCATTCAGACCTGCTTTCAGGCAGGAATTACGCCGCGTTTCTTCAGAAATGCGCTGAGTTCTTCCGCGCCGAAGTCGGCCAGAACTTCGCCGTTCCAGTCCATAACGGGAGCTTTGGTCTGTCCGGAAAGTTTCACCATCTCGTCGTAGGCGGTGCGGTTGCTGCGGACTTCCAGCACATCGTAGCCGATGCTGTTGTCCTGCAGAAAATCTTCTGCTTCCATGCACCAGGGGCAGCCTTGTTTGATATACAGCTTGGGTCGAACGGTTGTCGTGGCCATGCGCGTAACGTAGCCTCAGTCAGGGCGGTGGTCCAGTGTTGCGGGGCGAAAACATTTCGCTTCGCATTTTGGTTCGTTCCACTATTATCTTCCCCTTGCCGCGTTTACTCCCCCTGATGAGGACCACGACGCCGCGCCTCTTTATTTCCGCCGCCATGATCTACCCGATTCTCCGCTATGGGCACCCGGTGCTGCGCCGCAAAGGCGCGCCCATCCTGCACATCACGCCCGAAATTCATCAACTGGCGAAGGATATGCTGGAGACGATGCGCGGCGCGCACGGTGTGGGACTGGCCGCGCAGCAGATTGGTCAGGCGCTGCAGATCTGCGTCATTGACGTGACGGGTGTGAAGGAGCGGGAAAGCCGTATGTGGATCGGCGGCAAACCGGTGAAGCCCGAGGATCACATGCCGCTGGTGTTGCTTAACCCGGAGATCTCCGGCACCAAAAGCAAGGAGATCGGGCCGGAAGGCTGCCTTAGCTTCCCCGGTCTCAGTGCCGACGTTGCCCGGAGCACCCGCGTGAAGTGCAAGGCGAAGCTGCTGGACGGCAAGGTGTTTGAGTTCGAGGCCGGCGGTCTGCTGGGCCGCGCGGTGCAGCATGAGTACGATCATCTGCACGGCAAGCTCTTTACGGATCTGCTCTCTGCCCAGGAACGCCGCGAGCGTCGCCAGGAAATCGAAGATCTCCGCACCGACTACCCCGAATAGCCAGCCAGCGCCAGCGTGACGCTGGACCCTGTTGGGGATGTGGGGCGGAATCTGGTGGTGGATACAGACAGGGGAGTTGGAGATAAGAATGCAGGCAGCCATCCGTGGATTGCGCGTAGCTGGCCAGGCGGACTCCGTGTGCTATCCTTCTTTCTTAGCGGAAGACCTGAACCACGCAGTATATGAGTACACCTGACATCAACGATTTCGCCCGCGAAGCGCTGCTGCTGGAGCGTATGGTGTATGTCCGGCATGAGGATCTGGATGGCATTGCCGCCGTGGAGATGCAGTTCGAGGGTGGCAGGCGCATTGTGCTCCGCATTGTCCCGAAGACGGATGAACTTGCGCTGGAACACGGCTTTGCTTCTAACGAGAAGACGGAAGATCTGGCGTCGGCCTTTCCTTTTGTGGGCAGGGCGTACCGCTCGTATCTGCGCTGGGCGTGGAAGATGAAGAATCACCAGGGCTATGACGATGCTGTGCAGGTGGAATTTACAGATGATAACCTGGTGACGACCGCGATCATTCAGTTCAAGGCGGTGGGCTCCTTCATTTACATTTGCGAAGTGCAGGATCAGAGCCTGTAGCGTGTCAGCTATTACCCCGGTCTGTTCGGTGCGGCATTGTGCTGGCATAACTTCGGATCTTTAACTTACAATTTTTAATACTATGTTTACCGGTTTGGTTGAAGGCACAGGCACTGTAGTCTCGCGCATCGTAGGCGGTGTTCCCGGTGGAGGCACACGGCTGGTGGTGGATGCCGGGGTGGAAATTGCAAAGGGAGTGGCCATCGGCGACAGCATCTCCAACAACGGCTGCTGCCTTACGGTTGTGGAAATTGGCGGCGCGGCGGGCACGTTGCTCAGCTTTGATCTGCTGGCGGAAACCGAGGCGGTGACCAATCTGAAGGCGCTGCGCGAAGGAAGCACTATAAACCTGGAGCGCTCGCTGCGCGCCGACGCCCGGCTGGGCGGCCACTTTGTCACCGGCCACGTGGATGCCACAGGCACCGTAATCAGCTTTGCCCGCGTGGGCCAGGATGATGAGTTGCGTGTGGCTGTGCCCAACGTTTCGGGTGGCGGCAATGGCACGCGCTACCTGGTGCCCAAGGGTTGTATCGCGGTCGATGGCA
>JBGGNE010000501.1:0-9546 GCA_041287705.1 Methylacidiphilales bacterium | reverse complement strand
AAGCTCAGTTGTCGTCGTCGGGAACTGCAAGCGATCTGCCTCGGATTCCCCTGCTTTGCGCCGAAGCCTGCAACTATTTCATCTCCAAGGCCCGGGAAAAGATCCTGGGGCGTGTGGATTGAGAATTATTGGGGGATTAATTAATCACCAGAGCGGTCACATCCTGGATTCTTCATACAGAGTGTATTCAACAGAGCGGAAGGGGAGGGATGCTCAAATAATAGGAGGGTCCTGTGGGGGCTCTGATGATTGTGGGGGCTGTGCCTGCAAGGTTTTCAGGTATTCATCCAGGCGGTCGAAGCTGTCCTCCCAGTGACGGCGGAAGTGGTCGATCCAGTCGGAGATTTCGCGCATGGGCTCGGCATTCAGGCGGCAGGGGCGCCACTGCGCATCCCGGCCGCGCGCGATCAGTCCGCTGCGTTCCAGAACCTTCAGGTGCTTGGAGATCGCCGGCAGACTCATATCGAACGGCTCAGCGAGCTCTGTCACCGTGGCTTCGCCGGCCGAGAGACGGGCCAGTATGGCACGGCGCGTGGGATCGGCCAGGGCAGCAAAGACGGGGGAGAGTTTGTCCGTATCGCTATGTTGGTCGGGCGTTATCATGAGAGTGACCGGGAGCAGGTTGCTCCGCGCGGCATGTGCAGTGGAAGGGCGGTATTTAACCTTGGAGTTAAATGTATCGTCCTGTGTCTGGGTGTCAAGCCGCACCATGCTATCTTGCGGCGTCTGATCAAAGTCTTTCTTTTACGCGTGACAAATTCTTTCGGTTTCGCGATGAACTTAATTCAATGGAAACGATTTCAGGGTTTACCCCGACCAAAGTGGTACAATTCTCCGTGTTCATGGCCAATAAGGTCGGGCGCCTGCTGGAGATCGTAAAATATTTTGACGAGCGGAATGTACACATCGTTGCGCTCACGATCATTGACAGTGCCGATTCTTCTATCTGCCGTATTGTGGTGGATGATCAGCAATCGGCCCGCGCCATTTTTGAAGAATACAACGTGGCGTACACGGAATGTACGGTCGTGGTGGTGGAGTTGCCAAACGGCGCCGAAGACATGAAGTATGTGCTGAGCGCCCTGTTGCAGGCCGAGTGCAATGTCGATTTCACCTACGCGCTTCTTTCCACGCCGCATGGCAAGGCCGCGCTGGCCATGCATGTGGAGGACGAAGATATCGCCTCGAATGTGCTGGTCCAGAATGGCTTTACTCTCCTGAGCCAGGACGACATCACCCGCTAACCAGCGTGACGCTGGACCCTGTTTTGGGGATGTGGGCCGGGACGGTTTGCCCGGATTTGATTTCTGAGGTCTTCTCCCGCCGCTTCCCGCTTATTGTGTACCGTTCTGTTATCTATTGCTTTATCTTCTGAGTGACTTATGCCCGGCAAGTTAGAAATGATCAGCATCTTTGCGAAGGATATGGACCGTATGGTCGTGTTCTATCGCGATGTCATCGGCTTTCCCCTGAAGCAGCGCTATTCAGTGGGCAGCCCCTATGCCAGCTTTATCACCGGCTCATGCCGCCTGTCGCTGTATCAGCGCGATAAGCTGCAGGAGCTTTTTCCCGAGCCGTTAGTCTTCCCGAAAGGCGTTAACGGAACGTTCAGCCTCTCCATCATTTACAGCTCCGTCGCGGAGTTTGAGGCGGAAAGCAAACGCATCATCGCCGCGGGTGCTCGCCCCATGGATGAAGTGCAGGATGCACCCTGGGGAATCCGCACAGTCACCGTGGCGGATCCCGAAGGCAATCTGCTGGAACTCTACGCCGACCTGGAGTAGCCGGACTGTTGCTCAGTCTTTGCCATCACCGCGAGCCCGGGCCTGACCGGCGGCACTCATAAGCTGCTGATGCTCCTGGGCTCGTTTTCGGTGCTCCAGACGCTCGGCGGCGGGGAGATGGCGCATGCCCTGCAGCTCGTGGATCACCTCGGCGGTGATCACTTCGATGTCATTCAGGCCGCCGATTCCTTTCTCGGCCACCTTGGCGAAGAAGAGGTCCGATTCCCACTGATAGCATTCCTTGCACAGGGCGCGACCGGTATAGGAAAGATAGGACGGGTCGCCGGTATAGATCAGCGTATTTTCACTGCCGGAGAGCACTTCGGCCACGCTGCCACAGTAGAGACATTCGGTCCCTGCGGGAAAGCCAGGCAGTTCGGCCAGTTCCGAGACGGGGTTGGACCCGACGCGCTGTGCGCGGAAAGGCCGGACCACCCGGTAGGCGTAGCCGCGCTTCGTAAAGCATTCTCGGCAGTAAAAGGTGAGGGTGCTGTCGTCGTTCAGCAGGGTCAGCGAGGCGGGATCCGCCGACTCCAGGTATACACATTCGCGCAGCGCGAGGCGCTGGTCGCAGTCGGGGCAGATTCTGTCGGCTTGCATATAAAGGCGATGAGCCGGGCGGGCATACAAGAGCGCTCACCGGGCGAATAATCTACGCCAGACTCCGCAACACGCAAGTGGCGCCTGGGCAATAATTTGGAGCTGAGGTGTTTGCCTTGCTTTACATATCCGTCCGGTCTCAGACCATTTCGCATTGTTAGTTGGGAGGAAAGCCGGGATTGGTTTTGAGGTGCAGGCAAGGCGCGGTTGAGGGAGTGCATTAGTATAATGAATGACTGAAATCGCAACGAAGCATGCGCCCAAAAGCAACCCGGATTTCCTCCCAAATAACGATGCGAATTGGTCTCAGGCACTGCATGGGAAAATGCCGCGATCCGTCGCCACAAAGTGCATGGGAACATCATGCGGCTCCAGCGGCAGAACCGGTTCGTCAGCCGTCCCGGTGAGTCGCTGGATGTCATAGCAGACGCCGCACAGCACAACATCACGGCGAGTGCGCGGCAGAAAACGGTCGTAGTCGCCCCGACCGCGTCCCAGACGACCGCCTCTGGAGTCGAAACCCGTGCCTGGTATCAGGATTAAATCAAGCGAATCCGGCAGCACGACTGGGCATAGCGTTTCATTCGGCTGACTGAAGCCCGAAAGTCCGGGGTGCACCTCGTTCCATCCCCGCACCAGACGGCCGCACATCAGCGGGGGCTCCACGGTGGCTGAGCCGGTTTCCACCACCTCGGGAAACCAGGGCAGCACGACTTCGCGGCCCTCGGTCCAGAGCGTCTCCACCAGCGGGCGGATGTTGGGCTCTGACCGCATGGGCACATAGAGCATGACGCGCCGCGCGGAGTTCCACGCGGGCAGATCGCGCGTGACGTGGGCTGCCAGTGCGGCGGAGGCTGCGCTTCGGTCCTGCTCCGGCATGGCCTTCAGCCGGTTCCTTATTTCCCTGCGCAGATCCTGCTTCGCTGTCGTGCTGTTTGTCGACATGAGGGTAGTAGTCATAAAAGGAAAAGGAAGGGCACCGCCGGCAACGGCCAAAAAAATCTAACTTTCCAAACGCCTTTATACAGAGTAACCTATACCCACCTGCCGCACTTGAACAGAGGGAAAAGCTCTGCGCCCGTCCGCATCGCCCAAACACCACGGCCACACTTCGCGCCCGTCCCTCGCCACTTCAATCGAAACCCTTCGCCTGCTACCCCCAAGCCGTGCTGTTTCGACGCCCCAATAAAGATAACGCCTCTTCCACGCCTCCCGCGCGGAAGAAGAAGCCGACCAAGTGGACGGACCGCAATTTTGTGACGGAAGTTCTCATTCCGTCATTTTTCAAGAAGAAGGCGGGCGAAAGCCGCAAGCCTACTTTTCCCACCCTGAAGGAAGGCGAGCTTGCCGTAACGTGGATCGGTCACGCTTCCTTTCTGCTGCAGACCGGCCCCTCCAGTTCGAGCGGCAGCGCGGGGTTTAACATCATTATAGATCCCAACTGGGCCAACTGGCTGGTGGTGATCCGCCGCCTGCGCCGGGCTGGCTTTGATATTGAGGATTTGCCGACGATCGACCTTGTGCTGGTAACCCATGCCCATTTCGATCACCTGAACCGCCGCAGCCTGCGCCGCATTGCCGCCCGGCAGCCTATTGTGGTGCCGCACGGCGTGGGCAATCTGGTCCACGATCTCGGTTTCGAGCGCGTGCACGAGCTGCGCTGGTGGGAAGACATGACGTTTCGCAAGTTCAAGATCACCTTCACTCCCGCCAAGCACTGGGGCGCCCGCACCATTACCGATAAACACCGTGGCTACGGCGGCTTTGTCATCGAAACCCCGTGTGGAAGACGCATCTATCACTGCGGCGACTCCGCGTATTTCGAGGGCTTTAAGGAAATCGGCACCCGGCTGAAGCCGGAAATTGCGCTGATGCCCATCGGTGCCTACGAGCCCCCCAGCGGTCGCGACGTGCACATGGGTCCTGAGGAAGCGCTGAAAGCTTTTCAGGAACTGGGCGCGACGCATTTTATTCCCATGCATTTTGGCACGTATCCTCTCAGTTACGAGCCCATGGATGAGCCCGCGGAGCGCCTGCTGATGGCCGGCAGCAAGGAAGGATTACTGCCGAACATCAAGATTCTGACCGAAGGTATGCCTGAGGTATTCTAGAAGCAATGGTCGGATCGCGGCAAGTTGCCGCATCACCTTACTGGGCAACATTTGCGATCATGATTTATCATTAATGCAGCGAAAAGTTGCCTGTCGCGCGTATAATCTCTTGCGTCGCCGCACCTTTTGCATATAGTGACGGCAATGAAGCACCTCATTCGCCTTGTTCTGGCCCTCGTTGTGGCCGCCAGCCTCTCGGCTTGCGCTACCAAGCACGAGACCACGACCACTCAGACCGTCCCCCCGCCAGTTCACGATCCCAAGGGCTAATTGCCTTTGTTGGTTCACGTGACTTGCGAGCTCGTCCCACCAGGGACTTAGCAGGACATTACTTTGATCCAGTTCAGGCTGGTTGCGCTTACACGCGTGACCAGCTCTTTTTTTGTCTACATATCTTCAGGTTACGTCCGCAGGTTCTTCTACACTAGTATGCAAACGTATTTAATGCGCTTGCTCTAAAGTATACCAACTAACTCCGTGCCTTCTGTGACAACAGTGTGACGAAACCCGCTCCTTTCTTCTGTGGGTTCATCGCCATCCACATACGCTAAGGCAACACAACACGCGCCATACAACAGCTAAATCAAAATCCCTGTTTTTATGTCTTGCCAATTAGCAAAAGAATATTACTGTTGCGCCTCAATGAAAAACCTCATCCGCGTTGTGCTCGCCCTCGTGGTTGCCACAAGCCTGACCGCTTGCTGCACCCCCAAGAAGACCACCCCTCCCCCCGTTGATCCCAAAGCCGTAGGCTAAAGATCGACCAAGCCTGGGAGAGAATACTCAAGACCGGTTGCGTGAAAGCGCAGCCGGTCTTTTTTTGTGCATGAAGCCCGTATACAAGAGACAGGAACTGGGGAAGGTCAGAATAGCAACAAGTGCGAATGAACTTTGTCTTCTGACTTCCTTTCCTCTGCATTCATCCTTCTCGTCGCGTCGTAGCGACCGTTGAGCTAAATAAAAATCCACTGTTTGGTAAGTCCAGGTGATCAGCCTTAGTCCAGTACCGGGAAGTAGCTTAAGACAAACTCCGGTGGATTTATACCGCTGCATAAATCTGAATATTTTTATCGCAATATACGTGAAAAGCCGCTAGAAAAGCGTCAGGACGGACTGATCTCCGCACTCCATGACGCCCACAACCCGCATTCTGCACCTCATTCACCACGACGACCAGGGCGGCGCGCCCGTCGCGATGGTGCATCAGCTGCGTTATTTTGCGGGCAAATGTGAGAACTTTGCCGTCTTTGGCCGCGGCACTAACGGACCGGGCCGCATTGAGACGTGGTGCAAGGAGAGCGGCGCCTCTCACGCTATGCCCTGGCTGGGGAATAAGCTGCTGCTGCCCATAGCGCTGCTGCAGACATGGCGCATCATCCGTCAGTGGCGTCCAGACCTCATTCTGCTCTACGGGCAGTGGGGAGCTCCCGTGGGGGCGCTGGCTGCCTGGCTGGCGGGCGCCAGACGGTGCATCTATAACTCACAGTGGCCGGCGTACTATCAGGATTTCAGCCCCGTAAAGGCGGCGATCAATTTTCTTGCGGAAGCCGTGCCTGCCAGAATCTGCCGGCGGGTCATTGCTCTCAGTCCGGGCAACTTCAACCAGTACTTCATCCGCGGCTGGGATATGGACCCTGCCACCGGGGCGCCCTCGGGCAAGCTGGTGCTGCTGCCCAACTGCACGGACACCGCATCCCCCTCCAGGGAAAGTGTGGAGTTGTGGCGCAACCAGTGGAACTGGGGACTACGCACTTACACGGCGCCGGGGGCAGGGGAGACAGCTTCGGCTGTGCATGTGGTTTCGCTGGGGCGCCTTGTTCCTCAGAAGCGCATGGATTGGCTGATGCGCGCCTGGGCCATGCGAAAGACCGACGCGCCCAAAGCGCATCTCTGGATTGTGGGTGGCGGTGACGTGCTGCGCTATCGTGAACTGGCGCGCCAGTTAGGTATCGCCGATACCTGCACGCTGACGGGGTTCGAGACCGACGGCTGGAAGCGTCTGGCTGCGGCGGATATTTTTGCGCTTACTTCCCGCTCGGAGGGTTTGCCGTTCGTGGTCATTGAGGCGATGGCGGCGGGAATCCCCACGGTTGCCAGCAAGGTCGATGGCATCGAAGGAACGGTGCGCGACGGTCTGGATGGCTTTTTGATTCCTCCCACCGATCTCTCCGCTTTTGCCGCCGCGCTGGAGCGTCTGATCGCCGATGCTGCCCTGCGCCAGGAAATGGGCACGAACGCCCGCGCCCAGAGCCGGCTTTACGAGTGCAGTACCGTCCTTCCCAGATACGAAGCTTTGTATGATGAAGTATTGAACGAAGCAGTATAGCCCGATTTCTTTTTTTATCGCCCAACACCTGATCTGATCTGCGTATGTTTATTTCCTGTAGCTATACTACACCCATCAACACCATAGAGACCGGGGAAGATCACTTCCGCTGGCAGGATGGAGAACTGTACCAGTTTGTGGACGGTGCCTGGAATCACATCAGCGCCACGCGCAAACTGTGGGGCAACTTCCACATGATCCCTCTCTCCGGCACCACCGATACGGAGATCGAGCCGACGCTGCCGGGTATGCCGCCTCCCGTAAAGTCCTGCTACGCAGAGGTTAGCCTGAAGCGACCGGAATCCGGCACGTTCAACACCGATATCAAGGTGAGCGCCGATCATCGCTTTGTGCTTACCAATGCGGAGGAATACACGGCGCATTTCAGAATCACGCTGAAGGTGGAAGATAACCGTGGTTATTACTTTAAGCATATCTTTACAGAAAGCGTGACGCCGAATACAAAGCGCCGCGGCAATCTCTACTTCGTGCACTTTCTGGATTATGAAGAAATGGAGTTTGGCGATATACAGTTCAGGGCCAAAACAGAGATAGCCGATGCCGGCATTGATGTCGCAACGGACGGATGTAGCTTCACGATCATTCCGGCAGCAGGGGAATAAGCCCGAGGAGCATGCCCATTTCCCGATAATTTTCAGCTGGTGAGCCAGTTGCAAAGTTGAGGATTTGTGATATATCTAAAGAGTGCAATTATTGGAACTGCCGCTAACATATAGAACAATGGGTTTTGCGGCGGATTTCTGTCCGCTGTGTCGTAATATACAGACTTTTTCCGTGTGCCGCGCAAGTGAGAGCGAGTCACTTGCACTTTCACCCACGCGCCTTGCCGTGGACGGGCCGGCGTTTTATCAGGTGTGCCAGACGTGTCAGGCGCGCATGCCCAGCGATCCTTCGTTATTTGCCATGCTTCGGCCGCGTCCCGATGATGTGCTGAATCTGATGGACAGCACCAACCCGGCAATCGGCGATACGTACTCGCAGCGGTTTGACCTGGAAGAGCGGCTGTCGCACACGCCGCGCGGCATCCCCCGCGAGCAAAGGCTGGCGCTGCTGTTCGAGCCCTTTGCCACGCTGGCCTGGGAAGTGGACGAGCTTTACTCAGCCACGCCGAGCTGGTCCACCCGCCGCATGCTGATGGCCGCCGTGCCCGGGATTCTGCCTGTGGTCGCGCTTTATGCTTTTACCGGGAATCTGGTGACGGTGCTGATGTGCTATGCCGTGGCGCTGGTGGCCTGGTATGTGTTCAGCGCTGGCGTGCGTTTCCGCCGGCCTCGTGTCATGCGCAACCGCATTATCCCTCTGCTGGCCCGCGCGCTCGCTCCGCTTCACCCTTCCCGCCGCGAACTCGACGACGTGCTGAAGATGATGAACGAACTGAACCACGAGATCGGTACGCGAATTCAGGCCTCCGAACTGCTGGTCGCCATGCCCCAGTTCAATCGCCGCCGCCGCCATCAACGTGACCAGCGCGATCAGAGAGATGCGGGGCCTTGCTAGACAGCTAACTCCCGGTATCTTCTGATCGGCAGATATCCTATCGAAGAGTTACTTTAACGACATTTCTGCTTGTGATAAGCGTAGAGGCTCTTGCTTTGTCGGGGTTGAAATCAGCAAAAGCTTTATCGGCCAGATACGCGATTTTGGGATCTATTATACATGTAAACGTGGCAATGTTTGTTGCTTTATCCAGCTCATAGCGATACTCAACGCCATTCGTCTGGATTAAGTCGCTTGTCAGAGCTTTGCCGTTTTTTCTTATCGCTTCCAGACTGTCAGGCATGGTTCCATGATCGTGTTTCCATAAAGTAACGGCTATCGCAACGCTCTCGATATTGTAAGCAATTACCAGCGCAGTGCCTGAAATTACTCTCATCTGGAGATACGATTCGAAAAAGGAATTGCGTCCGTTTAAGGGTACATCATATTCAGGTAGTATCTTGATCCATTCATTTTGCGAAGCTGCTACCTGACGGATTGAATGTTCATATCTGTTGATAACAGAGAGCATGTACGAGATGCGTTTATCTTTGGTGATCAGCTCCAATTCAAACTGGCCCCAATCCTGGTCCGTCCACCACGCAGCTAGCGGAAAATAGTTGCTGTACTGCGAAAAACACTCTTCAACATACTCTGTTACTCGTTCCTCAAGATCAAATTGAACACTCTTTTTGATCAGAAACAAGGCATCTCTGCCATTCATGAAGCGCTCTATCTCTATTAAAGAGGAAATATCAAAATTCTGAATTTCATGGACCACGGACTGTGGATAATCGTCATAAAGTTTTCGAAAATTCAGGCTTACCGGTTCTTTAAAACGCAGGCAGTTTTGTGCAAAGAGTGTTCCGGGAAACTTCAGTGCGCACCGATCCACCAGGGCCAGCGTTTCTTCCATTGAAGAAGTCTTTGCCATTCCGGCCAGAATGGATGTTGATGGTATATTTTTTAAAAAGCGTTGCTTGTGACTATTTTGAACGAATTCCGTATAGGATAGCGGCTTGTTCTCTGCGCTCCATTTGGATAAAGCATCTGTCATGAGCGAATACGTGCGCACCTCTATCATGCACCAGCGAACTATTAAGGCAATAATAGTGCGATTGCAGTCAGACGTAACAACTGATAAATCGTTAGCGTTGATAACTTCATTTTGTATTACGCGCAAGTAATGCCTGCGGGTTTAACCCGGGCCTTTGGCGGACCTGCGACC
>JBGGNE010000500.1:0-3404 GCA_041287705.1 Methylacidiphilales bacterium | reverse complement strand
CCCGTGTCGCCGGAGAGAAACAGCTGCGCCTTTTGCTGGAGCGCAGCAAGCTCCGGCAGATTCAGTTTGCCGGCGTGACTCTCGGTCTGGCCAGGCAGGATGCGGCGTAGCGTTTCGGCGGCGTCGCGTTCGTCTTTGCCGCCGGTCACGGCGAACCGAGGCAGCGGTTTGCCCATCAGAAAAGCGTGTTTGTACAGTTCCTGGGCCACTTCCGCCCAGCACTCCAGGGGCCAGCATTTATCCTGACGCGACGCACCGGGATGAATGAGAATCAGGGGAGAATCAGATCTGTCGTTGGTCGTTGAGGCTTGTGAGACATTAGATGTCCCTAAGACGCCGAATGTCTCTGCCTCGCGGTTCTTGAGCTGGATCCTCAGACGATGCGTAGAGGGCTCCATGTCAAGGGATTGCGCCATGGCGAGATTGTTCGCGATGGCGTGGCCTGTTGCATAGCCTTCTTCGTGAGGTTGTCGCATCTCAGCGCGATTGGCGAACCAGTTTCCCCACGTGCTCCATCGGCTGCGATAGCGCAGGAAGCCGCGCGCTCCGCACCACCATAGCCAGGGAATGACGTCGGGCTCCGAACAATTGGCGATCAGTGCGATAAAGCCGCGTTCGGCAGCCCCATTCGCGCTCCCCTTTTTCTTTAATGCATTACCGTCAAGCGACATGGCGGCGCGCATTTCACTGCGCGCCACGCCCAGACCGCGATACTTTCCACGCGCGCCAAAGACGCCGCCGATTCTGGGATCGCTGTTATACAGGGTGCGGAAGGGCTCGCGCACCCAGAAGAACGTGCGCTCCGGCCCCAGATGGGTGCTTAGTGTATCCAGAAGCGGTGTGCACAGAATACTGTCGCCCAGGGCTGTAGTGGCTACGACAAGCACGGGGCATCCCTCTGCCAGAGCGCTTTTACACTCCGGCAAAGTCCATGGCCGCACCACACCCACGCCTCGCAGGGCGCGATGTCCCAGAATCCACGCGGTATCCAGTCCGGGCACATTCATGGCACCAGCGCCTCGGTTTTAGAGCTACCCATGCGTGCGCGTTGTCTCCAGAGCAGCCAGCCGGCCACCGCTATGCCAGTCGCTCCCAGCACTGCCAGCGAAGGTATACCGGTAAGCAGATCGCCCATGCCGGTATGTGCGCCGCCCGTCGGCTTCGTGACAACCGAGCCCACCTTAAGTGCAAATACCCAGCCCGCGTGCAGTCCGATCGCCGCCCACAGATTCCCCGTACCCCAGGCCAGGCCCCCGAGGATCAGACCGACAAGAAGATACGCAATGAACGCCGTGCCATAGGTGTCCGGATTTGCCAGCGGCGCCGCAGCCCAGCCCAGCGCTTCAAATCCGGAGAACCACGTGACGGAAATAGTGCTGGGCGCGTAGTCCGTGCCCGGTTTTAGAAAGTGCGCAAGCGCGAAAAGCAGAGCTGCAATGATCCAGCCAACGGGTCCGCCAGCAATGCGGATCAGCAGCAGTTGAAGCCCGCCGCGAAAGACAAGCTCCTCGGCCACCGAGATGAGCCAGCCCGTCACCATGGCGTTGATTCCCGTCTGAATCTGCAGACCGCCGCTCCATTCCCGCGCGCCCGTGGCCATGTGCGCCAGGCAAAGCGCCGCCAGCGAAAGAACGCCGGCCAGAAAACCGCCGCCCATACCGCTCAGCGCTGGCATGGCGCGGAATCCTTTGTTGTCGATACCTTCGGCGCTTTCTGCTTCCGCCCTTGCTGCAGCTTCGCGCCGGGAGAGCTGCCATTGCCGCCACATCACGGGCCCCAGGGCAAGTACCGCACCCACCAGCAGCGCTCGGCTGGCATACTTCGCAAATGGGATATCCGGCAGAAAGTCGCCGGCCACAAAGTACATCATCGGCGGAAGAAAGCCCGCCAGCAGCACAAAAGAGGTGAGCGCAAATACCAGCTCTATCGTTGCAGCCAAACGGGTTTGCGCAGGCGCGGGCTGACCTGCCTCGCCCGACTCGGGGTCAGCGGGCAACGGGGCGCCAAATGTTTTGATCATTTTCGACAAGCCTGATAAAGTAGCCTCCACTCACTGCCATGTCAGCCCAAAAAAAACGCCTCCTTCCGCTGGAATTCGAAAAGCCTGTCATCGAGCTGGAAAACTTGCTCGCCGATCTGCATAAACGTGCCAGCGACAACGACATCAACCTCTCCAGCGACATCGCCAGCCTGCAGGCTCGCATAGAAGAGGAGCGGCAAAAGATCTACTCCAACCTGACGCCCTGGCAGCGCGTGCAGATTGTGCGGCACGTCAACCGCCCTTTCTCCCTTGATTTTCTTAAACTTATTGCAAGCGACTACACCGAGCTGAGCGGCGATCGTCTGCACGCCAATGACAAAGCGCTCATTGGTGGTTTCGCTACAATTGACGGCCACCGCATCATGGTCGTTGCCCATCAGAAGGGCCGTGATACCAAAGAAAAGCTGATGCGCAACTGGGGCTGCCCAAATCCCGAGGGTTACCGCAAGGCGCTTCGGCTGATGAAGATGGCATCAAAATTCCGTCTGCCTGTGGTGGCGTTGATCGATACGCCCGGGGCCTTCCCTGGTCTGGCCAGCGAAGAGCGGCACGTGGCGGAAGCGATCGCGGTTAATCTGCGCGAAATGTTTGGGCTGGAAGTACCGGTTATCGCAGCGGTTCTGGGTGAAGGCGGCAGCGGCGGCGCGCTTGGAATAGGCGTGGCGGATCGCGTGCTGATCATGGAAAATGCGTACTACTCGGTCATCTCGCCCGAAGGCTGCGCGGCTATTCTGTGGAAAGACCGCGCCCACGCCCCGCGCGCGGCAGAAGCACTAAAGATGACTTCGCCCGACCTGATGACTCTTGGGCTGGTGGACGAAGTGATACCCGAACCCCTGGGCGGCGCGCATCATGACTGGGAAACGTCTGCCGCTTCACTCAAAAGCGCTCTGATTCGCAATCTCCAGGAACTGAGCGTTTTCACGCCTGAACAGCTGATGGAAGGTCGTTACGACAAATTCCGCGCCTACGGACGGTTTGAAGAAGAGGCTGCCGTTGCCGCAGTTTAAGGCGGAACTTCTTCTGTATTAGCACATCACGACATCATCCAACGCCATCTCCCTGGGACTATCCGCTTTGGCGGCTTGATCTGCAAAGATGGCGATTTCAGTTTAGTTCCAGTGCAGCTCGTCATCCCGGCACCGTTCAACCTCGTTTACCTGGTTTTTCTTTCTCTCCTGTCGGCGAGTTATTAAGTCAGCATGTAGTCGTTTCCACAGGTGGTTCAATTAGATCGCCGCGTTGTGTAACCCGGCCCAGCTTATTTCCGATAGTTCAAGAAAAATTAAGTTTGGGCTGGACGCCAAGCTGGCTAATGTATCCACACCGTTTTCCCGTTTTTTCTTCTCCCATAACCGCCTGC
>JBGGNE010000499.1:0-15606 GCA_041287705.1 Methylacidiphilales bacterium | reverse complement strand
TGCCCGTCCATTTACCGGGGCCGAAGAATTGATTCACCCCGGCCCGACCGCCGGTCTGGTGCACCCAGTAGTCGCCGGTGGCGGGGTTCAGGTAGATATCGAACGAAAACATGTCGGGGCGCGGCTTCTTGTAGTTTGGATTGCGCTGGTTTTCCAGCTTGCCGGCGTTATCCGCAAGGAAAGTCTGAAAGCCTTCTGGAGTACCCTTTTGGCAGAGTGGAGTCGTCGATTTTGAGATGAGAGCAAGGCGGAATGGAGGGAGTGCATTAGACTAATGCTCGACCGGAATTCCAACGCTGCTCTCGCTCAAAAGCGGCGGCTCAAGTTGTGCAGGTTATTTTCCGGAGGCTCCTAAGTTAAGGATGAAATGAGATCGGCCAGAGATGAAGCACCTGAATTCCTCACGGGAGCAGGCTTATCCTGTTTGCCTGTGGAAGACTCTGCAAATACGCTGCTTACGTTGGTGCAGCAGAAGACAAAGCAGGTGCAATAGATGATAAATGCAAGATAAATGTATTCTTTCATGGTACAACTCCATCGCGGGCAGGCGAACATGTTTTAAGTATAATAAGGAGCCCGTCCGTTTTATTTCAGACGAAGCTGCCAGGAGCTTTTGCCAATATTCGAACGGAAACGGTCGCCTCCGCGCTTGCCTGTTGGCGTGCCAGCCGCTACGGGTAGAGCCCGCGATGTCGCTACATTCCGCCCGCGTCTCTTTTCACGTCCGCTTCCCGGTTCGCCGCCGTGTCACTGCCCGTGCTTTGGCGTGGCTGATGGCGATGATCGTGGCTCTGGTGCTTTGCTCCGCGACTTCCTGCCGGCCGCTCCTCGCCGCAACTCAGCCGAAACCACTTCTGCCTGCACCGCCTTCGCCGGGCGCCACGATGTCGCAGTATAATACCGCCGTGGGCGAAATCGTGCGGCACATGTTGCAGAGCTCGGATCCCGCCAAAGGCGTGGAAGTGGCCACCGCGCGCCAGCATCTCGGCGAGCTCCGTATTTCGCTTCGAATGCCGCGCGTGCCCTATCCCGTCCGCAGTTCTGCAGGCGTCTCTCCGACTCCGGGCGGCATTCCCATTTTGGCACCGCGCGGTGACTTCGGCCTGCCGCCGCGCCGCATATACCTGGCAGCGGCGACCCAGGGCTCTCTCTTCGAGGGCGCAGGCATTCCGGTCGTCATTGAGTATGACACGTCCAACCCGGCTGCCGGATGCTTTCCCGTGGAAGGACTCTATATCGCCGCCACGGCTGTACTGCGTAAACCTGCCGTCCGCGCATCCAGCAATGTTGCTGAGCTCGAGCTGGTCCCGACCTGCGAAGTGGCGGATTCACGCGCGGGCTTTGCCGGGAAGGTGCGTTATGGAAACTCCACCTGGCCCATGGCTCGCGATGTCTGCGCGCACGGGTTCATGCTGGCGCGCCACGCCACCGCTCTGAAGCGCTCCGCGTTCTACCGCATGCTGCGCCCACTGGAAACCGCCTCCGGCAAGATCGAACTGGGCCACAGGCAGCAGATCTACCTGCTGGAGCCCTACGATCCTCGCAAAATCCCGCTGCTGATGGTGCATGGACTCCAGTCCACGCCCGTCGATTTCGTCTCCCTCGTCAACGCAATGTACCTGGATCCTCTGGTGCGCCGCCGCTACCAGATCTGGCAGTTCTACTACACCAGCGGCACGCCGGTGCTGGCCAACGCCCTGCTGCTGCGGCGCAGTCTGGACCGCCTGGTGAGCAATCTGGATCCTGCCAATCGAGACATGGCCACGCATCGTATCGTGGTGATTGGCCACAGCATGGGCGGTGTCATCAGCCATACGCTGGTGTGCAGCAGCGGCAATCTCCTCTGGCAAAGCATCTTCAAGGTCCCGCCTGAGCAACTGCGCGGCAATCGCCACGATATCGACGAGTTGCACCGCATCATGACCTTTACGCGTAATCCCCGCGTGGTGCGCGCCATCTTTGTCTCGGCGCCGCATCGTGGCAGCCCCATTGCGGATTCGCTCGCCGGTATTCTGGGCAATTTGCTGGTGCGGCTGCCCACTATGCTGCGTACCGGTTTCACGGCGATAGCCGAAGCGAATCCCCAACTGATGACACCCGCCGCGCTACGCTTCTACCGCGATGGCCGATTCTCCTCCATCCGCACATTGTCACCCAAGAGCACAGCCCTGCGTGCGCTGGCTGAAATTCCCCCCACCGTGCCCTTCCATACGATTGTGGGGCAGCACCATCCCGGTCCCAAAGAGCGTGGCAGCGACGGCGTTGTGCCCTACACCAGCAGTCATCTTGCCGGGGCTGAATCCGAGCTGGTGGTGCGCGGCGGCCACGTTACTTTTCGTTATCCCGACGCCGTCAGGGAGATTATCCGGATCCTGCATAAGGAAGCGGCAAGCCGATAATACAGAGTACGGAGCATGCGTTATGTCTAAATACCTTTGTCAATGTGGCCATGTCATGAGCGATAATGGTGATGCCCATCCCTTTAAGTATTTTATCATTTCCGATGTGGATCATTTTAACATCATGGAAACACGTCCGGAGGACGGTGCGGGCATCGATGAAGTTGATCGCTTCATCTACAAGTATCACCGCGCGATGAGGACAGCGTATAAATGCCCTCAATGTAAGGAACTGGTTATTTTTGCACGCGACCGGAACGCAGTAGAGGAAGTCTATACATGGGTAGATAAATAAGAAGAAATCCTGCTATAAAGACCGACTGCACCCGCTATACTAAAGCTCGCCCGCCTGCCGCCACCCGGCCTTCTTTCCCCGCAAACGCGCTCAACCGCTCACGCCATTTCGAGCCTCATCAAGACGTAACTTCGCTCCCATCATGGATATACCGACAATTGCCCAGCACGCCGTCGGCTATCTCGCCGCCGCCGTTATCTCCGTGCCCATTGCCCAGCGTCTCGGGCTTGGCTCTGTGCTGGGGTACCTGCTGGCAGGGGCGGCCATAGGGCCGTTTGCGCTTAATGTCGTCGGCGGACGCTCCGGCGATATCATGCATGTCGCGGAGTTCGGCGTTATCCTGACGCTCTTCATCGTTGGGCTGGAGCTCCATCCGTCCACGCTCTGGCGGCTGCGAACATCCATCCTGGGGCTTGGCGGATTGCAGATGATCTGTTCCACTGCGGCTCTGGCTGCCGGCGGCCTGCTGTGCGGACTAAGCCTGCCCAGCGCTATCGCGGCAGGTCTTATCCTGGCGCTCTCCAGTACGGCCATCGGGTTGCAGTCGCTTAAAGAAAAGGGCCTGCTGGGAACGCCCGGCGGCCAGGCGTCCTTCTCCGTACTGCTGTTTCAGGATCTCGCGGTCATCCCCATTCTGGCCATACTGCCGTTGCTGGCCATGCCCGCCGAGACGCGTCAGCTGGTGCTGGATACCGTGCAGGTAGCCCATGCGCCCACCGTTACCGCAGTAGCGTCCGCCGCCTCACATGATGTTATCAAGCAGCCGTTTACGATGATGGATCAGCTGGTGCACATGTGCAAACTCGTTCTGGTCTTCACGGTTCTGCTGGGTGGCCGCTTCTTTGTGCGGCCCTGGTTCCGGTTCATCGCATCGGCGCGCCTGCAAGAGCTCTTTACGGCCAGCGCCCTGCTGCTTGTGGTGCTTACCACGCTGCTGATGGATCTGGTGGGGCTTTCCCCCGCGCTCGGTGCGTTCGTGGCCGGCGTTGTGCTGGCGGACAGCGAATATCGCCACCAGCTTGAGGCGGATATCGAGCCGTTCAAAGGATTGCTGCTCGGCCTCTTCTTCATCGCCGTGGGCGCCGGCATCGATTTCGCCCTGCTGGCCGCGAATCCGGTCACCGTGGTGGGACTCATCGTCGGCCTGGTCGTCATCAAGTTCCTGGTACTGTGGGGCCTGGGATATGTCTTCAAGCTTGAAACCAGCGCCTCTCTGCTGTTTGCGTTCGCGCTGGCCCAGGGTTGCGAGTTCGGCTTTGTCCTCCTCTCGTTCTCCGCCCAGCACTCCATTTTTCCGCCGGAGATGATCAAGCTGCTGATCCTGACCGTTGCGCTTAGCATGGCGGCCACGCCGCTGCTGCTGATGCTGCACGAGCACGTTATCATGCCGTGTCTCACCCCCGTCAAACCCGCCAGCGAGCGCGAAGCCGACAAGGTCGATGAGCATCATCCGGTCATGATCGCAGGCTTCGGTCGCTTTGGTAATATCGCGGCGCGTTTCCTTCGCGCGAACGGCGTGCCTGCAACGGTTCTCGACTTCGATCCAGATCAGATCGATCTGCTGCGTTCCATCGGCCTGAAAGCCTACTTCGGCGACGCATCGCGGCTGGATCTGCTGCGCGCGGCAGGCATCGAGCAGGCGAAGATGCTGCTGGTCATGATCGATAACGAAGCGAAAACGCTGGAGATCGTGGACAGCGTGAAGCATCACTTCCCGCACGTGAAGATTATTGCGCGCGCCCGCAGCCGCGACCACGCTTACGAGCTGATCAATCGCGATGTCCCGGTACATCATGAGTTTCTCGGCAGCGCCCTGCTGCTGGCCAGCCAGACGCTGATGGAGCTCGGCTATTCCGAAGAGGCCACCAATCACGCCATGACAAAGTTTCGCCATATGGAGGAGAAAGGCATGAAGGAACTGGCCAAAACCCGTCACGGAGCCGATTACATCGCCGTAGCCCGCCGCTACATCGATGCCACCGACCGCGCCATCCGCGAAGGCTGTCAGGCCGACGCCGCCGAAGCCAACTGCCTGGAAGAAAAAGCCGCCGCCCTGGCCCAAATGCAAGCCTCCGGCGCAGGGTCGGAAAAGGCGACGTAGGGCAGGGTTAACCCGGAGGCGATTTCAAATTGCGCCGGAGATTGAATCGCGATGCCGCCTACTTCGCCGCGGGTGCTCCGGCCACAGGCACTTTGCTCCAGCCGGAACTTTCGGTGAATTCGCGCACGGTGAAGCACCAGATGATGACCTTTTTTCCCGCGAGGTATTGAGCGTCGGCTTTGGCGCGGCGCATCAGGTTAACGCGGGCGGGAGTGGCCCCGGAGCCTCGGACGGCCACGAGATCGACCGGAATACCCAGAAGACTGGCCAGTTGATCGGGCAGACCGGCTCCAGAGGCCAGCATGTCGCTGCCGGCGTGGAATACCAGATTGTGGCTGTCACCCATCAGTACAACGGGGCTAGCCTTGTCGGGCTGAATGGGGGCGCCGTTGCTGGTAATGAAGCGTAGCTTCAGCTTTTCCGCAGGCGGTTGATTTGCAGTCAGCATGCCGCGAAGATCTCCTGAGATCTCCACTTCCTGCTCTTTGGCGGTTGGCTGCAGCTTTGCGGCTTCCTGCGCGGCTTTCAGCCACGCCTTATCCTTCAGCAGCGCGGCGATCTTGTCGGCAGCAATGGAGATGCCTTTGCCGGACCAGTGCGAATCCGTTTTGCAGTACATGACCGCTCCGCCGTCCGCGTCGCGCTTTGCCAGGAAGTCGGGCAGGAGATCGATAACGGTGATGCCATTCCCGACCAGTTCCTTAAAGAACGCCTGATGAAAGGTATCCAGACGCGCGCCTGCCCCCGCGGCTGCTTCCTTGCCTTCAACGGCCTGGGGGTAGACAAAGCCTTTCGCGGGAACCGGTACCAGAATCAATTCGATGTTCAACGCATCCAGTTGCTTTTTAAAGTCAAGTATAGCCGGCAAAGGATCCGCTGTTTCGGGCTTTGTGGCTTTGCTGACTTTTGCCGCGTCTTCGCCCCAGAACTTACCGACGCTGATATGACGCAGCTCTGCCGGAAGGAAAAGCCATCCGCCACCACCTTGAACCACCGGGGTTTGCTCCGCTTTCGCGGCGCATGCTTTGCGGAATGCAGCGTCTGCATCATCTGCGTGGAGATGTAACACGGGCATGCCTAAAGCTCCGAATGTCAGGGCAAGCAAGGGAACCAATGAGCGGCGTAAGAATTTCATGATAAGATGATTACAGGCAGGTAAAGTGAACAGCGGTATTGCCCGCTGTTATTTGGCGAGATCACCCCAGCATGGGGTTTCCATCTGAAGATCGGCGTCATCCAGCTCGCTGCGATTAAAGCGGTCGAACTTGTCCGAGACATCGCTCCACGCGCGGAGATCCAGTGTAATGCTGTCGCCAGATTTCCAGTTGCTGGCGGCGGTAAGGGTGTTGTCCTGCATGCTGAAGAGATAGACAATGCACTGGCTGCCCGCCGGCACGCCTTCGCCCTTCACGTCCGCCAAGTGCACGGTGAAGATGTGATCCTTGTAAGGCACCGACCCAGGGCGCGGGAACCTGGAGACCGCGCGCACGGTGCCGGTGATGCGCGCCGGTTTTGCCGCTGCGGCGGGGGAGAAGAATGCGCCTGGTGCAACGGGGCTGATGGGTGCCGTGGCGGCTGTCGTTGTTGTGGGGGATCCCGAGGCGGATTTGTCCGGCATAGTGCTGCCAGGGGCAGACGCGGCGGCCGTTGTTTGCGGCACCTCGGGAAGCTCGATCATCTTCCAGTCACCGACGGAGAGCTCGCGCGAGGCGAACTCCCAGACGAGGACTTTCTTTCCCGCCAGGCGGTTCCGCTTTTGCGCCAGTTCTTTGGCCAGCAGTTCGCGCGTGGCGTAGGCACCGGCATCGTTTCTCAGGATGGCATCGACCGGACCCTTCAGGTGAAAGCTGAGCTGCTCAACAAAGCCCGCGGCGGAGCCCCAGCCCATGGCTTCCAGCGAGTAGATGTTGAAGAAGCTGTCGCCCAGGACCAGAATCGGCGCGCGTGGATCTGCTTTCCATGGCGTGCCATCGGCGCTTATGACGTTCTGCAGCTTCACTTCCTGCGTGGGGTAAAGCGTCGACGAAGCGGGAAGCTTCAGCATCAGCGCAATGTCGCCGGAGTTGCGGATGGTCGATTCTTTGCGCTGGCGACCGCCTGTGGAAGTGCTGTCCATTGGTGGAGGCGGTGCGGAGGGATCGACGTTCAGCACGGTCTGAATGCGTTGCGCCAGCATGCGCGATGCGATATCCATGGCTTCCGGGGTCCAGTGCGTATCGGTCAGCAGAAACTGCGACCGGCCGCTTTGCAGCTTCTCTTTCGCCAGGGCATCCGCCACATCCAGCACATCCACACCCGCCTTCTCAAGGGCCTGCAGAAAAGCGGCATGCGACGGATTCCGCACGGGAATCGGCAGCGGATTTGCCGAGGCATAGCGAGCCGATAAATGCTCGGGCTCCAGCATTGGCTTTACCGGTGCGGGCATGACAATCAGGTGCACGCCCCGCGCCTTCAGCTGGTCGCGAAAATGCACAATGGCTTTGACGGGATCCGGCTGGATGCCTTCGCCCGCATGGCCGGCACGACCGCGCGCCTGAAGGAAGTCCGGGCGAAGGAATCCTTCGCCGGTCAGGTGTCCCACTTCGGGCTGATAGAATAGCCATCCGTCGCGACCCAGATAGACCTGCTCATTCCCCAGCCCCAGCCAGCGCGCAGTGAATTCCTGGGTGCGCGGAATGGCGGCGACTGCCATCCATGAGGTGTCCTCCATCTGCTTCTCATACGCCTTTACGTCGCGCATAAAGCGCGTGTTGGCAACCTGAACGCGGTTCCATATCGCGACAAACGACGACGTGGCGTTGCCGGCTGAAGCAGGTGCCGCAAACACATGCATCGCGTCCGCCGGGATGGTGAATGCGCCGTAGGCGTGCGGCCACACAAAGCGACCTTCGCGTGCGTAGCCCTCGCGGATTTCCACAACGTGCTGGATGGCGGGCACGGCCAGAATGGTCAGCAGGAATAGCCCAATGAAGACCAGGCACATGCGGGGCGTGACGGTGGTAGTGCCGACTTCCAGCTCCGCCACTTCCTCGCGGGTGAGGAGGTGGTAGGGTTTGGCGGCCAGCGCGGCCATGGCCGCCGGATCTTTAGATAAGTGGCTCATGTTCAGGCAATCCTATCAAAAGATAAAGTAGATGAAGGGGTTGTACGACTGCGTGGTCATCACCAGCAGCGAGAGCCAGAAGAGCACGAAGATAAGGATAGCCCTGGGTGCGTTGAGGTTGCGGGTGTAATCCCACGTCTGCACGCCCGCCCATGTAATGACAGCGGCTAATACGATGCTCACTAAATAGTAAGGCTGATAGATGACGCCAGCCAGCAGTCCTTCGCCCGACTGCTGCGCGCCCAGGCCAATCATGCTGGAGCAATAGGCAAGGGCGGTGGGCAGATCCTTGGCCCGGAAGAACACCCATGCCAGCACCACAACCAGGAAAGTCAGACCGATCTGCACCGGCCTGGGCAGGCGCTTGAAGAAGCCCTGTTTGCCCTGGCTGCGCTCAAAGGCCAGCATGCCGCCGTGAATCGCGCCCCATATCACAAAGTTCCAGGATGCACCGTGCCACAGACCGCCCAGCAGCATCACCAGGATGAGATTCACGTAAGTGCGTGTCTCGCCCAGTCTGTTGCCGCCCAGGGGGATGTAGAGGTAATCGCGCAGCCACGAGGAGAGCGAAATATGCCAGCGCCGCCAGAACTCCGTGATGGACGCCGACTTGTAAGGCGAGTCAAAGTTCTTGGCAAAGATGAATCCGAGCATCAGGCCCAGGCCGATCGCCATGTCGGAGTAAGCGCTGAAATCGAAGTAAATCTGGAACGCGTAAGCAACCGCGCCATACCAGGAGTCCACAAAGCTGACGGAGCCCGCGTTGAAGGTGAGATCCGCGACCTTTCCGCACGGGTTTGCCAGCAGGATTTTCTTCGACATACCCATGGCGAAGAACGCCACGCCGCGCGCAAATTTCTCCCGTGTAAGAGTCCTGCTTTCAAGCTGATCCGCCAGGTAGGAGAACTTCAGAATGGGCCCGGCCACCAGATGCGGGAACATCGACACGAAGCACGAGAAATCCACGAAATTGCGCATCGCTTTGGCTTCGCCGCGATACACGTCGATTGTGTAGCTCATCGCCTGGAATGTGTAGAAGCTGATGCCGAGCGGCAGGATGACGCGGAAGAACGTATCCCACTGCCACGCCTCCAGCCCGGACGACTTGGCCAGCGCATTGTAGCTGTCGACACCGAAGTTGAAGTACTTGAAGAAGCCCAGGACAATGAGGTTTGCCGCCATGGACATGAACAGTGCGCGCTTTTGCACGGAACTGCGCTCGCCGCCTTCCAGCAGGCAGACTACGGGCTCGTTCCACACGGTCCAGAGCTTCCAGGTGTTGTGCGCGATCACCAGACTGATGAGCCAGTCCAGGAAGGTCGTCGCAAACATCAGCGGGATAAACTGAGGCTCGGCCCACCCGTAAAAGGCGTAACCAAAGAGCGTCAGAATGAGATTTCGCCACCGCTGAGGCGCCTGATAAAACGCATAGTAAACACCAAGCGCCAGCGGGAGGAAGTAGAAGATAAAGATATGGGAACTAAATACCAATGTAGTCGCGCTCCATCAAAGGCCCCGTAATACCGAAATTCAGCAGATAATTCCCGACAGTCTGTTTATTTATGGAAACACGACTTCTACAGCGTTAGGCAGATAGTTAATCGTATACGGCACAGCATCCGCGCTGCCGTTATACTGCAACGTCTGGAACCTCCCATATACGCCGGAGGAAGCCGACACGATGCGGTACGTTCCCCTGGGCGTCACGCCCTTCTGCGGGACGATATTGAGTTTGGCTCCAGCGCCTTCCAGAAGCTCAAAGATGCCGGTTTTGCCTTCATCGGGTTTGACGTCGCCGGTAAGCGCCACGCTGTCGTAGCGCTGGGCGTCCGTTGCCGGTCCGCCGATGTCGATGCGGAGCGTGCCTGCGGTATTTTCCACGCCGGCGAGCAGCTCATACGTATCGTCACCTTTGGCCTTCTTCTTCTCCTTGGCACCCTTCTCCCTGGGCGGCAGATTGCCGAAGCGCAGGATGACGTTATGCAGTTTCAACTGGCCAAAGGTTTCCGGAGATCCCTGAGCGCCGCCGGTCGTTTCGCCGGGATTGATCGTGCCTGAGTTAGTGATTCGGAGAAAACGCCCTGCATCGCGGCTGGTGCTATTGATATAGGTGAGCTTGCCGGTTCCCTGGATCACTCCATCGGTGCCGTTGCTGATGCGGGCGCATGTATCTTCTTCATGGTAGGTGCCGCCCGGGCCGCTGCTGTTGCGCATGCGTTCCAGCGTAGCGTTATCGCCTTTGACGATGAGGATGCCGCCGTTTTCAATGCCCGTATAGCCGCCGTGATTTCCCTGAACACGCAGAGTACCGGCGAGGACGAAGTCGCCTTTATTGGTCACCCGGGCAGTGCGGCTGTTGAAGGGATGGTTGGAGCCGTTATCATTGGTGATCAGGTAGAGTGAAGCGCCTGACATGATCTCCAGGCGACTGCCCGCGGCGTTGGCGAAGACGACTTCGGCACCCGTGGAGGTGAGGTTGGCTTTATCCTTGCCGGTGCCGATGATGAAGCGTGCCGGGGACAGCCCCGCAGGTATGGGCTGGGGCTGCTCGGGCTTGGCGGTTTCAGGAATGATGCCGTTCTCAATGCGACGCTTGCCGCAGCGGGTTTCGTCGATCAGGCCGAACAGCACGGGCTCATCGCCGGTGACACGGATTTCGCCGCTCTTGTTGATCAGCAGCGCATCACCGCCGGCGTTTTCCGCCTGGCCGATCACCACGCCGGTGCCGAACTCGATAGTGCCGCTGTTCTCCAGGCGGCTGATGCCGACGCTTGAGCGATCAAGGATGCGCAGCGTGCCGGTATTGATATTGCCGCTGCTATTATTGTCGATGCCCGTGGAGGACATCCATTTCAACACGGAACCGTGCTGCATGGTCCACGTGCCGTTATTGATGAAACAGCGGTTGCCGTTGTTGCGCTTTTCCGCGGCATAGTCCCAGATGATGGACGCGCCATACTGATCCAGAGTACCGGCGTTGATCAGCCTGGCGTTACCGCCATCCGCCGTGAAGCGCAGGGTCGTCATCTGCAGGGCGGAAAGTACCTGTGCGTGCTGACCGTCTCCCCCTTCCAGGGTGATGAGAGGCGGTACGGTGTAGCCGCTGCCGCCATCGGTGATGATGATGCCGGACACCCCAAGCTTGGCTTCCAGCTCGGCGTCCTTGCCGCCGCCGCCCTTCAGGATAATGCGGGGCGGCCGCGTGTAGCCGGTGCCGCCATCCACCAGATCAACCTTTGAGATGGTTCCCGCGACCTTATCGATAAAAACTCGTGCTTTGGCCCGACGACCACCTGCGATATCCGGCTCCGCGACAATCGCTTTAGGCTCGCTGGTATAGCCGGAGCCCAGGCGTACCACTTCAAGATCCTGCACCGCCATGATAGCTTCGCCCGTGGCGCCTTTACCCCCGGAGGATCCGGGTGCCGCGGTAAATACAACCTTGGGCGCCTGCAGATAGCCGTCCCCGCCCGCCACTACGGTGGCCGCCGTGACTGATCTGTTTCCACCCATGCGGACAACGCCGTTGAACATCAGTTCCTTAAAGCTGTTCGTCACAAATGTAACAGGCTGGCCGTTCAGGTTCAGATCCGCCTTTGTCGGGAGCGAGAAGGCCATGTCATCCGCCGCGATATTCAGCGGAGCCGTCAGTTTCTGCGGGCCATCTACCGGCTTGAAATCACCACTCGTGGAAGGTGCGGCGGAAGCTGTTGATGCAGGCGCAGACGCGGCAGGATTCAGCACCGCGACGAAGGGAAGCTCCGGATTGCGCACTTCATAGAAGAGGGTGAGCGTGTCGCTGCCTTCAAAGTTGCCGGCAAGGGAGCGCTCGGATTCCTGTTCCGGGCGGGCTTCCCAGGGTTCGAGGGCGAGACGGCAGGTTTGGCCGGAGGGAAGCTTGCCGTAGGTCGGAACAACCTGGCCGTCGAGTACGGACCACTGCGCAACGGTGATCTCTTTTTCGGTGAGCTTGCCTTTCAGGACCTTCTGGATCTCATACTTCTGAATCGACAGATTGCGTTTGTAGGGCGCGATGCCTTTGGGATCGGCCGCGGGACAGGTACCGACCAGTTTGGCTTCGACAAGAATCGTCTCGATAGGCTTGCGCGTGGAATCGGGAGCTGCAGTCAGCGATCCACCGCGCTTTTCCAAGGCCATGCCGTAGCGCTGCCGGGCTTCGCCGTCCGTTACGGCGCGGGTGTAGATGCCGATGCCTTCAATAAGGCCGGGCCAGTTGGCACCGCCGGAGTAGGAATCGCCAAAGACGAGGTGCTGGGGAGTCCACCCGGCCGGCTTGCCGAGAACCTGGGCGGCACCAGGAAAGATAACGCGGCCGCCGTTGATCGAGCAGCTCAGCTTGCCGTCATCGCCCAGGCTGACGAAGATATGATTGGGCGCGTTCTGTGTCAGACGTACCAGAGGAACGGGCTGGGAGAGTTTGCCGGGAGTCTTTTCCGTCGCGGCACGCAGCGTAAGCCATTCGCCGCGCTGTTCCAGTATGAAATTGCCGGGTGCGCCGTCCGCGGTCTGGTCGGCGAAGGCAATGATGGTTTTCGGCTGCGCCGTGACCGAACCCTTCGGGGTTAAGATCGCTTCCACCGCAAAGGCTTTGCCGGCTTTCACGCCTTCCAGCAGCGGCGTATCCGCGCCGTCGGTCAGCCACGAACCGAACGTTACGTCCATAACGTGGTATTGCCCAAAGCGGCCTTCACCACGGAACTGACCGCCGCACTGGCGAATGGCGCCTGTTTTGGGATCATCCAACTGGTTGCCCTGCGCGCCGGTTTCCCATGTATACACAAGGCCCTTGTTATCGGGCGCTTTGCTGTCTTCCTCGACGGGCTGCGGAGCGGCTGTGCCCTTGGCCAGTTCGGCCTGTTGCTCGGGGCTTGGCTTGATCCAGATATCGGGGAAGTAATCGCCGCGATTGTTGGAGCTGACCTGCACAAAGCGCTCCATCGTTTTCATGTCATCCGCAAACTTGCCGATGTAGATCTCTACTTTTTCCGCCACGTTATTAGGAATCTTGGCATCCGCCTTGTAGCTCCATTCCGAAAGCGGGCTGGTCAGCGCCATATAGCGGACATTGTTGGACCAGCGCGGGTGGTACATTTCCTCGCGGCCCTGCAGCTTAATGCCCGGCGTCTTGTCAAATACGACGCCTTCGTTGTACGCTGTACCGCTCTTGTTGGTGGGCGTAAAGAAATGAATGGAGCGGTGATTGCCGGTGAAGACCCACATGCGATGGCTGGTATCCGGGCTCATGCTGGGCCAGCAACCGCCTGCGCGCTGATGAAACGTACCGTTGGGCAGCGTGATCACGCCCTGCGGACTGTTGCCGCCGCCACCGCCGCCGCTGGCCTGGCGACCGTCGCCGGAGATCATGAAGTTGTTGAAATTCATCTTGTCCCACACCAGCTCGCTCACCTCGGGCTTATCCACGCGGTAGCGGCGGATGACGGGCGTATCCTCGGCGCCGCGCTTTTCGGTCACCTTGGCATAGATCCACTCCACGCCGTCGCGCGGGTCGGTCCACACCTCTTCAAAATGGGCATCCTTGACGAGGGCGCGCAGACCGGTGCCATCCCAGTTGACGACATAGACGATGTTCTGGTCGCCTTCGCCAAAGAAGACGCGCTGGCCGTCGGCAGAGATCAGCGGTTTGTTATAGCGGCGCAGTTCCGGAAGAATCGCGCGTTCGCCTTTGCCGTCCTCGGTGTCCAGACCGATGAGCTTAACCGTGGGGCGCTCGCCCATCACGCACGCGGTGTCGCCCGCATCCTGTATCCAAACCGCACGCGTTGGCGCACCCGTGAACTCTCGCACCTGTTTGGAGTTATCCCCCGCAAACACGCTGCACGGCAGGATGATGGCGGAGGCCAGCCCCAGGCAGACAGGCATGGCAATGCTGAGGCTGAGCGTGAAAGCGGCGGCGAGCGCCGCACCCAGTGACTGGATCGAGCTCGGGCGGCGGCGGCTGGGCAAGGGCAGTGAGGCGGGGATCATAAAACGTGGCGTCCGATCTGTTGGGCTAAATATCAAGAATGGCAATTGCACTTGGCGTGTCTGATCTAGTACAGAGCTGACACCCTAAAAGCAAGCCAAGAATTTCTATACACATTACATACGGGACCGGTTCAGTGGACGCCCATTGAGAATCCCTCATCCGCCTTGGGGGTAAAACTGAAAAGTCAAAAGAGGATGTTAGGATGAGTATATTTTTGATCTTTATTTCAGGATAAATAATGGGTTTCTGCTTCTACAAGCTTTATAACAGTAAAGAATCTTGACCAAGCGCAGCAATTTCGCTAAAGTGCCTTTCCTAAAAATGTTATGTCTAAGCGCTTGTTCATAAGTCATGCTACAGCAGATGCTGAGATCGTGGGGAAATTTGTAGACTTTCTTAAATTAGCCACTGATTTAAAAGGTAGAGATATAGTGTGCACATCTTCCGCAACGACCAAGATCCCAACAGGTACGCCAGATTTCCTGAAATATCTGCGGGATCATTTGAAAGATGTGGAGCTTACAATATTTATTTTAACCAAAGCTTTTTTTGAAAGTCGGTTTTGTTGGTGTGAATTAGGTGCTTGCTGGATGCTAAGTTCCAATATGTTTCCAGCTGTGATTCCGCCAGTTAAAGAATCTGAAGTTCAAGCGGTGCTTGCTATTAGTCAGATTGGCAATTTTTCTCACGGCGTGTTTTTTGACGAGCTTCGAAGTACTTTGAAAAGTACTTTGTTGCTGGAAATAGATGACCACGAGTGGGGCGATGCACAGCGCAAATTTTTCATTGAAATAGAGAAGTATATTGCGTCAAAAACCGCTCTTGAAATTAAGCCTAAACCAGTAGAACCTTCACGCCCCCTAAGCGAAGTAGAAACCTACGAGCAATATGTAAGCACTGCTCAGCATTATTTGGCGCAATTATGCGAGGTCACTCGTTTGGCGTTTGCTTCTACATTTTGTAATGAATATAGCTTAAAAGTTCAACATACTTCTCCTGAAGAACTTAAGAGAGCTTTAGATATGAAGGAGGTTTCAATGATGCCAGTGGACTATATTCAGACAAACTCGGCTAATCCTAAAATCATGGCTTGCTTTTCTGCATTGGCTCATCTTCGTGACGCGTGGTTTGAAATTTCGGAGGAAACAAAAAATGTACTTCAATCAAAATTGGGAGCCTTGCCAGATATCGATAAAGTTGCGTATTGGAAGTATTATCTAAATATAGATTTAGCTCCAAAATTAGCTGTATCAGAACTACCAAATGTAGCTCCCAAAATCAAAGTCATTGATCAAATTATAGAGCAAGCAGAAAAAGAAGCTCAAAAGCCAAGTCTTTTGGACATTATATTTAAATCTAAAGGTTAATCTCCGGCAGCTCTGGTCTAGGCTTATCAGGTAAGTGCAAAATTCTTAAGCGCCGGCCGCCAGGCACGACACGGACAAAATCGGCGTTGTCCGTATACGTGCCGGATCTGTATGAAATCCAGTGCCGGTATGACAGCAAACGGCCGTCATACTCACTCAGTTGGCGTGATGCGCTAACGCAAGGCTCTGTCAGTCCCTGGGAGTCATGGTAACCATGAAAGGTTTGCCGTCACTGCCGATCAGCGTGACCTGGATCTTGCCGGTGCTGTCGACTTTGCCTTCGCCCTTGTAGCCGGAGCCCTCGACATGAAAGGACTTGGGCGCATGCGCCGGG
>JBGGNE010000498.1:0-14663 GCA_041287705.1 Methylacidiphilales bacterium | reverse complement strand
CGAACGTTGCGTTAAAAAAGTTCCTCATATCGCCACACGGCAACGGGTTGCTCTACGAGTTCCGTATTTAACGTCGCGACGGGGGAAAGGACAAAAGGGAAATAGCGAATTCTCCTTTACACGTTTGGGATGATGATTTTTCACCGCCAAGACACGAAGACACCAAGTTTCGGATGGGAATCCCTTAGCTTGTGCGTTTGGAAAGTTGACCATCTGCACCACTATCAATCGCACCCCTTCCTCCCGCCATTCTATTCTGAAGCTGCCCACTTTTACCTGGTGGAGCCGAATCCTCAGAAAGCTAGGAAATGCCTTGTGAAGCTTTTCAGGAACGCTCAGTAGTTGCGCACTGTGTCGGTTGATTCAGTACGTTCCTCACCGCCGCTGCGGGGGAGTTCGCGGATTTTGGCGGAGATGTCCTTGCCGTTGCCGGTAACGTTGTGGAGAGTAATTTCCTGTACACGGCCGTCAGTCAGCTCTACGCGGATGACGTCAGCGCTGATTGCCTGGGCTGTGCGGATGACGGGTTTGTCCTCGTATGGTTCGATGATGGTGAGGAAGCGCGCCTCGGTGCCGCGGATTTGAGATGCGTAGGTTTTGCGGCGCTGAGTTTCATTGCCGACGGGATAGTCGCCGCCGAGCACGGCTTTGAAGCGCACTGCATCGAGGCCGGTGAGATCCAGCGTTATTTTGGCAGGGAGTTTTGTGTCTTTGGGTTGGCCGGAAGCCGCGCTGAAGTACTGGATGCCGACGATTTTGATGGGGCCTCCGGCGAAGTCTTTGCCTTCTTCGGCGGGTTTCTGGATGTTCTCCGTCGCAGTGGGGATTTTGGCGATGGGAATTTCGCTGCCGTCGCGCATGACGACGCGGGCGTTGGTCCAGAAGATACTGGGCAGTTGGGAGAGTTCCACACGTGTTTCAAGTTCCAGATTCTTGATACCTTCCACGGCAATGTCGACCGATTCCTGGCCGAGTACCCACGGCCCGAACTTGCCTTCGCCCAGGTGGCGGCCGTCGCCGCTGATCTTCCAGAACAGTCGCTTGTTGACAGGATGATCCTCCGGCACGGTCGCTACCATGAGTTTTTGCTCCTGCGGCCACAGCGTATGGACGTCGAGCTTCAGCACGCCATCCTCACTTTCCGGTGCGCGGGTACCGGCGTTGTCGGCCCCCGGACCCCATCGCATTTCAAAGCCGGCTTTGGCGGGGGCGGATGCGGTGTACCAGTCGGCGTCGGTAACGAACTGGGCGTCCAGAACAGGGTTGGTGTCCCACTGGCCGTCGTGGTGCTCCAGTCTGACGTTCCGTCCATCAATGCCTTTGAATCCTTTCATCTGAAAGAGGCTTTCGAAGGTGTGCTCTTTCTCGCCCTTCAGGTAGTCGGCGAGGAGGACGTAGTCGTCCGTCACGACCATTAGACGGCGCTGCAGGATGGGCTCCGTGAATTCCGTGAGCTCGCCGTAGGCCGGCGGATGGGCCGGGACCGGCAGAAAGCGCCCTTCACCAAAGGCTTTCTCCTGCAATGTAGCGTAGCCCTGGTCAGGGTACACCATCCCGCCGTAGGGCGGGGCGGACCACCGCGAGACTGTTTCCACGGCAGCGGCCTGTATGAGTTTGCCGGTATGGAAAAGTAGTCGGCGCGATTCTGTGGGCTCCTGCATTTTGCGATCCACCACCACCATGTTGGAGCTGGTGGAGTTCTGTACGTAGAACTTGTACATGAACGCCGGATAGCCGTACCACATAGCCTCCGGATTGTAGAAGCTGCGCCCGTAGCGGGACAGATGTAAAAGGCTGGTGCGGTCAAAGTGACCGTGGTAACCCCCGTGGGTGCCGTAGTGAAGCACTGCCTGGATTTGCTCGCGAATGGGGCGGCCTGGCGTCTGTGAGCGGAGCATGGCCACGCCTACGTTATCGGCATACGCGCTGTCGCGGAATTTTTCCGGAGTTACGGCAGGCAGTTCCGGCACGGCATAGAGGAGGTCGCGGGCGGCGCCGCCCTGTTTTATCAGCGTGGCGTAGAGGGGATCGCGGTAGAGGTAGTACGCGATCTCATAGGCAGTGCCTGCCAGACGGCGCTCAGTGGCGTCGTTCACGCCGAACATCACGCCGCGATAGTCCGAAAAGTTGGGCAGCGCATCCCACATCTGCCTGATCTCCAGCCACGGACGGGTGATGGGACCCCATTTCTCAAAATTGATCCCGTACTGACGCATGGAGTCTGGCGACATGAGCGAGTAATGCGGCACGGTGCTGGCGGGTACACGCATATCCCGGAAGTTAACGCCCCAGGGCTCCATGGCCAATGCAGCCTGCGAGAATTCCGTAGCGCACCACACGTTGTAGGAGATGGAGCACTCATACCACCAGCCGTCATTGAGAACTCCCTTCGCCAACTGATCCTTAATACCGCCCGGGCCGCTGAAAAAGCGCTCGGCGGCGACCATATCCTGGAGAACCAGAGCGCAGTAGAGAGCTCCGCAGATTTCCGAGAGGTTCCAGTTGTTGATCGCGCCGCCGCTGGTCTGGTGCGCAATTGTACCGATATAGAGGCGAAACGTCGTCTCGATCTGTGCTCGCTCGGCGTCCGTAAAGAGGCCGGAGGGCAGCGCCATATCGTACGCCATGGCAATGTGCTGGAAGAAGTGACCCTCCTGAACGAGCGACTGATGGCAGCCGCGCAGTGTCAGGGGGTAGCCCTTCAATGGATCGCTCAGCAACAGCATAAAGTCGCGCACCTTGGCGGCGTAGAGCTTGTTACCGGTAATCTGGTACGCGATTCCGGCGGCCATGAGGTCTTTCTCGACTTTGGTTTCGAAGAGATGCAGCCCAAGGTTATCCGTGGTGACAGGTTCGGTTGCCAGGGCAGGCACGATGAACTTGCCAGCCTGCGCCACATATTCATCGCGCCCCTTTCTGGCCCAGTCGTATTTATCAATCTTCTCCCGCACTTCCCGCCAGCGCTCCGGCGTGTGCAACACGTAGGGGTGGGGCAGGGCGCTGGCTGTGATAAGATCCAGCGTGGCAGCGGCGCCGGCGTTGCCGTTACCCACGGCCAGAATCGTCTGCTTTTCCTGTCCACCCGCAGGCACAGTGGCCGGCAGTTCCACGCGCACTCTCACCGTCGTGGACTGACCAGGCGCCAGTTCCAGAGTTGACGGGGTGATGGTGGTCTTCATCGCCTCCCAACCGTATCTCTGTTGGGAGAATACGACCGGCTGCACCTTATCCGTGCAGTTGCCGACGGTAAGCTGGTATTCCGTGGAGCCGCCGGCCGGTGCCGGGCGACCGCGCACTTCGGCTTCCAGCGAAATAACCTCCCCCTTCGCTACGGAAACGCCGTAGATCTCCACATTGCCTTTGCCCGCTGTGGCAGCGAGGGATGGCGTTGCGCCAGCGTTTATATTCGGTTCCGCATAGCGGACGGAGAGCTCCACCTGGCCGATAAACTTAAGGAAGCCAGGCTGAGCCTGCTGGAAGTCGAACGCGGTCCACGGCAGCGTCATCCGATGCGTACCAGCGCCTCGCACGATAACCTTGGCTTTGCTTGTGAAGGAGTTTTCTTTTCCACCGAGTGTCGCCGTCAGCTCCACCGCACGATCATCCGACAGGGAGAGATCCACGCGCAGGCCGGAGTAAGGCCGAAAGTCTTCCGTGCCGTCATTCTCCGACCGAAAACCGTGATGATACCAGTCACGCTTTCCTTCTGGATGCCTCAGCACCACGGAGCTGGGTACAGGAACGGACACTGCTTCCCCACCTGTCCAGCCTTTGAGCGACAGTACCGTAGGCAGTGGTACGGAATCCGCCGCAAAGCAGGCTGTTCCCGACAGGGAGAACAGGAGGAGCGAGCAGAAACCCGCAAGGGCTCGAAGGGAAGCATGCATATCTGAAAGAGTTGAGCGGTGCCAGTAAGGAAAGAAATCGCTTTAGCCAACTTCGCATTTTCAGCCGCAACACGATAGCGGGACGTTGGTTACTTTGGTAAACAGTCTGCCAATAATGGTGTCGAGCCGTTGCCTCTGCCGGTTTTATTGGTAACCAAGCGCCCGATTGTCCCCGTCTGCACGAGATTGTATCCATGATGGGAATGCGAGCAATGTAACCGATGTAGGTCGGAGCCGGGATTCGCGTCAACCTGCAGGGTAAAATTGTATGGAAAGAGTCTTTCTTACGTGGATGACAATGGTTTTAATGTGGATAAACCCGGTCTCCACAACCCTTTCAAATGCCGCCGAATGGCAGTGGTCCACGGAAGTGGAGTCCGTCGTGTCGTCGGAGACAAATGCGCATCCACGGGCATTTCTCTGGATTCCACCCGGCTGCACGCACGTACGCGCTGTAGTGGTGGGGCAGCATAATATGGAGGAAGAAGGGATTCTGGAGCACCCGGAGTTTCGCCGCGTAATGGCGGAGCTTGGAATCGCGGAAGTATGGGTGACGCCGGGCCTCGACCTCGTCTTCGACTACAATAAGGGCGCGGGCGAAAAGTTTGACGGCATGATGAAGTCGCTGGCGGACATTTCCGGCTATCAGGAGCTTGCTCTCGCGCCAGTCATTCCGATCGGACACTCAGCCGCAGCTTCGTATCCCTGGAATTTTGCAGCGTGGAACCCCGAGCGCACACTGGCGGCTATTTCCATCAGCGGCCAGTGGCCCTGGTATGTGGCCGACAAAATGCCCTCATGGGAAGGCAAGAACATCGACGGCGTGCCCGGCCTCGTCACCATTGGAGAATACGAGTGGGCAGGTGAAAGAGGCACTGGCGGCCTGAAGCTCCGGCAGGATCACCCCGAACTGGCGATGAGTGTACTGGCGGAACCGGGGGCCGGTCACTTTGATTTCTCCGATGACAAAGTAAAATTCATCGCGCTGTACATCCGGAAAGCCTGTGAGTATCGCCTCCCCTCACCCGCGCCGCGAACTGCGGGGACTGCACCCGCCAACGGTGCCGTAGAGCTCAAACCGATAAAGCCGGGCGACAACGGCTGGCTTGTCGATCGCTGGCGCGGCAACAGCGGTCCCAAAGCTCCATCCGCCCCCGTCGGCAACTATAGTGGCGACCCAGCCCAGGCGTACTGGACCTTTGATGGTGAAATGGCAAAGGCGACCGAAGAGCTCCAGGCCAAATATCGCGGCCAGAAAGTGTGCCTGCTCGGCTACCTGCAGAAGGACGGCATTACAGATCAAAATCCCAAAATGCACGGGCAGGTTCCGCTAAAGTTCGAGCCGAGCTCCGATGATGGCATCACATTCAATCTCAAAGGTGCGTTCCTGGATGCTGTCCCGGATGGGCGCCCCGCCCGATGGGTTGGCCAGGAAAAGGGCGCCGTTGTGGAGCATCCGCCGGTGGACAAGGCCGAGACCATCGTCATCTCCCGCATTTGCGGTCCCGTCGTGAAGCTGGGCGACGACACGTTTTCCATGCGCTTCTACCGGATGGGTATGAATAACCCGCGCAGGTCCAACGATATATGGCTGGTAGCAACCTACGCCGGCGACGACGACTACAGGCGCATTGTCCAGCAGGCCCAGCTCCGGTTCCCCCTGCGCAACGACAAGGGCGAGGACCAGGTCATCACCTTCCCTACAATCGCGGACCAGAAGCAAGGCGCCGCCCCTGTTCAGCTTGCGGCGAAATCAAGCTCCGGGATGCAGGTCTATTACTACGTCCGCGAAGGCCCGGTGGAGATTGAGGGGGACAAGCTCGTGTTCACCACAATTCCACCGCGCAGCGCCTTTCCGGTGAAGGTAACGGTGGTGGCCTGGCAATGGGGCCGCTCCACAGATCCCAAAGTGAAGACGGCAGAACCCGTCACCCAGACCTTTCTCATTGCCAAATAACCAACTTCCGAGGAGACACCCACGATGAAGTCTATACTGCCGACCGCCCGATATGCGGTTGTGTCCTGCTGTTTCAGCCTGCTTAGTCTGGGTGGACTCCGCGCACAAAGTGAAGAACCCGGAGCGGGCGACGTTTCTCTGCGCAGCGGTAATGCGCCTTATCCCACGGTGGCTACCGATTACAACCGCCTTCCGGTCGACGGCCCTCCGGGAGATCTGGATAAGTACACTGTCTACTTCGATTCTGCGGCATGGCAGTGGCATTACAGTGCGGATCGTGACGTGCGCGTGACACTACCCGGAGGCGGATCTCGTCTGCTGCCAGCCGCCAAAGACACGGTGATCTCCTACACATCCCCCGCACATGAGTAAAACGACGAATCTAACTCCCATGTCGTCATCTGTACCATCAGGCCAGGTTTATACGGCTCCGCGCAGGCAAATTTGGGCGTGGGCTCTCGGCGGCGTAGCCAACCATCTGCTAATCTGCACTTACGGGCATGCCTCCGCCATCTTCACAATCGGTTTTGGGCTGAACGCGGCGCTTGTGAGCTGGGCCATCATGTTACCCCGGCTGATTGATGGCATCACAGATCCCATTCTGGGGCATATTTCCGACAATACCCATACACGCTGGGGACGGCGGAAGCCGTACCTAATTATTGGCTCGGTACTGGGTGCAATCTTTCTCGCGGCGCTCTATTGGGTGGATCCGGGCTGGAGTGACAACGTCAAACTGATCTATCTCTTCGTCCTTGGCACTCTGTTCTATTGCTCATGGGGCCTGTACTCCATGGCGTGGACCGCTATCGGCTATGAGCTCAGCGACGCCTATCACGAGCGCTCCCGCATCGCCGCGATAGGCAGCCTTTTCCTCTCTGTCGTTCTGCTTGTGCATGGAGGGACTTACTGGATGGCGTTGCGGCCCCTTTTCCATCATGGCGTACTTCAGACCGCAAACGAGATTTATGCTGCGGGACTGGACTGGCCAAAGGTCTCCTCAATCCTGTATTACGCTTTCGTCGGTGAGAAAGGTGCGCCTACCAACGTCATTAACGGTATACGCTGGCTATCCGGTATCATGGGCCTCGTAGCGATAGTCTCCGCGATCATCACCACATGTGTGTGCAGGGAGCGTTTTGGGGAGCCGAGCGTGCGAAAGCCGCATATGCCAATGCTCCGTGCCATACGGACAACCGCTTCCAACCGCCCGTTTCTCATACTTTTGCTTATCAAGCTCTGCCAGACTCTGGGGGAGCGAGCTGCCGGCGGAATCATGGTGTATGTCGCCATGTACTATGCGTGCCAGGGTGACCAGGCGCTGGCGACGCAGATTTCGGCCATCGGCAGCGGTATCGGCGTCGTCTTTGGATTCGCCACAGTTCCCTTCATAGAGCCTGTAAGCCGGCTGCTGGGCAAAAAGGGAGCACTGTGCCTTAGCGCGAGCGTAAGTCTCATTGCATCAGTCATCACGCCATTTGCGCTTACACCGGTCAACCCCTACTGGATGCTGGTCCCCGCGCTCATCGGCGCTACCGTAGGCGCCCTCAGCAATACTATCTTCAACGCCATTATGCCGGATATCTGCGACGTGGACGAAATGGAGACCGGGCAACGGCGTGAAGGCCTTTTCACCGCGGTGATGGGGTTCGTGGCCAAAATTGAGATTTCCCTCTGCACGCTGCTGGTGGGCTATATGGTCGTGTGGGCCGGGCTGGATACCAGAGTGGCGCTGCAGCCACCTGAAGTGCTCAACTGGTTGTTCTGGCTGGCGGTAATCCCCAACATTGTATTCACCACCGGCTACCTTTTGCTTGCGATGGCGTTTCCCATGACGGCGGCGTACATGGAGTCGGTCCGCCGTACGCTGGAAGCGCGTCGCATGGCTGAAGCGGAGAGTGAAGAGCCCGAGAGCGACGGAACGGCGCTGCTTGTTGACGAGCCGACTGACGATGGCCGTACCGTCCGACCTGCCGGCACAGCGGCGGGGCCCTGAATAAGCATGCCGCAGCGGGTCAATAGTGTAACTCCCCATCTGTTTGCATCTCTAAGGCAGTGACTGGAAGCTTATCTCATTTATGCCATCCGTCAGGCCATTACTTTACCCCCCTTTCCTATGATTCCTCCTCTGAATGCTGTATATGTAATGGATCCTGGTGACTGGAATAAAATCTATGCACCGGAGGAGCGGGAAGCCATCGCGAGCCTGGTGCACGTTCTTGGTCCGGTCATGTCCTCCCAGGAGGCACTGCGTCACCCGGAACTGTTGCGACAAGCGGATATCCTCATCTCGGGCTGGGCCGGTCCGCGGCTGGACGAGCAGTTCCTCTCTATGATGCCGCGCCTGCAAGTGGTCCTGTATGGTGCCGGTGCGATCCACTACATGCTGACGCCCGCATTCGCGCGCCGCAACATCCCAATTTCGACAGCCAATAACATTAATGCCATTCCGGTGGCGGAATACACCCTGGCACATATCATCCTCGCACTCAAGTCCTTCCGGCGCAACGTGCAGGAGACTCGGCACCGCCGGACTTTCATACTCCCGCAGGTTCAATGCGCGGGCGGCTTCCGCAGCAAGGTTGGCCTGTTGTCGCTGGGTGCGATTGGCCGGCTGGTACGCAAACGTCTTGAAGCGATGGACGTTTCCGTCCTGGCCCACGATCCCTTTGTGGATGAGTTGGACGCGGCCCGCATCGATGTATCACTAGTCTCTCTGGATAAGCTCTTTGAGGAGTGCGACGTACTTTCGGTGCACACACCTATGATGGAATCGACTCGCGGCCTTGTCACTGGCCGGATGCTCGCGTCGATGAAATATGGCGCAACGTTTATCAACACCGCACGTGGCGGCGTCGTGCGCCAGCAGGAGATGATCGATGTCCTCAAGCTTCGGCCGGATCTGACCGCCGTGCTCGACGTGGTGGATCCCGAGCCGCCTTCTCCGGACTGCGAGTTGTTTGACCTCGCCAACGCATGGGTTTCGCCACACATCGCCGGCAGCCTGGATGCGGAGTGCTCACGCATGGGGCGCTGGGTCGTGGATGAGCTCCAGCGCTTCCTCACCGGCCAGCCGTTGCTCGGGCAGGTAATGCCTAACCTGCTCCCCATAGCGGCGTAATTAACATCAGCAAAGACACGTAATGTCTCCGGGACATATCGCGTCCCAGAGACAGCTTACGCCTCAGAGGCAACCAGCGTTTCGTCTCCAGGCGCTTCCGGTGTCGGATTCTTGCGCGGCAGGCACTTGCCGTCGCGCCATGTGGATGCCACCAGAATTCGGCGCGGGATAAAGGGCCGCGAGGAATCGTTCGCATTGATCAGGGATATGACGGTCTCCACCGCAACGCGGCCGATCTCCTCCGAGTTCTGATCCAGCCCCGCGTCGATACTCAGGATGTCTGACAGACTGGTCGAGGCGACAGCGACATCTTCGGGTATGCGCATTCCCAGATCGTGCAGCATTGCGGGAACAAGCGGATCTGTTGTCAGGATGGCATCCGGTTTATACTTGGTTATCCATTTTTCCAACATGGCCGCAGCCTGCTTCGGCTGATAGGGATTTATAGGAAGCAGCAGTGGAGGAATGACATGCTGAAATGGGACGATACGCTGGGCGGCCTGATAGCCGGCAAGATGATTGCCACCCAGGTGCTTGTCGAATTGATTCGAGACGGCAAAGCCGATGCGTTCGTATCCGTAGTCGTGGATTGTTTTAGCGGCAAGAGAAACACCCTGCATCTGGTCGGACGTCACAATATGCGACGCAATGTTCTTTATGGACAGTCCGAAGCGGATAACCGAGAAGTCCTGCCAGTGGAAGTCGCCCCAGTCCGGCTGGTACTGGTGCGGCGGTATCAACACACCGCGGATCTGACGGGTGTTCAGAATTGTTTCCATGCGCCGGGCCGTCATTTCCTTTTTCCATACAAACTCCTCCAGCCGGTAACCGAACCGCTCGACGGCCTTGGACGCTCCCTGCCAGTAAAGGTCGAACTCGTGGAGCTGGCGCAGGGCGTCCGGCTTGTCCCAGTGGTTAATCCAGGCGATAGCGCTGTGGATAGGAATGGAGCGCTTACTGTGACGGTAGGCGACCAGCGAGGACAGCATGGGATCAGGCTGGTACCCCATTTTCTCTGCAAGAGCATGGACCTCGTCGCGTCGCTCTTTGGAGATACGAGGATGGTTCTTGAGTGCGAGCGAGACCGTGGCATGGCTGACGCCAAGTTTGGACGCAATATCCTTAAGTGTTACGCGCGGAGCGGACATAAAAATGTAACACCTAGCACTCGCGGTGGCATGGAGGCAAGTTAATCGTGTAACTGCGAAGCTGGTGGCCTTATTTCCACACTATGTCAGTATTGCAATTAATGGAAGGCGGAAAAGATTAGAATAACATCGTTGCGTGCTTCCTTCCTTCCTGGTTCCGGCGTTCAGATTCCCGACCACTTCGTTTGTACGGCGTTAATCTTCCCACGGCCGATGCCGATTTGATTCTTAGTGGCCTTATTTCATCCCATGAAACCGAGCAAAATCATCACCGCTGCAGGCTTTTCCCTGGTGGAAGTCGTGCTGGCATTGGGGCTTATTGTGTTTTGCATGCTCACGCTTATGGCGTTGCTGCCGGTGGGCATTGCCAGTGATCAGCAGTCCATCCAGCAATCCGCCGCCGCCAATATATCCGCCGCGGTTCTGGCGGATCTCAAGGCGACAAAGGCGGGGGTGAGCTCAACCCTGTTCAGTCTGGAAAAACCGGTGACCAGCGCTGTGTCGCCCTCGTCGCACACCTTTTTTGTCGATGACAACGGCGCTCTGGCCGGCTCTGTGGACACCGATGCCTCTCCCGCTGCCAGTCCCCGCTATCGTGTGGAGATCAACTTTGTCCCATCCACTACTGCGGGGAGCATGCAAGCGGTTGCAGTACATGTTCGTGTGACATGGCCGGCCCTTGCGGATCCGTCCGTGAGCTATCCGGCGGCGAATTTCAGTGGTTCCTTTGAAGTTATCTCCGCCCTGGACCAAAACTAAATTCCCGTTTGACCATGAGCAAAAGCAAACTTTCCATTTCCATCTGTTCCAAAGTTCGGCTCGTGCGTCACGTTGCCCCCGCAGGACTGCGGGGAAGCCTTCGCACCAGGGCGTTTAGTATGGCAGAGGTACTGGTAGCCATGGCGGTTCTTAGCTTGATCACTCTGATGGTTGCGCAGTTGGTAACCAGCAGCGGCAACCTCGCGCTGGGCAGCCGCAAACGCCTGGATGCCGAGAGTCAGGCGCGGCTGGTCCTGAGCCGCATCGGCGATGATCTGGCACGCATGGTACAACGCAGCGACGCGGACTGTCTCTTTGCGACAGCACCGGGCAATGACGCCATATACTTTTACAGCGAGGCTCCCGCAGCATTCGGGTCCGGTACCGGTACGGCAGACAAGAGCAGTGTGGCGCTGGTAGGGTATCGCATTGCGACCGCCCCCAGCGACAATGAGAACCGCCTGGAGCGTCTGAGCAAGGGACTGAAATGGAGCGGGAGCGCGAGCAGCTCGGCCCAGTCCATTGTGCTGGTGACGACGGACGCCTCCGGAATGCCAGTTTCCGCCAGCCGCATGACAAATGCATGGGCCGGCGCGGTCGGCACTTCTCCGAGCTACAGGAATGGAACCGACACCACCTATCAGCTTCTGGCCGATGGCGTCATACGTCTGGAAGTCGCTTTCCTCACAACCAACGGCACGGTTACACAAGATCCACAAGGCACAGGCAGCGGCGCAACAACAAGTCTGGGCAAGGTCTCCGCAATAATCGTCACCATTGCGGTGCTGGACGAAACGTCCCAGAAGTACGTCGATAAGACCAAGCTTACTCAGATTGCCGCCGCATTGTCGGATCCCACACAAGCCGACTTCAGTTCCAGCCCTCCGCTGCTGGTGGCTAAAAAGTGGCAGAACCAGCTCAACTCAGGCACGTTCGCGACTACCACGGGTATCCCCACGTCCGTCGCAGCACAAATTCGCGTATATCAAAGAATATTTCCTCTCTCCACGCGTACAGTGTCGGCCTTCTGAAGGAGATGGACTGATTGTCGCAGCCGCAGCGTGACTCAGACTGCCGCGCCACTTTTTTGGTCTGGACGTGCACAGGCACGAATTCGAGCACTTTGCTTCCCGCACGAAGAAACTATCGGTTACCCGTGTAACCGGCAAAGCTTTAGCCACGGCGCATAGTCCGTGTCATCATTGCTATTAACGAAAGGCAGAACATGAAACTCAAACTTATGAACCTCAATATGTCCCTTTGCTTCCGCCGCCCAGTTCGTAAAAACAAGCTTGCCTTCTCGCTGCTCGAACTCTTGCTGGTGATTGGCGTGATGGCCACCGCAGTTGCCTGCCTGCGCCCAGCAGTCAGCGATCTTACCGCAGGGTCCAACTTTAGCCGGTCTACTTATCAGATCTCCGGCGCTCTGGAGCAAGCCCGCTCCTACGCCCAGTCGCGCAATACTTACGTCTATGTCGCAATGGCGGAGCGCGATGGTCTCAACCCTTCGCAGGCAGGTACGGGCCGGATGGTGTTTGTGGTGATGGCCTCGCGTGACGGCACCCGTGGTTACGATGTCAACAGCCCCACACAGCTATCAACAGATAAGCTCACGCCAGTCACTCAACCCATCATTCTCTCCGGCGTGCAGATGACGGACGTTGGCGCAACTGCCATTACCCGCCCCGCCATCCAGTCCGTGGATTACAGCCTCAGCAGCTCAACATGTGCCACGCCCTTAACGATGACGGTGAACGGCACCATCTACACGTTTAACAAAATAATTCAGTTCGATCCGCAGGGAATCGCCCGTATCCAGACTAGCTCTAACGGCGACGAAGTCCCGGTCTGGATTGAGGTTGGAATCCGGGAAATGCGCGGCAACACTGTCCCCGCAAAGGCGCAGCAGGGCGCTGTCCAGGTGGCTGGCGTCAGCGGTATGGTTAAGGTTTACCGCCAGTAATTGAAAGCTGGGTCGCCGAAGTGGATATAGGGAATGCTAATCGGCCATTTGCCTGGCCACTTTTGGGCGCATGCAGATCCGGGAGCATGCTGGCAGTCCCTTAAGCCGTGACGGGAGCTGCACCTGAACGCCTTACGGCAGGAGAAGCTGGGGAAAAGCCGCGAAGGAAACCGCTGGAAGCAGGTGCTGTCGGTACTGCTGGCTCCAGGAAGCGAGTGGGAACTGCATCTTCGCTGGTTTAATACCAGCGCCATGGCGGATCTGCCAAAGACATGCTGTACAAGTGCCACGATCACCTGCTGGAACAAAAAATGACCGGGCGAATTGCCGTTTCCGCAGTCATCTCCCTGTACGGGTGATGGAACCGATCTACCGATTTTTGATCGATACCACATAGCACTGTCGGACTTTCAGTAATAGAGGTGGGACACACGCGATTTGGTTTTCACAGGGGCCAGGAAGAAAAACCTTCCGCCTTTTCACGAACATGGCGCGCGGCGACAGCCGCCGGGTTGGGGCGACTGATCAGCACCTGGAGAGCGGATCCGGGTGAGACGCAGCGTCCTGTCAACACGTCCTCCTCGGTGAAGCGCGCGAGCAATACGTTGCCTTCTTCATCGCGGTTCCAGTCGTAGGAGATGAAGATCCGTCCGTCGGGGGCCTGCGTCCCATCCGGGTAACTTACCGCTGCGCGTTCATCCAGCAGCAGCCCGCCGCGCCATGTCTTCCCGTCGTCGTCCGAAAGATAAGCAGTCAGGTGCGATCGCACCGGCGGACGCGTCTGCACAGGCATGCCGTGCTTCACCATCAGCAGCCGGCCAGAGGCAAGTCGCCGGATAAAGTGTCTGGAGCTGACCTGCTCCAGGTATTTCCCCGGTTTGCTCCAGGTTACACCACCATCCAGCGACACAGAGTGGTACATGCCATGGTCCCAGCCCGTGCGTGCCGTCATCCAGATTGATCCGTCGCGGCGCTCTACAAGGTGATGTTCGTCAAAGTCAGGCGAAGGATAGGCGACACCGCCCCAAAGCTGCCAGGTTACTCCTTCGTCGTGTGAGACCAGGACATTTGCCATGCGAAGGTGATCCAGTTCCTTAAAAGCCCCGCTGAAGGGATTCGGACGTATCCGCTCTTCATCCCCCTCCGGGAGGTTGCTGACGTGATATTTGGGCGGAATCTTCCCGCGGTTCCATAGTGAGACTGGCAGCAGCCACTCGCCAGTGGAACGCACCGTGGGCTTGTTCAGCGTGCAACCGTGCCAGATGCGAACCGGGGTGGTCCACTGCGGATTGTCGGCGTCCGGCTCCTCGCACCGGGTATACCAATTGCCCCCGCGTCCGTCGAAGTAGGCCATGGACTGATCGAAGAAGAGCCACAGCCGGCCTCTGGGATCAAGCCAGAGCGTGCCCACAATGGTACGGCGAGCCAGTGGCAGGGCATCGTCGTGTGGATCAATCACCAGACGGGGTTTTGACCACGAGGTTCCATCATCATCGCTTGTGGCCAGGACAAAGAATGCCTTGTGGTTGTCGCCGCCGCCCACCCAGCAAGCCCACAGTCGTCCACCCCGGGTCCGCTCCAGGCCGATCGTCATGCCATAATCCAGTCGATCGTAATCGTAGCGAGGGAGAGGATCTGTATTGAGAATGGGAGGAATCAGTGCAAGGTCCGCCAGTTGGAGGATATCCCTGTCTTCTGTTGATAGCATTTCCTTTCTTTGCCATATCCCGCCGCGCACACAACCTCCAACGTCGTCATTGCCTCGCTTTGACCATTTCCAGATATCACAAGGCGCGAAACAGAACATTTTGCAATTTCTCCATCGCGA
>JBGGNE010000497.1:0-30223 GCA_041287705.1 Methylacidiphilales bacterium | reverse complement strand
AGCATCGACTACGTTTACACGACGCAGCACCACACTGACTCGCGTGTAGAGGTGACCGTCATATGTGAGCTGACCAGCCATACCAGCTCCGATGGAAATCTGGAAATCATCCTTGATGGGCAGACATTCCAGATACCAGTTCAGTTCCGTCCCGGTCCTGTTACGGTCCAGCATACCGTCGTAATTTCCCAGCCTAAGCTATGGTGGCCCAATGGTTTCGGCAGCCAGACGCTTTATCCTCTAACAGTTCGGCTCAGCAACAGTGAAGTTCATAAGAAGGTAGGCCTGCGCACGATCAGGGTGGTAAATGAAGAAGATGCACATGGTCTGTCGCTGGTCTTCGAGGTCAATGGCGTACCGGTCTTCTGCAAAGGCGCCAACTGGATTCCCACCGACGCACTGCCCCAGCGGCAGACGCGCGAGGTGATGGAGGATCTGCTTTCCAGCGCGGTTGCGGCGCACATGAATATGATCCGGGTGTGGGGCGGAGGGCAGTATGAGTCCGATGCGTTTTATGAGATGTGCGACGAGAAAGGTCTGATGATCTGGCACGACTTCATGTTCTCGTGCGCTCTCTACCCGGCTTCACCGGCCTTTTTGGCGGACGTGCGCGCCGAAGTCATTCACCAGGTAAAGCGTCTGCGTAACCACGCCTGCATTGCCCTGTGGTGCGGCAACAACGAGAGCGTAGGCGCGCTGAGCTGGTTTGAGCCTTCGCGAAAGAATCGTGACCGCTATGTCATTGATTACGACCGCCTGAACGAAGGCGTTCTGGGCGACGAAGTGCGCCGCCTGGATCCCGAGCGCGTCTTCTGGCCCAGCAGCCCCTGCGGCGGCCCGGGCGATTTCTCGGATTGCTGGCATACCGACAATCGCGGCGACATGCACTTCTGGGCCGTCTGGCACGAAGGCAAACCGTTCGAGACCTACCTGGAGATCAAGCCCCGATTCTGCTCGGAGTTCGGCTATCAGTCATTCCCTTCACTGGACACGATCCGAACCTATGCTCCCGAGGAAGAGTGGAACGTCACCGCTCCCATCATGGAGCATCACCAGCGAAATCCGGGCGGCAACACGCGCATTACGGAAAATTTCGGACGCTACTTTCGCATCCCGGACGGTTTCGAGAACTTCGTGTATCTCTCTCAGGTGCAGCAAGGCATCGCAATCAAAATGGCCGTGGAGCACTGGAGGCGTCTGCGTCCCGTCTGCATGGGTGCGCTGTACTGGCAGTTGAACGACCTATGGCCGGTCTGCTCGTGGTCTTCGCTGGAATATGGCGGCAAATGGAAACTGCTGCACCACATGGCACGTCGCTTTTTCGATCCCCTGCTTGTTTCCATCCACCAGGATAAAGCAGGAGCGGTGGAGATCTGGGCGACGAGCGATCGTCTGCAACCTGTCGAAGCCACCGTACACGTCAGGGTTATTTCTCTGACAGGCGAAGTACTTAAGGACGAAAGGTTTAGCCAGACTCTGGCCGCCGGAAGCGCGACTCTTTTACGTGCCCACACTGTACAGGAACTGGCTCCTCAGCCCTCTGGTGCTTTCCTGTACGTTGAGACCTTTGTAGAGGATCGCGTGCTGCGCAACGAACATTTCTTCACGACCTTTAAGGCGATGCCTTTGCCGAAAGCTAAGGTTGCTCATCACGTTCGCGAGGATCTTCACCGCATCTCCGTTTCGCTTCAGACGGATCTCCCAGCGCTTTGGGTTACGCTGAATGCCGACGGAATCCCCGGCGAGTTCGACGACAACTGCTTCACTCTTATATCCGGCGAACCCCGCATTCTTCACTTTACCCCGAAGCACGGGACAAGCGTGGATCTCGCACAGTTCAAGGAAAAGCTGCGCGTAAGGCATCTGCGCGAAACGTATCGCTAAGGGCCTGTCTGAAATTAAGTGTCACAACCTGGCTTGCCTTTTTGATCGGCGGCCGCGTTGCTCGTCAGTTATAGACCACTGCGGGTATGCTCCTTCCTCGCGCCTTGCCGCCAATCAAAAATTCTGCGCCATATTGTGACACTTACTTCCAGACAGGCCCTAAGCTGTTCCCAAGCGCAACCAGCATCTACTTCATTCTCCTCGCGACGATCTGCGCCGTCTCCCGGAAGTGCACCAGCGCGGAGTGAGTGTTCTGCGGAGACCAGGCGGCGCAGTAGCGATACTTTGGAACAGGAGGCGCCAGCGGAATGAAGCGCAGCCCTACCGAATAGAGCCGGCTGAACTGCGCCGGCAATATCGTAACGCCCAGGCCGGCGGCCACGTAATTCAGCACAGTCACCGGCTGCCCAGCTTCCTGAACGATATGCGGCTGAAATCCCGCCTGCTGGCACAGCACAATTAGCCAGGGATTGTACACTGGTGCGTTGTGACGTGCGCCAAGCAGGAAGCGCTCTTTGGCAAGCGCCGATAAGGGAAGCATCTCAATTCTGCGTCGGCTGCGATCGTTTGCGCCTGGCTCGCTCTCGGCGCGTTCCGCATGTCGAAGCAGCGCGTGTCCTTTAGGCAGTACCGCCACGAGAGGTTCCTCGCGCAGTGTATCGAGCTGCAGATCTGTAATTTCCTGCGTGGGTAATCCCAGGCCGATAAATCCAATGTCTAACTGGTGAGCGTTCAGTGCGTCAATCTGTTGTGTTGTATCCAGTTCATGAAGCTGCAGCTCCACGTCGGGAAATTTCTCACGATACGCCCGAAGCACGGCCGGAAGCAGGGCATGGCCCAGCGAAGCCACAAAGCCGATGGAAAGCCGGCCTGCTTCGCCGCGCGCGATACGATTCGCCATGCGCGTGCCATCCTCCACCTCGCGGAGAACGCGGCGGCAGCTTTCCAGAAAACTGCGCCCTGCCGCTGTCAGGGAGACATGATGCGTATCGCGCTCCAGCAGCCGGGCGCCGATCTCCCCCTCAAGCTGCCTTACCTGCTCGCTTAGGGAGGGCTGGGTCACATTAATGCGCTCGGCGGCGCGACGGAAACTCAGCTCTTCGGCCACGGCTACAAAATATCGCAGATGTCTTAATTCCATATAGCATCACGCCGGTGATAGGTTTCGCCTATCACAGTAAAAATATCAAAGTAATTCTCATTTTCGCCGTACTGGGAGCATGATTTGCCACGCACTTTATGGTGAATCCTCCTTCCTCCGCCATTGCCGACCTGGATGTATGTCAGGAATTTTGCCGATACTCACTGGAAAAGCCCGATGACTTCTGGGCGGAACAAGCCAGATTTATCGATTGGGAAACGCCTTTTCAGCACGTATGCGACTACTCGCAACCGCCTTTTGCCAAATGGTTTACAGGAGGCCGCACCAACATCTGTCATAACGCGGTTGATCGCCATCTGGCCACTCGGGGTGATCAGCCTGCCATCTACTACATCTCCAGCGAGACTGGCGAGCAGCGTACGTTGACGTATCGCGACCTGCACCATGAGGTGCTGCGAATGGCCTCCTGCCTGCGCGCCCTGGGGCTGAACATCGGCGACCGCGTCGTTCTTTATCTGCCCATGATTCCCGAGGCAGCCGTTGCCATGCTGGCCTGCTTGCGGCTTGGCATCATCCACTCGACTGTATTCGCCGGGTTTGCCGCGCCAAATCTCGCCACAAGAATTGATAGCTGCGACGCCAAACTGGTAATCACATGTGACGCGGCAACGCGGGGCTCCAAGCACATTCCGCTGAAGCATCTTGTGGATGAAGCGCTTGACCTTGCGGAGAGGAAAGTCTCCGCGGTGCTGATGATTAACCGGGGACTGGATACTTCAGTCAACCTGAAGCCGGGCCGCGACTACGATTACAGCGTCTTCGCCGATGAATGCGCCCACAATGCGACGCCCGAGAAGCTGCCCTGCGTATGGCTGGAGGCGAATGATACGAGCTACGTTCTTTACACAAGTGGCACGACCGCCAGGCCAAAGGGGATTCAGCGCGATACCGGGGGCTATGCCGTAGCTATTGCGGCTTCCATGCACCATATATTCGGGGGTCGCCCCGGCGAAACGTTTTTCTCCACCGCTGACGTGGGTTGGGTGGTCGGGCACAGCTACACCGTTTACGCCCCGCTGATTTGCGGAATGTCCACAGTCATGTACGAAGGCACTCCGCTTTGCGAGGACGGAGCGGTATGGTGGCGCATTGTTGAGCAGACAGGCGCCACGGTTATGTTCGCATCGCCCACCGCTATCCGTGTTCTGAAGAAGCAGGCGGCGCAGAGCTTTACCCGTCACAACCTGGGCACTCTGCGACACCTCTTTCTCGCCGGCGAGCCGTTGGATGAAACAACATCGATCTGGATTCGCGAGACTCTGAAACACGTGGAAATCGTGGATAATTACTGGCAAACCGAAACCGGCTGGCCGCTACTCTCCATGATGCCCGGCATTGGGCCCATACGGGTCAAACCCGGATCTCCCGGCTTCCCGGTCTACGGTTACAAGCTGGAAATTGTAGATGCGGATACTGGCCTCCCCGTTCCACGCGGTGAAAAAGGCGTGCTCACTCTAGGTCTTCCCCTGCCCCCGGGCTGCATGCCCACCGTATGGCAGAACGACGCCATGTTTGAGCGCCATTACTGCGGCCAGTTTCCCGGCACCATGCGTTACTCCACATTCGACTACGCCGTGCAGGACGACGAGGGCTATTACTTCATCCTTGGACGCACGGACGATGTCATCAATGTCGCGGGCCACCGTCTGGGCACGCGTGAAATAGAGGAAGCGGCCAGCTCTCACCCTGCTGTCGCAGAGGTCGCGGCAGTGGGCGTTCACGACGAGATCAAGGGTCAGGCTGTCATCTGCTTCGTTACGCTTAAGCGACCGGATGAGGTGACAAGTAATGTCGCGCTTAACGCCATATCAAAGGAGATCGAGACCGCCGTTGTCAATACGCTTGGCGCTCTGGCCCGGCCTGCTTTCATCGGCATCGTCCGTAATCTTCCCAAAACGCGATCCGGTAAAGTCGTGCGGCGCGCCCTGCTGGCTATTGCGGAAAAGCGGGAGCTTGGCGACATCAGCACAATGGAAGATCCTGCCGTGCTAGATGACATACGGCGCGCCCTTTCTTTAAAGCACATAGCCTCTTAACTCATCCAGCCTACTTCTGTTAAAAGCTTCTCTTCGTACTATGTCTAATACTCCCACTTCCGCCGGTGCCAGACTCCGGGCAGCTATAGCTGAAGAACGCCCTTTGCAGGTAGCGGGTGCCATTAACGCCTATTGCGCCATGCTGGCCGAACAGGCGGGCTTTCGCGCAATCTACCTTTCCGGTGCGGGCGTAGCTAATGCCTCCTTCGGCCTGCCGGATCTCGGCATCACCACCCTTAACGATGTGTGCGAAGACATCCGGCGCATTACTCAGGCCACTCCCCTGCCTCTCCTGGTGGATGCCGATACCGGCTGGGGCGGAGCGTTTATGATTGGGCGCACGATACGTGAAATGAGCCGCGCGGGCGCCGCCGGATGCCATCTTGAAGATCAGGTACAGGCCAAACGCTGCGGCCACCGCCCAGGCAAAGAACTGGTGAGCGCCTCCGAAATGAGTGACCGCATCAAGGCGGCGGTCGATGCCCGCACGGACGCCAGCTTCGTTGTGATGGCCCGCACAGACGCCCACGCTGGGGAAGGTCTGACAGCCGCCATAGAGAGATCGCAGCAATATGTCGCGGCAGGTGCGGACATGATTTTTGCCGAAGCACTTGGCTCGCTTGATGAATACCGGCAGTTCACCACGGCGCTGGGCGAAAACGTACCCGTCCTGGCCAATATTACCGAGTTCGGCAAGACGCCTCTTTATACCGTTAAGGAACTTGGTGATGCGGGCATACGTCTTGTGCTTTATCCGCTAAGCGCTTTCCGCGCGATGAGCAAGGCCGCAACGCTTGTGTATGAGACCATACGCACCCAGGGAACGCAGCGCGATGTAACGGCCCAGATGCAGACACGAGCCGAGCTTTACGAAGTGTTACACTATCATTCCTACGAAGATAAGCTGGATGCTTTATTCGCTAAACAAAAAGAGAATTCTTTACCCAATAATACATGAGCGAGACAACAACAGCTACAGCCACGCCTTCGGCATTTAAGCCCAAGAAATCCGTGGCCCTCTCCGGAGTCGCGGCCGGCAATACCGCACTGTGCTCCGTAGGACGCAGCGGAAACGATCTGCACTATCGCGGCTACGACATCCTGGACCTGGCCGCCACCTGCGAGTTCGAGGAAATCGCGCACCTGCTGATTCACGGCAAACTCCCTACGACTGCGGAGCTTGCCGCTTACAAGACGCGTCTGAAAGCTCTGCGCGGCCTGCCCCTCGTGGTGAAGTCCGTTCTTGAGGCGCTGCCCGCCGCGTCCCATCCCATGGACGTGCTGCGCACCGCTGTTTCCGCGCTGGGCTGCGCCCTTCCCGAACGCGAAGCGCATGATACGCCTGGAGCCCGTGATATTACGGACCGCCTTTTAGCTTCGCATAGTTCGATGTTGCTGTACTGGTATCACTATTCGCATAGCGGCAAGCGCATCGAAGTCTCTACCGATGATGATTCCATAGGCGGCCACTTCCTGCATCTGCTTCATGGAGTGAAACCGAAAGAGTCGTGGGTAAAGGCCATGCATACTTCGCTCATTCTATATGCCGAGCACGAGTTTAATGCTTCTACCTTTACAACGCGCGTAGTCTCCGGCACGGGATCGGATATATACTCCGCAGTCACCGCCGGCATCGGCGCATTGCGCGGCCCCAAGCATGGCGGCGCCAATGAGTTCGCGTTTGATATCCAGAAGCGCTATGCCTCTCCGGATGAAGCAGAAGCCGATATTGTAAAGCGCGTAGCGGCGAAGGAAGTGATCATCGGTTTCGGACACCCCGTCTATACGATTTCCGATCCCCGCAATGTGGTGATTAAAGAAGTGGCGAGAACACTTTCTGCAGAGGCCGGCGACATGAAAATGTACAATATCGCCGAACGCATCGAAAGCGTGATGTTCCGCGAAAAGAAGATGTTCCCTAATCTGGACTGGTTCAGCGCGGCCTCTTACCACATGATGGGCGTTCCCACCGCTATGTTTACACCTTTGTTTGTTATTTCACGCATTTCGGGATGGGGCCCGCATATCATCGAGCAGCGTATTGACAACAAAATCATTCGCCCCAGCGCTAACTATGTTGGGCCGGAAAACCTGGAATTTATCCCGATAGACAAGCGCTAACTCTTTCTCATTTACTCTCTATTCAATGTCGTCGTATATAGATACCAATGCCACGCGTCCCGAACCGGACGCGCTTCTGCAACAGATCGCAGATTACACTCTCGCCACAGAACGCATCACCAGTCAGGAAGCTCTGGAGACAGCCCGGCTGTGCCTGATGGATACCCTGGGCTGCGGACTGCTTGCTCTCTCCTATCCCGCGTGCGTCAAGCTCCTCGGTCCCGTTGTACCCGGAGCGACCATGCCAGTCCTGGGCGCGCGCGTCCCCGGTACAAGCTACGAGCTGGATCCCATCCAGGCTGCTTTCAATATCGGCGCGATCGTGCGCTGGCTGGATTACAATGATACGTGGCTTGCCGCCGAATGGGGCCACCCTTCGGATAATCTGGGAGGCATCCTCGCCGTGGCCGATTACCTCAGCCGCCGGGCGGTGGCGGAAGGAACACCGTCGCTGACCATTCATGACGTACTGGTAGCGATGGTGCAGGCGCATGAAATCCAGGGAGTGCTGGCGCTGGAAAACGGATTTAACCGCGTCGGGCTGGATCACGTTCTGCTGGTACGCATTGCATCCACGGCGGTGGTAACACGCCTGCTGGGCGGCACCCGCGAAGATATCATTAACGCCCTTTCGAATGCGTTTATCGATGGTGGAGCGCTACGCACTTATCGGCACGCGCCCAATACCGGCTCGCGCAAAAGCTGGGCGGCCGGCGACGCCACAAGCCGCGCGGTTCGACATGCCTTCATGGCCATCAAGGGTGAAATGGGTTATCCCAGCGCGCTGACCGCAAAAGGCTGGGGATTTCAGGACGTGCTCTTTAAAGGCAAAACGGTGACCGTTCCCGCACAGGGATTCGGCAGCTATGTCATGGAGCATGTGCTGTTCAAGATCTCCTTCCCCGCAGAATTTCACGCACAGACGGTTGTGGAAGCAGCCATCACGCTTCACCCGCAGATAACGGGGCGCCTGAGCGAAATCTCACGCATTGTCATTGAGACTCAGGAGAGCGGAAAGCGCATCATCGACAAGACCGGTCCGCTCGACAATCCGGCCGATCGCGACCATTGCATCCAGTACATGACGGCCGTGCCGCTGATAAAAGGATCATTGACCGCGGATGATTACGAGGACGTAGTCGCGCACGATCCGCTCATTGATCACCTACGCTCCAAGATGGAAGTGGTGGAGAACACCGACTTTACCCGCGACTACCTGGATCCCTCCAAACGCTCCATCGGCAATGCCCTGCAGGTCTTCTTTAACGATGGCACCTCGACAGATCGCGTTTCCGTGGAGTACCCGGTCGGTCATCGTCGGCGCCGCAGCGAAGGCGTGCCTCTGTTGTTAAGCAAGTTCGAGAAGAACCTGCGAGGTCGCATTCCTCCCCGTGCTTCGGACGAAATCCTGGAGTTGTGTAGTAATCCCGAGCAACTCTCTAAAACGGCCGTGAACCGCTTCATGCAACTGTTCGTCATCTGAAACTCCGCATGATGGAGCTCTGCTACACAGTTACGCTCAGCTCCATCTTGCTAAGCTCCACGCCGCCGGGGAATCTCTTGGGCGGTGCATAGGGCAGGCGCAGCGTAAACACGGCGCCTTTCCCCAGTCCGGCACTGTCGGCGGAAAGGTAGCCACCCATTTCTCTGGCAGCCAGTGCACCGCTGTGCAGACCGAAGCCGTGCCCGCTGGACCGAGTAGTGAAGCCATAGGCAAAAATGCGTGTCAGATTCTCCTGACTGATGCCAATCCCGTTGTCGGACACCGAGATTGCGACAACATTCTGGCAGTCCTCGTCCTTTGACGGGAATATGCACACACGAATCAGGCGATCTTTTTTCTCGGTTGCATCGCACGCATGCTTCGCATTGTGGAGCAGATTCACCAGAATCTGTAAGAGCTTATGTTTCTCCACCGTGATAGTGAGCATTTCTTCGCACTCAGTGCGCACACCCACACCATGGCGCTCCATTCCTGCGGCCTGCATCCGCAGTGCTTCATCCACTATGTCCAAAACGCTTACGGTTTCCACAATACCCGAGATCTTCGCGTAGCGCTGCTGCATCCCGATTATCTGCTTGATGTGATCGATATTTTTCTGCAGCAAGCCCAACTCCCTCAACAGCAGTCCCTGTTCTGTCACCAGGTGCTCGGCCAGTTGGCTTAGATAGCCAGGCAGTTGCTTTCCTTTCACGTCATTGGTGAAAAATTCGCCAATATTGCCTTTGTGCTCAGCCATCATTGCGCATGCTTTCGAAAGATTCATCATCTTCGATTTCCTGATAATATCCGATACCAGAGCACTCGAGACATTGATGCTGTTCAGCACGTTGCCCACGTTATGAAGTACGCTGGTGGCAACTTCCGCCATGCCCGCGCGCCGCGATGTATCCAGCAACTGGTTATGAAGTTCGCGAAGCTTTGATTCCGCGCGGCGACGTTCCGTAATATCGGTGAAAATCACGACAGCGCCTCCTGATTTTCCATCTTTCCCGCTAATGGCGGTTGCAATATACTCAACCGGGAAGCTGGTGCCATCTTTACGCCAGAAGACTTCGTCCGTAGCCCGCCGTGCAATTCCATCCCGCAGGGTGGCGTAGATATTGCACTCAGAAAGTGGATAATTATCCCCGTTAGCACGCGTGTGATGCATGGTAGCGTGGGCGGGCCGCCCCACCAAATCAGCGGCTTCATAGCCAAGCATCTTGGCGGCTGCGGGATTTTCGTACTTGATTCGACCGTCCACATCCACCCAGTGCACGCCTTCTCCCAGTGAGTTCAGCAAAAGCTCGTGCTCGCTGCGAATGCGCTCCAGTTGCTCCTGCGATTCCTTAAACTCGGTGATATCACGCCCCACAACGTAAAAGAGCTGCTCGCTGTGAACAGCAACAGTATTACATTGAGTCCAACGGATAGTGCCGTCTTTACGAAGGTTGCGGCACTCGAATCCCAGATGCTTTCCCTCAGCCAAAACTCGCTTGATTGAGTCTTCCACCGCCTGTCGGTCATCGGGGTGAATATGGACCTGGAAAGGCTCCGCAAGTAATTCTTTCTCAGAGAGCCCCAGCACGCGTTCCACTGCGGGATTTATTTGTCTCAGGTAGCCGTCGAATCCCGCAGTAAAAATCATATCTGGTGAAAGGGCAAACATGCGGTCCAGCTGTTCCGTCGCCTGCTTGCGCTCATGGATATCCTGCACCTGCGCAATAAAATGCACCGGCTTTCCATCTGCGTCCCGTATCAGGGAGACGCTGAGAAGCGTCCAGATGAAGTGGCCATTCTTGTGGATATAGCGCTTTTCCATCTGAAAAGCCTGGATTTCGTTGGCCAGAACCCTGATTACATATTCCTCGTTTTCCTTAGCGTCATCTGGGTGCGTGATTTCACGAAACGTCTTTTCCCCAAGATCTTCAAGAGTATAGCCGGTAAGCCTTGTAAAAGCCCTGTTGATCTTGATGAACCGTCCGCAGGGCTCCACAAGCGCTTCGCCAACAGCCGCATTTTCAAAAGCCGTGGAAAACCGCGCCTCGCCAATGCGCAGCAACTCGACGGCACGTTTGCGCTCCGCTATTTCCTGCTGCAGCGCCTGATTGCTGCGCTCCAGTTCCGCAGTGCGCTCCTGTACGCGTTGCTCCAGTTGGTCGTGAGCCTGCCGGAGTGCGGCCTCTGCCTGCAAACGCACGGTGACTTCGCGCGTTGTTCTCCAAATGGTTGAGCTGCCGATCATGGCGGTAAGGACTACCGCTAAAAGCAGGGTTATCAGAATCTTGTTCTGACTCGCCAGGTAATCGTTTCTGCTTTGTTCAACGGCCAACCCCACCTGCCGGCTCTCCTCATTCTCGAAGTCCAGCCATGCGCGATAGTATTGCACAAGATTAGGGGTGACAACCTCTACCATCATCCTCTTCGCTTCTTCCCCTCTGTTTTTAGCCAACAGCAACTCCAGCGCCTTCTTGTAGCTCTCGACGTATCGAACCCGTGTTTGCTTAACTACGGCAAACTTGGCCTTTTCCTCCGGCGAATCCAGCCGTGCGTCCAGTATTTTGGAAAGCTCTGAAATCCGATCTGTATTGCCGGAGCGCTCGGCCAGCATTTGCTGGATTAGCTCCTTGTCCTGCAACAGAAACACGAGAATCGTCAGCCGGCTGTTTTCCGTGGACAGACTATACGCTTCGTGGGAGAGCTGCACTTCCTGCCAGCGATCATAAATGTCATTCTCCATCTGCCGGTTAAGCTTGCGGAGATGGCTGATTCCCAGCAGTGCCACTGCTGCAACCACCGCCGCGAGCAGGCAGAACGCCAGGATGAGCCGAAGGCGGAATTGCAGAGGTTTCATCGCTAAGAACCGCAAACAGCGCGTTCAAGCGCCGCGGCCAGATCGGCAGTGCGGACAGGTTTGCTGAGATAATCGTCCATGCCGGCGGCCAGGCATTCTTCTCGATCTCCCTGCATGGCCGCCGCCGTCATCGCAATGATATGGATGTGCCTCGGGTAATCCTGCCGAATACGTTGCGTAGCCCGGTACCCGTCCAACCCTGGCATGCGGCAGTCCATCAAAATAATGTCATAGGGAATTTCGGACAGCTTCTTCAGAACTTCAAAGCCGTCGCCCGCCAGATCCGCCGAGTACCCCAGCTTCCTAAGCTGGCCAAGCACAACCCTCTGGTTGATCAGCGTGTCCTCCGCCACGAGGATCCGTTCTGGACGCACTTCTTGTGGAGTGGCCTCCGTGCATACTATGGAGTTTGATGGAGTGGCATCGTTCAGCAGCACCCGCGCAATGCTGTCCCGAAGGGCGGATAGTCGCACGGGCTTGAACCGGGCCTCCGCAATGCCAGCGCTTCGCATCTCCTCGGGACTGATTCGTTTACCGAAGGGCGTCATTAAAATCACCCGGGCATCAGAAATTCGCTCAATAACAGCGGACTGCTGAGTCGCTTTTATCTTTCGTGCCAGCTCCACGCCATCCATTTCGGGCATGTACTGATCCACAATAGCGAGGTGAAACGGATCTCCCGCAGTACTTGCCTGTCGCATGATGCGCAGCGCATCTTCCCCCGTGGCGGTGTGGTCCACACGTATATTCCAGAGCTGCATCAGCTCCATTAAAAAGCGTCGATGTGTCGCGTTATCATCAACAACCAGCGTCCGAATTCCCGCAAATCGATCCTGGAACACCGCTCCTGTATTCCCACTGCCCGAGTCCGCCTGCATCTTTGGGTGCTGCAGAGGCAAGTGCAGCGTAAACCAGAACATGGAACCTTTGCCCGGAGTGCTTTCAACTCCAATGCCGCCCCCCATCTTCTCTACAAGGCTCTTGCAAATGGCAAGCCCCAGTCCAGTGCCGCCGAATGTAGTGGCTATAGAGGCGTCGGCCTGCTGAAAAGCTTCAAAAATTGCACTCTGCGCACTTGGCGCGATACCTATGCCGGTATCGTGTATCTCAATCTTAAGAGAGGCACGATGCTCGGCGCTGTTTTGCCTGATTTGCTCTTCATTCTCCCTATAAACGCGAACAGTCACTTCGCCACTGTTAGTGAATTTGATCGCATTTCCCACCAGGTTGGTGAGGATCTGCCTGATGCGTCCTGAATCACCGATGAGCGAGAGCGGCGTTCCTGGCTGAATAAAGCCGGTCAGTTCGATCCCTTTTTTCTGGGCGCGCTCGGCCAGCAGCTCCAGGCTGATCTCCAGCAACTCGCGCATATCGAACGGTGCCTGATCAAATGTCAGCTTGTCGGCTTCGATCTTGGAGACATCCAGAATATCATTGATGATGGCGAGCAATCCATCGGTGCTGGTGCGGATTGTTTCGGCAAAATCCCGCTGCTCACAGCTCAACTGCGTATCCAGCAACAGATTCGTCATGCCGATGACGCCATTCATAGGCGTACGGATTTCGTGACTCATGTTGGCCAGAAACTGTGATTTCAGCCTTGCGGATTCCAGGGCGGTATCGCGGGCTCTTTCCAGCTCGGTTTCAATCGCCTTACGAGCCGTAATATCTTCAACAGAGCCCACATGGCCTGTCAGTTCGCCGCTTTCGGAACGGATCGCCGTAGCGCTGACGTGGACCCAGCGCACCTCGCCCTCAGGGGTACGGCAGCGGAATTCATCCTCTATATCCAGCCCGGACCGCACAGCTTCGTTCCAGCGAGAGATAAAGTTCGCGTCGTCCGGATGCACCGCACGTTCCCAGCCAGTGCCCAGACAATCACCAGGGGGCAATCCCAGAATCTTTTGAAGCCGCGGATTGGCATACAGACTCTGACCGTTCGCATCAGTCTCAAAGATACCAATGGGCGCACTGGCACTAAGCTTGCGGAACCGCTGCTCGCTGGCCTGCAGTTCGCGAGTACGACGATTTACAGTGCGCTCCAATTCCTCACGATTGCGGCGGGATGCCTGAAGTAGCGACCATTTTTCTGTCAACGCGTTGGCCAGTTGCAACACTTCGATTGTGTCGAATGGCTTTTTCAGGATCAGTACGCGGTCCGGGTTGCGCACCTTCTCCATGATTTCATCCCACGACCTGTCCGAGTAGGCAGTACAGATGACAACCTGAAGGTCCGGATCCACTTCCCACAGCTTTAACGATGTCTCCACGCCGTCCCAGCCGGGGGGCATACGCACGTCCATGAAGACCATGGCGTACCGACGGCGCACCCGGCAAGCATCCTGCACAAAGCGCAGGGCCTCACCGCCCTGGGATGCAAAATCGATCGCAAAAACGGGACGCGGCTCGACGCTGGCTTCCGAGTCGGTACCGAAAAGACTGGCTTCCTGTGCATCCAGGCTGCCAACGCTTTCGGCCATGTCGGTACCCAGAATCTTCCGGAAATCGTCGTGGATAGATTCGTTGTCGTCGACAACGAGAATCCTGTGGTTTTGCTCCAGCTCCACACCGGATTCCTGGGGTCGATATAGAGCTGGAGAGCATGACATCATAACGTAAACTCCAGGGTTGGCGCGATTACCCTTTTATTGTACATAAAGTTACAGATTAGTCAATGATTCAAGCAATGGGCGAATTTGCCTCGCTAATAAAGACAATCCGCAGCTCATCAATATCGTGATCGACACTATCTTTCCGAAAGATTAAGAAAAACTTGTAGGAACCAGTTGCTGATATAATTTTCATGAAAACGTACTAATGTGGTGGTATCCAGCCCCACTTTTGCTTATCTCAAGTGTCGATGTCTACTTCAGCCGAAGCTGTTCTTTCTTCGTCTCAGACCGTTTTGTTTTCAGCCGCCAGCTATGAGCTGACTCCAGACGGAGTGCTGCTTTGTCTGGATGCAGAAAGCGCGGTGGCGGAGGGATTTGCCGAGTCCGAATCAGCAGGTCTGTTTGCACTGGGCAGTCGGGCATCCAATCCGGGCGCGGATGCTTCCACGCTCTACTGGAAGCGACTGGCCGATCACTTTATAAGAACCGTTTGCCAGATACCGGAAAGCAGTACGAATTCGGGTTCCCTTTTTGAAGACGTACCGCCGCCTGATAATGCCCTTCTTTTCGACTGGACACTCAGCGCGCCCCCCATGCGCGGCGCCGAATACCTGTCGCCTTACGTCTTCCGCGAAATCTGGGCGCGCCTGAATGCCTGGACCCGTGGGCGCATTAAAGAAGAAGGAAGCATCGCGGCATTTTTGCAGAAGCACGCTCCCGCCTGGTCTCGTGTAGGTCGTGTTACCCTGCATCTGGCGGAGAACAAGGCGGATCCAGAGTTTCCCTTTGGTTTCATGGCATCCTACTCTTCGGGACTCTCGCAGTCGGGGCGCGTGATGCAGATTCCGTTGGGCAAAGCACTGAGCGAATACAGCGGAGCAGGAAACAAAGCGGCATTGCTGAAGCTGCTAACCCCTCTGAACGCAGCGGCCAAGGCCAGCCCGCTTATCGCATCCCTGATCGAGGAAGGCGACATCTATCATCCCCTGGCCTGGACGCCGGCTGAAGCATACGAATTTCTGAGCCACGTCCCCATTTTCGAGGATGCCGGGCTGCTGGTACGTCTGCCAAACTGGTGGAAGAAACGTGGTACCCGCCCGAAAGTGGCAGCGACCATTGGCAAGAAAAAGGACAGCGGTATAGGCCTCGACGCCATGCTGGACTTTAAGTTGGACGTTATGGTGGATGGGCAGACGCTGACGCCGGATGAAATTGAAGCGCTTTTAAATGGTGACGACGGGCTTGTGCTTTTTCGGGGCAACTGGATCGAGGTAAATCGCGAGCAGCTAAAAGAAGCTCTGGACCACTGGAAAGGGCTGGAAGGTGGCGACGGGCTTTCCTTTATCGAAGGGATGCGCATGCTGGCCGGCGCCCCTGCAGACCTTGGAGATGTAGAAGAAGACCTTAGCCATGGCTGGGCCTTTGCGCAGCCCGACGCAGCCGTACAGGAGATGCTTGCCCGGCTCGCCTCGCCGGAAGCTGCCGCGCCCCCACCGGATTTTCAGGCGACGTTGCGTCCCTATCAGGCACGTGGACTTGGATGGCTTTGGTTCTGTGCACGCACAGGTTTGGGAGCATGCCTGGCGGATGACATGGGTCTTGGCAAAACCATTCAGGTCATTGCTACGTTGTTACGCAAAAAGCATGAACTTCCCAACTCACCTCCATCGCTGCTTGTTGTACCCGCATCGCTGATCGGCAACTGGAAGCGTGAAGCAGCTAAATTCGCACCCACACTCCGCATCCATGTTTCGCACCGGTCCGAAGGACCCGGAGGGCAGGACGATCCCGCCCCCATCCTCCCGAATACCGATGTGGTTATTACCACCTATGGAATGCTGACACGCATGGAGTGGCCGGCTGCCACACGCTGGGGATGGGTTATCCTGGACGAAGCCCAGGCCATTAAAAACCACGGATCGCGACAGAGCAAGGCTGCCCGCCGTCTGAAAGCGGACGCTCGCATTGCCATGACAGGCACCCCGGTCGAAAACCATCTCGGCGATCTCTGGTCTCTGTTTGATTTCATCAACCCCGGTCTGCTGGGCACCCTCGGCGAATTCAAAAAATTTGTAAAACGGCTCAGCACACCCGCAGTACCCACTGAGGCTGACGGGGACTCTGCTGCCAACAGTGCGACTCCGGAGCCGGTCATCAATTACTCGCCTTTGCGACGCCTGGTCGCCCCCTATATATTGCGCCGCCTTAAAACCGACAAGTCCATCATCACGGATCTGCCGGACAAGACCGAGATGCGGGTTTTCTGCGGCCTGTCTCCGTCGCAGGCTCGCCTGTACCAGCAAAGCGCCAATGCACTATCCACAGCTCTGATGGAATCCAGCGAAACAGGCATCCACCGGAATGGTCTCGTCCTTACTTATCTGATGCGCTTCAAGCAGATCTGCAATCACCCGGATCAGGTGACCAAAGGCGGGAACTATGAGCCCGAACACAGCGCCAAGTTCATGCGCCTGAAATCCTTGTGCGAAGAAATCGCGTCCCGCGGCGAAAAAGTGCTCGTCTTCACGCAGTTTCAGGAAATGACCGAACCGCTGGATCGCTGCCTGACCGAAGTGTTTGGTCGCCGCGGACTGGTTCTCCACGGCGGCACGCACGTCAAATCGCGGCAACGCATGGTAGAGCAGTTCCAGCGCAGCGATGGCCCTCCCTATTTTGTGTTATCGCTAAAGGCCGGCGGCACGGGCCTGACGCTCACGGCCGCTTCTCATGTCGTTCACTTCGATCGCTGGTGGAACCCAGCGGTCGAAAACCAGGCAACCGACCGCGCTTTCCGTATTGGACAAAAGCGCAACGTGCTGGTCCATAAGTTCGTGACTTCTGGAACGCTTGAGGAAAAAATTGACGCTCTTATCACCGACAAACAGGAAACCGCGGATGCTATTCTTACCGGAGACGGCGCCGAAAAAGCTCTTACTGAAATGAGCAATGCCGAATTACTGGACTTCGTCCGCCTGGACGTCACGCGTGCTGAAATAGTCTGAAAAACCCATTACCAGGATAGGAACGATACTATGAGCTGGTTCTATAACGCCCCAACTCCCAGTGCAAGTGCGCGCAAGCAACAGGCCTCCAAGAAGATTAAGCAGCTTCGAGCCAGAGGCCGGGAAGTAGATCCGGTGGGCGAACTGCCACATCGCACCAAGATTGCCACCAGCTTCTGGGGTGCGGCATGGTGCAAACACCTGGAATCCTACAGCGACTTCGCGACGCGTCTGCCAAGAGGTCGCAGCTATGTGCGCAATGGCGCCGTACTTCATCTGGGAATTGAAGCGGGCGTTATCACCGCCCTGGTTCAGGGCACGGAAGTGTATGAGGAAACAATTACCATACAACCCCTGGAACCAGCCAAATGGGAGCGAATTCAGGCCAGATGCCGAGGTAAAATCGCCTCTTTAATCGAGCTTCTCCAAGGCAGGATTTCCGATGAGATCATGAGGATTGTCACGGACAAGCAGGACGGACTTTTCCCCTCCCCGCGTGAAATACACTTGAGTTGCTCTTGCCCGGACTACGCCGATATGTGTAAGCATGTGGCCGCCGTGCTTTATGGCGTAGGCGCCCGGCTCGACACGCGGCCGGAGCTTCTCTTCAAACTGCGCGGGCTTGACCACAACAGCCTCATAGCGGCAGCCGCAGCGGAAACAAGCGTCGCTATTTCCAGCAGGCCCCCAGGCAGTAAAGAAAGGCGAAGGCTGTCAGCCGGCAGTTCACTCAACGACATCTTTGGCGCGGATATTGAGGCTTCGGAGCCTGTTGCTGAAGATGTTGCAGCGAAACCTCAGCAGATCGACCCTGTGCCTGTTTCTCCCACAGAAGTAGCAACTATTGAAGCAGAGTTGGAAGGCGAACCTAAGTTACAGAATCCAGACTTCCACTATCCGGTTATTGTAACCATGAAATATCTTAGGGAAAAGGAGCGGAAAAGGGAAAAGGAAGCTGCCTCCAAGTTGCTTAAACTCAAAAAGCTTCATCCCAGGCCAGCGCGGACAACTCCTTTTGTGCACACCAGCAATACCATTAAAGCCCTGAGAATGCGCCTGGACATGTCTCACAAACGTCTCGCCAAAAAGCTGAAAGTCACCGAACAGACCCTGCACCGGTGGGAAGCAGCAGGCGATGCAAAGCTCACGATCCGCGAACCGGGACTTTCCGCTCTCACGGCGCTTGAAGATATGTATCCACCGGCCCCATGATAATTCGATGGCGCATTTACATTTGTATTGAAGAATACACATTGTATGATATAGAGTATCAGCATGGCCCGAAGCATTGTATTCATCAGCATACTTGCAGCGATTCTGAATCTTTCTCTTGCACTGCGGGCCCATGCCTGTGCGATCACTCCCCCTCCCTGCGCGCCTGGGGAAGAGAACTTTGAAAAAATTAGCATTGCAGATGAACCGGCCGTCATTATCTGGGATAAGGAATCCAAAACTGAGCACTTTATCCGACAGGCTGTCTTCAGTTCTTCAAATGGCCGACAGGTAAACAATCTGGGATTTATTGTCCCGACTCCCAATGTTCCGAAGCTTGAGGAAGCGGATCCTGCCATCTTTTCTCTGGCACAGAACATATCGCGCGAACGTATCTATCCACCCGTTATACATTACACGCCGTTCAACTACGCCTATATAGTTGGGCCTGCCGTCATATTCCTGCTGGTTCTCTTATACCTGATTGCTTACGCCAATAGTTATAAGAACGGCAGGATTCAGTTGCTGTTAGTTTTGTTTGCAGTTTCACTCATAGGCCTCGCTGTTTTGCGTCAACTAGGCACTACAGTTACCGCAGTATTCAGTAAAATTACTGTTGATCTGGAATCGGAAGCACCTATCGACGTAAACGTACTTCACCGTCAGCGTGTTGCAGGGCTGGATGCCGCGATACTGCGTGCCGGCGATTCCCGGGCCCTGGCCGAGTGGCTGCGTGCCAACGGCTATGAGTCTCCTGCCGGACTCGATAAATGGCTTGAACCTTATGTTGCGGGGAAGTGGATCTTCACGGCCTTCAAGCTGTCTCATGCAGACTCTGATAAGAAGGGGAAACTGACAGGCAGCGCCGTGCGTATGAGTTTTACCACCGACGAACCATTCTTCCCCTACAGCGAACCACAGGAAGCAGTGCCAGCCCCGTTGCCGGGCAAACTCTCGTCGGAAACCTCTTCTCGAATCCTCCGAGTGGCAGTTATTGCTAATGAGCGCATGGAGGGCACTCCGCTTAAAGAACTCACATCGGATAATCCAGTACCCTGGCCCGGTCGTCTTCTGTATGCGGACACAACCATACCTGTGGTCGATCCTTTGGAAGTGAAACCCATTGGTCCAGTCACCGCCAATGACTGGCTTGAAAAAGCCAGGCTAACCGAAGATCCCATTGCCAAACGCTTTCCCACACGTCTCACCTACTTTATCGACGAATCCATGCGCAAAACCGCCGGAGACCTCATCTTCGCTCCCGCAAAGGATCAGTCCGCCTTCAGTCGCTCCAAGGTATGGAGACACCTTTCCCCTGCCTACATCTATAAGGGTGATGACCTTACGCAAAATTCACTGGCTGCTCTGATAGTTCTCGCCACGATGGTACTATCCGGAGCGCTCATCCGCAGTACGATTCGACTTCTCAAAGGCAAACAGGTCCCCTCCGTTTAAGTCGATATGCCGGCTAGCTGAACACCCTCTTCAGATGTACATCTGATGTAGGCAAGAACTGACGCGTTTTGCATCGTGGCAGCGGCAACATGCGTGCGGAGACGTCCGTTCTTGCGCGTAACGATTGGGTAAAATTGGTCTTTGCTTGACTTGGCAAAAAATTATTATATTGTCCCAGTGTTGTCGGTACTCTGAATAAGGTAGGATTGTCGCCAAAGGCAGCGATTCAAGCAAAGTTCGTGGCACGTTTTCTGCTTGCTTGATTTCAAGAGCATGTTACGATGCGGGCATGTCCGGTATCGGCCTACACCAAAACCTCTCGCTCGGCCAAACACTCTCGCCCCAGATGCAGCAGTCGCTGCAGTTTCTGCAGGCGCCAGTCATGGAGCTCCAGTCGTTAATACAACAGGAGCTGGAGATTAATCCGGTTCTTGAAGAAAACCGGGAGGAAGCGAAGCAGGAAGAAGACAGCGATGCCGAATGGGAAAAGGAGTTAGACGTCCTGCGCCAGAATGACGAGGAATGGCGCGAATACTTTGCTCAGTCCCACTCCACCTCCCCCTACACGCAGGAAGCCGCCGAGCGCCGCCAGTTTCTTTTCGATAGCCAGGTGGAAGCCACGCATCTTTCGGATCACCTTGAACAGCAGTTGATTCTTTCGACTAATGATCAGCGGATCATTCGGATCGGCAAGGAAATTATCGGTAATCTGGACGAAGCTGGTTACCTGAAGGTACCGCTGCTGGAAGTCTCACAGAGCGTTCAGGCGGACTACACCCTTGCGCAGCAGTCTCTTGCCCTGGTCCAGACTTTCGATCCCGTAGGCGTCGGTGCACGTGACCTGAAGGAGTGCCTTCTCATTCAGCTGGATCGCCTTGGCAAGAGCGAGGATGTGGAAGCCGCAGTCGTCGGGCAGCACCTCGACCAGCTCGGGCGTAAGAAGCACCAGGAAATCGCGCGTGCACTTAAGGTTCCCATCGAGCGCATTCAACAGGCCGCTCACTTCATCAGCACACTGAATCCACGCCCCGGCAGCAGCTTTACCTCCGACGATAAGCAGAACGTGGTCGCGGCGGAAATGGCTGTGCAGAAGATCGGTGGAGTCTGGACAGTCGTGATGAACGAGGACCCGATTCCGCGTCTGCGTATCTCGGACACGTACAAGGACCTGCTGGCCAATAACGGCAAGGACACCAATCTGCGCGAGTATCTGAAGGAGAAAATTCGCGCCGGCAAATTCCTGATCAAATGCCTTCACCAGCGCCAGCAGACCATCCAGAATATCGCCACGGAAATCGTCAAACGCCAGAGGGAGTTCTTTGACGAAGGAACGGCTCACCTGAAGCCGTTAACGATGAGCCAGGTGGCGGAAATTGTAGGCGTTCATGAAACGACCGTCAGCCGCGCCATCGCTAATAAATACATTCAGACGCCGTGGGGTCTGTTTGATCTGAAATTCTTCTTCACTCCTGGCTACCAGACGTCCAGCGGCGAAGTCATGTCGAACACCAGCGTAAAGAACTCCATTCAGGAGCTCATTTCCCGCGAAGATCTGCACAAGCCGTTGTCGGATCAGGAGATCGTGAAAATCCTTTCCGAACGCGGTATTCCTCTCGCCCGCCGCACTGTCGCCAAATACCGCGCCGAGCTGAACATTCTGCCCTCCAATCTGCGTCGCGTTGCCTGATTTATCACCCGGGATATGCGAGGAGCAATTATGCAACAGCTCAAGGTAAACAATGTTCTGATCATACCGCTGTTCATGCTTATAGGGGTAATGTTCCTTATTCACTACCTTGCCGTTGCTCAGGCGCATGATCATCTGTTGACCGATGGAAACAACCTTATAGTAGATGGCGATGAACTACAGTTTAAAGATGTGGATGAACTTAGAAAAATCCATCCCAACGCACAGAACTGGCAACCTCATAAGTACGGCGATACCGACTTTGTCTTCTGCACCTTTGATTATCCAGCGATAAATTCATCATCGACAAACATACATGGTTACTTTCTGGACAAGGAAGTAAAAGCCTGGAAACATTTAATTACATATCGGGTACGCGGAGCAGGAAAGGTGGGTTTTCAGTTTGATGATACCAAAGGCATCTGCATCCTGCAGAGTCAGTCAGCGTCTTTTAAAGATAATCAGATCGGTGTGGTTAATCTGCATGTAGCCAATTAGAAAAAAAGATTTTCGACGTACTGCCATGTTTAGTAGAACGTTTGTTTGCTTAGAGTGCCGTCGGACGGCACGTGCGGCGAATTCATGGCCGAATCCCGGAATCAAGCATCGCAAGTGCCCTCTATGCCGTAAGCTAATGCATGGGATCAGGTGCTCAAGCCTTCCTGTCCGTAGTGATATAAAGGGCTGGAAACGACTCAAACGCTCCGTTCTCTACTGCATACACTTTAGAGAAAGTCGCCGGTACTGGCTTCTTAGCAACGCTTTGCTCAATCAGGAGATGCAGGGCCGGCTAAACGTGCCTGCTAAGGTTACTGCATCCTCCGCAGCGAATCTCATGATAAGGATTCCTCCGATACATCGAGACATAAAGTTCGAATTCCAGGAATGTTCCGAAGCCGAAGCACTATTCGTGATAGATGATCCCAGCTATCAAGAGCATCGATTTTATAAGTGGTCGGACTAAGCGGGAGCAGAATTTGGCCGCACTGCTACTGAGAGCAATTCTTTCCCGATCGTATAAAGGAAAACTCTTCGCTCCAGGGTCAATCCTGCGGGAAGGACTTCACCGTGAACAAATGTTCGTTTATTTGCACTAATTGCCGCCGTTCTACGCGCTCCGTAGTCTGGATGAACAACGCATACGTAAATCGCGCCTGCCATGCTTGCGGCGTCACAATGTATGCGCTCTCACCAAAGTGGCGCATTCCTGAACGCACAGACATTACGGCCTGGGAGGACATGCGCTTTGCCATCGCCAGCTTTGAGTCCGCGCGTGCAGACATGCGAATGAAAGTTTGCGAGGCACAGGCACTGGATGCCGCCCAGCCGCTTCCATCCGCTTCCGCTCTCAAGAAGCCGGCGCCTCCAATCAAAGCAAAAATCGCGCACCTGGACAGCACGCGACGCCCGGCCTTCGTCACCAGACGAACCGTGCTTACACGGGCCGATCAGGTGAGAGCCAAGGCACCGATGCCCCACTATTACTATAGCCTGACGCATCCCTGCACAGCCGCAGACGCCGACTTTGTTGAAATGCGCGGCAGCAAGACACCACGCTACAGGGCCTGGTCCAACCCGCCGCCGGAGCCGTGGATTCTTCACGTTTTCCCTCGCAGAAGAGGGCGGGTCTCTGCCAGAATCCGCGCGACATGATCCGTATTCAAAACGCCACCAAGAGCTACGGCGAAGGCGCTTCTGCCGTGGCTGCACTACGCGGCGTCTCTCTGGAAGTGCCTGCGGGCCAGTTTATTGCCCTCATGGGCCCAAGCGGTTGCGGCAAGAGTACGCTGCTCCATATTCTCGGCGGCCTCGACACACTGGAAAAGGGAGAAGTCTACCTGGATCAAAAGCCGATTCACAGGATGAAGGAACAGGAGCTCACCCTGCTTCGCCGTGAAAAGGTTGGCATCGTATTTCAGTCGTTTAATTTGCTGCCGACACTGACCGTAGAAGAAAACGTGATGCTGCCGGGTTTACTGGCAGGAGTTTCGGTCCCTGGTGGAGTGACACTTAAGGAACGCGCCGCCGCGTTGCTGGAGGAAGTGGGGCTGACAAAACGCTCGCGACATATGCTGCACCAGCTATCCGGCGGCGAAACGCAACGCGCCGCACTGGCGCGTGCGCTGCTGCTGAAGCCGCCCGTGCTGCTTGCCGATGAGCCCACGGGAAATCTTGATTCCGAAGCAAGCGCCAACGTCGTCCGCATTCTTCGCGAGTTGGGACGCAACAATGGCACAACGATCGTTATGGTAACGCACAGTCGCGAAGTAGCGGGGATGGCCGACCGCCTGGTGCAGATGCGCGACGGTCGCGTGGTGGATGATCCCGGCACGGAATGTGCAGAGGCGGCGGCTGCTTCCTAGAATACACATTCTTCTGTATATCCATGATATCGTACTTAAGTTATTTGTCGTAAAGCGGTAACCCGCCTCGTTGCCAATACTCTCTTCTCCTGTGCTTCGTTTATTTCTTGTCCATAGCTTACGCTATTTTGCACGGCACAGCGTTCAGACGTTGCTGAACGTTTTGGGTGTGGCTCTGGGCATTACGGTTTTTATCAGCATCCAGATAGTTAATTATAGCGCCATCCAGTCGTTTCGCGCTTCGGTAGATGTAGTAGCGGGCCGGGCAAATCTGGAGCTGACCGGGGAAGGCATTCGTTTCGACGAAACGCTGTATACAATGGTGAGAAATCACCCTGACATAGCTTCCGCGACCCCGCTGGTGGAAGTGGTTGTGCCGCTTCCCGACTTCCGCGGAGAATACCTGCAGGTGATGGGCGTGGATGTTTTCTCCAACGCACCCCTGCGCAGCTACGACTTCGTCGGCGGTCAGACGGTAGCCGATCCCTCGCGGGCCATGACCTTCCTGAGCGATCCAAATCAGATCGCCCTCACCGAACCTCTCTGCAGGCGCCTTGGGCTGAAGCTCGGCGATACGCTGCGCGTATCCACGTCCAAAGGGCCGCGCATGCTGAAGGTTGCGTTTCTCCTCAAGCTGGGGGAAGACCAGCGCAAAGATGGAAAGGCGCGCCAGAATGACATAGAGGCTGGCGCGGATGAGCATCTGGCGGTGATGGATATTGCCACGGTACAGGAAGTATTCGGGTTTAGCGGTCAGCTCTCCCGCATTCTGGCCATTGTACGAGAAGGCGCGAGCCCGGAGCGTGTCGCAGCGGAACTCTCCCCTAGAACCCCGGCCAACGTGGAAGTCCGCCAGCCCGATCGGCGTGGGCAAAAGATCGAACGAATGGTGGGAGCGTTTCAGCTTAATCTCACCGCGCTTTCTCTGGTATCGCTGCTGGTAGGCGCATTTCTTATCTACAATACGGTGGCCACTGCCGTGGTAAGGCGCCGCACGGAAATCGGTATCCTGCGCGCATTAGGCATGACGCCATCGCAGGTACGGCTGATCTTCCTGGCGGAATCTTTGCTTCAGGGGTTAATCGGTGTCGCGCTGGGAATTGGGCTGGGAATTGTTCTCGCGGGGCAACTCATCGGCATCGTCTCCAAGACGATTTCCATGCACTACATTCTGATCAGTATCCAGCAGCTTTTCATCTCGCCCTGGTCGATTGTCGCGGCAGTGGGTCTCGGCTGTCTGGGCGTGCTAATCGCGGCGTGGTACCCCGCTACGGAAGCCTCGCGAGTGCCGATCGTCCAGGCACTTCACACTGGCTACCTGCGTGAGAAAAGCCTGCGGCACACACGCTCCTGGCTGCTCGGCGGAGTCGCCATGCTGGGTCTTTCTGTTGCTGTCGCGCAAATAGCGTTGCGATGGGGCCCGGCATGGCTCAGCTTCGGCTCCGCATTGTTCCTGCTACTGGGGGTATCTTTCTTCGTGCCGCCTGTCTGTCTTGCGCTGTCTGAATTACTGCGCGGCCAGCAGGTCTACAAGAACATGCTTCTGGATATTGCTGTAGGCCATTTCGGACGCTCGCTCCACCGCAATTCCATCACCATTGCGGCACTGGTAACGGCAATCTCCATGGTTGTCGGCATATCCACCATGATCTTCAGTTTCCGCAAAAGCGTGGAAAACTGGCTGACCCAAAGCATTCAGGCCGACGTATTCCTTTCCCCGGCCAGCTCCCTGATCGGTGTGCGCATGCCGATTCCCAAAGAAGTGGTGGAGATTGCCCAGAAGGCACCTGGCGTTGTTGCGGCGGACCTCTATCGGGAAATCAGGATTCAGTACAAGCAGAACACGGTTAAGCTCGCGACATTCGACTTCACTCAGGCGACGCGCCTTACCAGCCTTACCGTAAATGAGGGTCCCTCAGCCGAAATCCTTCCCCTTGCGGCTAAAGAGGGCCACATCCTTGTCAGCGAAAGCTTTTCACGCAGAATGAAAGTGAAGCGAGGAGACATCGTCCCGCTGCTCACTACGACGGGTGAACGCAATCTGTATGTTGCGGGCACCTTCCCGGACTATACGAGCGAGATGGGCCTGATTATTGTGGATCTGGCCAAGTACCGCGAGTGGTGGCGCGATGACACGGTCAACAGCATTGCTCTGTACGCCGACAACGATACCTCCGCCCAGCCCATTCAGGATTATTTGCGCGAGAAGGTGGCACCATACGGCGAGTTCAGCATTTTCTCCAACATGGCACTGAGGTTCCTGGTCTTTCGCATTTTCGATCAAACCTTTTCGGTGACTTATGTCCTTCAGACTGTCGGCATCGTCATTTCCGCACTGGGCATCGTACTTAACCTCTCCATCCTGGTTACCGAACGACGCCGCGAAATCGGTCTGCTGCGAGCGGCTGGTGCGTCACGCAAGCAGGTGCAGGCTATCATTCTGTGGGAAGCAGGTATGATCGCCCTTGTGGGTGCGTTTCTGGGGATTATCGCGGGTCTGGGGCTTGCCGCAGTGCTGAGCTACGTCATCAATATGTCCTACTTCGGCTGGACCATTACCTGGGCGACTCCGTGGCCCTTCCTGCTGTGGCTTCCGGTTTGGGTGATTGCGGCTTCCATTGCGGCGGCCTACTTGCCGGCCCGCAAAGCCTCCAAGATCAATATTGCGGCGGCCGTTAAGCAGGAATAAAAGTGCAAAGATTGATTTTCCCATGCCATCCAACATCGAAATAAAGGCGCGCCTGGCCGATCCCGCCCGACAGTACGCGCTGGCAAAGCAACTTGCCGACGGTCCCGCCGAAGTGTTGCATCAGACGGATACGTTCTTCAAATGCCCGCATGGTCGCCTGAAGTTGCGTGTATTTCCCTCACCGCCTGCGGAGCTGATCTTTTACCGCAGGCCGGATCAGCCCGGGCCGAAACATTCCGAGTATCAGATTCTGCCCATACCAGCCCCCGAAGAAACGCGCACATTCCTTGCCGCTGCTCTTGGCGAAGTCCGCACGGTTCAAAAAGTACGTACCCTCTACATGAAGGGCCAGACACGCATTCATCTGGATGAAGTCCAGGGACTCGGCTCTTTCCTTGAACTGGAAGTCGTACTGCATGCGGAACAGTCACTGGAAGAAGGTCAGACCATTGCAGAAGAACTGCTGAAAGCGCTCGAAATCTCCCCGGATGCGCTGATTTCAGGTGCCTATGCAGATCTTCTCGGCACGCAGGCTGCAGCTACTACAGTCACCGTCTGAATTCGAGGCACCAACTGTGCTTTCCCTGCCGCTACAAACGCGATTCCAGCGGCAGCAGAAACCGGATGAAGAGCAGTAAACAAAGCGCCAGAATAGTATATGCTGCAAGCCAGAGCCCAATATCGGCGTAGGGTCCGCTCATGCGCTCCATACTGCTGTCATCCAGGCGATAGCGCAGAGAAAGATACCAGCTGAAGCAACCAGCCAGAGGCAGAAGCAGCGTCCATTTCTTCTGAGTCAGGGACATGAAGAGCGGCGCGAATATAGCCAGGGGAATCGCGGCGAAAAGCAACCACGCATTGGCTTCCTGCCTGCCAAAACCAAGCACGTGGGATTCCACCAGATCCTTGCGCTGGGGTTCCAGTTTCTTGTCATGAAAGGAAGCCACAATCTGTGCCGGCGAAAGGCGGATATCCGGTACGCGCACCTTGACGCGCTTGTCCTCCGTATAGGGAAGTACGTAGCGCGCGAAGAGAGTTAACTCTGACTCTTCGCTGAGCTGATCCACTGCCGCATCAGGATCCGGAGCACCACCATCCTGGGGGAATTTGAGCCACGGCATGAAGAAGGAGGTCACCACCAGAAAGAGCAGCAGCCAGGCGACGATATCCAGAATTCTTATGCGTAGTCCAAACACGATAGATGAGTTAAAGGCTTGATATGTAACAATGTCCGCCGGCAGTAGAGATCAGCGCGACGAGGACGCACGGCTGGGCGAGACGCTGCGCCCAGTGCTCGGCTTAAGCTTAAGCTTTTCCTGCGGCCCTAGCGACTCGTAGCCTTTCAATACAAACACGGGCCAGTTTTTGTCGCGATAGGGATCGTACGCGGTATAGTCCGCCCAGTAACCCCAGAGCTTATACTCATGATTATGGTCGTCCCAGCGATTCGGCAGCAACCGGTACGGCGCCACAATCGAGCCCGGCTTTTCCTTCAGACTGCACCACTTTGCATCGGACCACTTTTCGTCCGGCTTCTTGATCCAGCCCCAGCCGGCTTCTTTTTCACCGTAAAAGCGATGGCCTATGAAGTATTCCCCGGAACCGGGACGAGCGGGCGGCAGCTTAGCAGGATTGCCAGTCGGCACCTCGCCCTGCGGAGGTATGGGCACCTTGGGTGGCGGAGCAAGAATGGTGGCTGCATGAGGTCTTTCCGCCTGGGCTGATGCAGCGGCAAAGGAAATCAGTATTGCCACAGCCCATACCGTCAGCGTCATTCCAAAAACCGCAGGTAACTTCATGCGCATAAAGAGGATAGCAGCGTTAGCGGGAGGTGGCTCCACGGCTGGGACGATTGCGACGCACTGCGCCCGGCGTGCGCTTCAGGTCCTTCTGCGGCCCAAGGGACTCGTAGCCTTCAATGATGAATACAGGCAGATCTTCATCGCGATGGGGATCGTAGGCTGTGTAATCAGCCCAGCGACCCCAGAACTTATACTCGTGATTGTGATCGTCCCAACGGTTGGGCAGAGTGCGGAATGGTGCCATGATAACACCAGGCGTCTCCTTCAGAGCACACCACTTGGCATTTGCCCAACTGTCGGAAGCGGAACGCACCCAGCCCCAGCCTGCCTCTTTTTCGCCATAAAAGCGGTGACCGAAAAATACGGTTCCCTTTCCTGTGCGTGCGGCAGGAAGCTGCGCGGGGGCACCAGTTGGCACTTCACCCTGCGGCGGAACCGGTACCTTGGGCGGTGGCTGCAGAATCGTCTCCGCGGCCGGCCTCGACTGGGCATGTGCTTGGGTCGCTATCCCGCCGATCATACCGGCGCAAAACGCTATGCCGAGAAGAAGACTCAGAGACGCACGAAAGTGTTTCAGAGAAAAGGTCATGTGAATGCAGGCAAAGTTCGGAAAATGCTCAAATCAGAACGAATTACTGCGTCCAGTTATTTTTGCCCGTGCTTTCAAACGGCAGATCGCCCAGGCGCACGCGAGAGTAATCCGTCTTGCCAATCACGCCGACCATGGAGATCCCAAAACGGCTCTTCCAGCGAGGGCTGTAGAGCTCGCCGGAATGGCAGCCCCAGCTCTGGCACACGGCGTTCTTGGCAAAGATACCTTTGTTTATCTTACCGAAATCCACCACGTGAAGATATTCCGTGGACATGCCATCTACATTGTTGCTGTAGTCCAGCAGGAAACAGGCCTTGTTGCTGTGGCCGAAAAACTCAAAACCGACCAGGGGCGACTTGCTGCGGTCCTTACCCTTGTTCATGTAATTGATGAGCTGATCCTTGTTGTCGATCCACATCAGCGTCACGTTCTCGGCATTCGCCTTTTTCATGATCTCATCCAGCAGATTCAGCTTCGTCAACTCCTTGGGATCATTCTTCATTTCAACGGCACGGTCGGCGTAACCAGGGCGAAAAACCAGCCACGTAATCTCATCGCCCGGCTGCAGTTTAGGCCGCAGTTGATGGATGCGAAGCTGTGCGGAATCGATAAAGTTGAACCAATACTTATCATGCGTCGCGCGCTTATCCGCTTCATAAATACGAAGGGCAGGGCCACCACTCAGAATGATGAATTCACCCGCACGCGCCATGGAGGGCAACAGCACCAGCATGGAACAAAGCATCAGCAGGCGGCGCGCGGAGCCGATGCTGGAAAAGAGCGAATGGACAAATCGCATGGGGAAAAGCGTCATATGGTGGAAAATTCTCCGGTCGGGGCAAATGCAGGCGGGCGGCTTCCTGAGCACCCTAAATTGTCAGCGATAACTCATGGCGTAAGGAAGGCCATTTCGCAACTTCAAAAATGCTGCCACGAACGTTTTACCGCATTTATGGTCTTTATCTTTTGTAATGTTGTGCAGATATTTTCAATATAATTCATATCACCTCGGCAACAAAACCGCACCACCTCAAATACACGTCTGAGAACCAACTGCACGACTCACTTTCCTTCCCAACCGTTAGTTGCTCCGCGACGCCATCCTTTATGGCAGATTGCTATCTCACTTATTCTCCGCTCCACCTCTTATGCCTGACGCCGATTGCACAGTAGCAGCCCAAAAAGAGGAAGCATCACTGCTCCAGACATTGCCAGAAAGGCCATGGTACCGCCGTTTGCGGCCATTTCTTCGCAGAGATACGTGGCGCC
>JBGGNE010000496.1:0-5094 GCA_041287705.1 Methylacidiphilales bacterium | reverse complement strand
GAAGACGAGAAAGACCGCGCCATCATCACCGAGATCGAAGACAAGGAACCCGCACTCCGCTTCGCCACATGGCTGGCCGGCAAGCTGAATCTGCGACGCCTGGGACAGGTTTAGGGACGGTTCGATTCCGATGTAACTTCGCGCAGACTGAATCGCGTAAGCCGAGCGTGGCGTGCGCAACGGAGCGGTTCAAATGACTATTTCGTAACTGAATTACGAGCCAGCCTCGATAATGTCTTGTTGGCTGCGGCTGTTGCCACTTTTAGCTTTAATGCGAGAGCGTCTACGTGCTTTCTGGCTAGCTTTAGTTCACCTTTGAGACGCGTTTTGTCTGATACTTTCTCAGGAATGACTGATTCTGTATGATAGGTTGTCACGCTGATCCTAAATAACTTAATGTGTGGCACATGACAACAAAAATGGAGCAAGCTTCCGGATGTTCGGAAACTTGCTCCATGTGGCAGCTATGCGGCGCAGAGGCCGGCTGCGAAGCCAGCCTGCTGTACCGCAATTGCTTACACTGCACAAAAGGCGATCAGGCCTTGGGCAGGCGGGAGGAGACAGCGGCCCAGTCTACGTGGGCAAGAAATTCGTCGATGTATCCAGCGCGGGCGGTATAGAAGTCCGCATAGTAGGCGTGCTCATATACGTCCAGGCCGAGCAGAGGCGTTACGCCCCATACAGGGTAGGTGTTCTGTGCGTCACCAATGTAGTTGAACAGCTTGCCGGTTTCGACGTCAATGCCAGTCCAGGCCCAGCCGCGGGCTGCGATGCCGGTGGCCTTGAGGTCCTTCTTGTAGGCTTCGAAGGAGCCGAAATCGCGGTCGATAAGCTCGGCAATGGGGCCGGAGACGACGCCGTCGCCGCCGAGGATGTCGAAGTAAAGCTCGTGGTTCTTGAGACCGCCGATGGCGAAGGTGAAATCCACCTTGAGATTGCGGATAACGGAGGCGATCTGGTTGGCAACGGCGGGATCGGCGGGATCAGGAGTGCCGAGTTTCTCGATGGCTTCGAGGATGCCGTTGGTTTTGTTGACGTAGCCGGTGTAGAGCTTCAGGTGCTCTTCGTGGGTTTTGTCGGAGATTTTCCCGGTCTTGCCTTTTACTTTGGCGAGGAGCGCTGCCTGTTTATTCTCGTATTTATAAGCCATAACAATGCGTGCAGTTGGCCAGCATAACACTGGACCCTATTTGGGGAAGCCCTCGGTTCGGCGGCCATGTTGAAGTTTGGCGCAGCCGGACATCGGGCGTTGCTGTAGATCTGAGTTTTTCAGCTTAGGCCACCATGAGGGTGCGGTCAAGGTCGCGGGGACCATCGACGTGGCGTTGCATGATGTTTTTGCCAAAAGCTCAGACCTTCCCATTAAAGATGACAGACTATCGGGAAAATACAACGCCTAAAGAGGACTACTTTGATCTTGGATTAATCCGGCGCTCTCTTACCTATGGGGCGGTTGCTGTCTTCCTTCCAAAGATGACGGAGCCTTTGGCCTGGGCAGGTTCTTTAAAGGCACCTGTGGCTGTGCCCGCGGGTGCATCCTTATCGGCGTAAATGATCTGCCAGCCGGCATCTTCCTTCAGACGCTGCGTGATTGTCGCGTCGGCGGGAGCCAGGACGAGTGTGGAGCCGCTTTCCTTCAGAACGCGCTGCCAGTCGCCACGGGCACGGAAGAAATCTTCGTTCTCCATATAGCGGCTGACCGTATAAACGAGCTCATACCGGCCATCCATGGAAACCAGCGCCTGCGGATACAGCTTCCACAGGGCGTAACTGCCCCAGTTAAAGGGGACCATGAGCCGCTCCTGAGGCGAGCCGGCCGGCCTTGCTGCCAGCCGCTTCTCCAGCTCCAGCACGGCTGAGGGGGCGTGCGAGCTCTTGAGCAGGAGCCCGAACTGATTGCCGGAAGGCTCTGCGGCGGCAATCAGCATAGCCACGATAAGCAGCACAGCGCAGCCGGCGGAAATGTTGCGCACCTTGACCCACAGACTGGTGCCGGTGATGCGGCGCATCTTATGCCAGACGGGGGCGGCGCGCCGCGAAAGCTCGCACAGCCACGGCCAGGCGAAGATGGCGGCGCAGATCACGAAGAGCCCGCCGTTGCGCTGCTGCTTCAGCGACATCGCACCCGCGATCAGCATGACAAGCACCGGCACCCAGTCACCGCGATGATTCCGCAGGGCACCGCCCTGACGAAAGCGCAGGCGGGTGACCGGCAGAATGATGGCGATGATGCTCAGGATCAGCAGGATCTTGAAGCCGGGGTTGCTGAGATCGGTCAGAACGGGCGCGTGCCAGGATTTGAACTCCGGGTGCGGGATAAAGATTGCGTTGACCGTGGAGATCCACATGCCAAGCCCGTAGGGATTGATCAGCGAAGCGAGCGCGCTGGCACTGCCGAGTGCCGCCATGGGCACCCAGCTTTTGCCGTTCATCCACTCACCGGCACCGTAGACGAAGAGAAGGCCCAGCCCGGCAATGTACCCGCCGTGCATGTTCATCCAGAAAATGGAGGTGACGATGACCGCAAACCAGGGCAGGCGTCCGGTGCGTCGCGCCTGCTCCAGCCACACAATCCATGCCGCCCAAAAGACCATGGTGAAGGCATGGCACCGAATGGTGGAGCAGATGTCGGGCAGCAATCCAAACGCCGCGACACAGATAAAACAGAGTGAGGCGACGCTGAAATCCGGCTCAGCATAAAAGACCGTGCTTCGAAAACGCCGCCCCCAGCCGCTGGGTTGCCAGGTCCAGGCAACGCCGCTGCCTCCTTCAGCCGTGGCAGGGTGCGGGCGGTAACGACGGGGCGGGGCAATCGTGAAGAGGATGAGCGTAAAGAGCACGATCTTCACCCACACAAAGATGTTATGACCAAACGCGGTATAGAGCGGGTAGAACAGCACGCCGGTCAGCCACTCGTGATCCTCCACCACACCGCCTTTACCGCGATAGCTGAAGCGGTCCACCATGGGCACAGCGCCTTCGTCCCACACGATTTTGCCGGTCGCCAGCCGGTGCCACAGATCGGGATCCGCCGCGTTGTCGAAAGTGCTCCACATGACCGCGACGGCCAGCAGAATGACCACATAGCCCACGGCGCGGGCCCGGCGCATAAAGCGTCGGCTGAACAAGGGCGCGTCGTCGGCCAGGTCCGGTTCCGGGTCAGAAGGAGGCATGGCGCAAAGAGTAATCGCAGGCTCGTTATAAGACCAAGGAGAAATGCTTCGGCTCTTCTCCACATGCCTCACGTGCCATGTCCGCAAAACCATCTCATCAGCATCAGCGCCAGCCTTACCGGGCGGGGAATCAGCCTCGTCGCGGCGATTTCACCGCTTTTCACCTTGAGGGCCGCCCGGACAGCGGGCTAGGCTCGCTTGGTGAAAGCAGGCGCAGGGAGAAGGAAAAGCAGCGCAGCCTGGAGGCGGCGACTGCAGGCGGTAAATCCCCACAACGCAGCTCGAATATGAGCAGTCGCAAAAAATCACGCGCCGGCGAAAAGGATAGCACTTCCGCGACCGGCTATGCCGTGCTCACGATCTTCGGGTTGTTGTGGATCAGCTTCATGTGCTTTGCGGACTGGATGGTGCTGACCAATATGGCGAAACAGGCCATGTCGTACGCCTACGTGCCAGTTACTGCCCGAGTGGTGAGCAGCAGCGTGGAGACGCGCTCCACCGACGAAGGCAACACTTATTCGCCTAAGATTGAATACACCTACCAGTACAACAACATCAGCCATACTGGCAGCGTCGTCCGGTTTAGCGCGCTGACTACTGGCGATTCCAACTCGCGCGACGCCAAGGAGTTTGTCCGCCAGCGCCCGGAAGGCGCGGAAATCACGGCGTGGGTTGATGCATCGCGCCCCTACAACGCCGTGCTGGAGCGAGGACTTCGTGGTTCGGACCTCTTTGTATTGCTGTTTTTCGTGCCATTCAACATGGTATCCCTGGCATTTCTCTGGATGTTCCGGGAGCTGTGGCTCACGCGTAACAGCGCCTTGGCCGGCATTGGGCTGGAGGAAACAGCCCACGGCTTCCGCGTCGAAGTCAGCCGCAAGAATGTGTTCCTCTGCTTCATCGGTACGCTGGGCATCACCGGCTTTATCGGCATATTTGCGGTGCTGCTCATCGGCGGCAAAGGCTTTAACCCATCGGTCAATCTCATGGCAGGAACGTGGACCGTTATCCTGTGCCTGACACTATATAGTGTATTGCATACGGCGTGGTCCAACTACAGCGGCATCTATGATCTGGAAGTCGATACGCTGCATGGCACACTCATTGTCCCCTCCAGCACCCAGAGCTATACGCGCCGCACCTACTCGCTGCAGGATCCCATGGCAATCGTCCTGCGCCGGGTGGAGAAATCTGACTCCGAAAGCTCAACGACTACGTACTACATTGAATTCAGTCTGCAGGATGCAGATCAGCGCGTCCTGATCACCGAGATGCAGGTATCGGACGCCGCCAAAGCCTTCGCCGAATGGCTCTCAAAAAAACTGGGCATCCCACTGAAGCATAAGTGGGAATCCAAGTAAGGGCTAACCCTCTCAACGAAAATTAATGTCCTTCGCCTTAAACGCCGGACTTGGGAGCTTCCAATTGTCCTGAAGTGACAGACTGCGCTTCCTTAGTTCCCGCATCTTCAGTGGCTGGGGAAGTGAGGGCAGTGGCGGCAGGTTCGGAAACAGCAGGCTTGTTTTCCGTAAGCAACGATACTTCCGTTGAGTCAGCGGTCTTCTCCGCTTTCATCTCATCTGGATCCCCGTCCCCCTCACCTTTCACGTCGGACTCGGGTTCTGGTTCGGGAACCATTGTCGAGACGGTGGTTGTTTCCATGCCGGTGCCTACGGTTACGGGCAACGACATTGTGGTTCCATCCATTCCCGGGCCGGCCAGAGCCATCGTCCCGTTAGAGTCATCTTCCTCGCTCGGCTCCTCTACGGCGCGGCGCCATGCGCGGGAAAGGAACGGCCTAAGGAAGCCGTACAGCAGATAGCTGACGAAGCATACCGCCAGCATGTACTCATAATAGAAGAGCACCATGCAGGCCAGCAGTACGAAGAAAACGAAATGTCGCAGCGAGTACTTCGTCCGC
>JBGGNE010000495.1:0-5484 GCA_041287705.1 Methylacidiphilales bacterium | reverse complement strand
GACCTGGACGTTTCGGCAACCCAAAAGCCCGGCAAGATCGAGAAGACGCAACCCAGCATCAGCTTCTTCCCTGCGCGTTTAAAGAATGGAATTGTAGACGTGCCGTCGTGGAGCGAAATCCGCAAGACGATGCGAGGTGCGGTATGATGCTGCAGGCACTAATTGAGTATGCCCAGCGCAATCAGCTGGGATCGGACGCGTATCTTGGCCAGACTGAGCTTCGATGGGCAATCGCACTGAATAGTAATGGCTTGTCTACCGTCGTGCCTTTGTCGGAGCCTGGCTCTAACCCTAAAAAGCCTGCACCCCTCAAAGTGTATGCGCCTTTCACCTCCGCAAACGAACTGAACCAGGGCGATAAATCACACTTTCTGTGCGATACACTGGAGCGCGCGACCGTCTTCTTTGACGGCAAAACGCCAGAGAAAGAGGAAGGAAGACGAGTGCAGCACGCCTACTTCAAAAAGCTTTTGCAGGAAGCCGCAGATGCGTGCCCAACGGAAGCCGGTCGTCTCAACAGTGTACTGTCATTTCTGAATAATCCGGATGCCCTGAGCCGGTTGCACGATGAACTGCGTTCCAGGAAGGCAAAGCCGAATGACAAAGCGACTTTCTGGGTCGAAGGCAACAGCTTGCTAAAGGAGGAGCTTCTGGCGCCGCTCCTCAATTTCTGGCGCATTCGTCAGCAGAAGAAGGCCGGACCTGCATCGGCGACCAGGGAGGCTGGAAAAGATCAGCGAATGTGTATCGCCACAGGCGTGCTCGGGGAAACGCTCAATACGACCGAAAAGATTAAAGGAGTACCCGGAGGTCTGGCTGTTGGGACAAATTTGATCAGTTTCGATAAAGATGCATTCTGCTCCTACGGGCTGGAGCAGGCGCAAAATGCTGCCCTGTCAGCCACTGCCGAGTTGCAAATTCGCTCGGCACTCAACAGCCTTATTGAGAAGAGTCGGGAGCAAAAGCTTGTTTTCAATGATGTCATTTACCTGCACTGGACCCGGGAACCGGTAAAGATTGAATCCACCGACATGCTCCTCGGTACAGACGAAAATGCTATCGACGAGCTGTTGAAATCCATCCACAAGGGCGACCAGTACTACATCGGCAGTGCAAACGCATACTATGCAATGAGCCTGTCAGGCAATGGTGCGCGTATTGTCGTACGTGACTGGCTTGAGTCAACAGTTCCTGAAATTGACGCCAATATTGGCAGATGGTTTGAGCACTTAAGTATCATTCATACCGACGGCTCCCGACCGAAACGTGACTTTAAATTCGGAGCTCTGCTTTACGGCATGGTTCGCGCCGAGTTGGATGAACTTTCCCCAGCTTTGCCTGCCCAGATTTTCCACAGTGCACTTGTCGGTGGTCCTCTGCCAATGGCTGCTCTTGCTGCTGCCGTTCGTCGCCAACAGCTGGACCAGGAAAATAAACTCAACCCTTCACGTATTGCATTAATCAAAGCCTGTCTCATCCGTACCGGAAAGGAGATCAATCTCATGACAGATCAACTTAAAGCAGATTCTACAGATGCCGCCTATAATTGTGGACAGCTGTTCGCCGTATTCGCCCAACTTCAGTACTTGGCTCAGGGGGAGGTAAATGCTGGAGTTATAGAGCGATTTTACGCCAGCGCGAGTGTAACACCATCATTGGTAATGGGCCGCCTGTTTCGCAATGCTCAAAATCATATAAGTAAGCTCAGCGATGGGCGCTCCGTTAATATAGAGAAAGAATTTGAGTCTTTGTCTCAAAAGATTGGTACATCATTTCCGGAAACACTGGATCTGGAAGGTCAGGGACGCTTCGCCCTTGGGTACTACCACCAGAAAGCAGAATTCCGCAGGCGTAGCGCTGAAGCCAAAGAGAAGAAACAGCAGACGGATGAAGAAATGAAGGCCATTCTTCAGAATATTACTAACCTATAACGGTAAATGCCTGGGCACTATTTTAGTTGTGACATTATAAGCTCTTGATTCTCAGCCACAAATCCCCCCTTTCCATGAATAACCGCTACGACTTCGTTTATCTGTTTGATTGCAAAGACGGTAACCCTAATGGTGATCCCGATGCGGCCAATGCACCGCGTATTGATCCTCAGGATATGCACGGCCTCGTCTCTGACGTGTGTCTCAAGCGTAAAGTGCGTAACTATGTACAGATTGCCAAAGAATTATCCGCAGGATACAACATATTTGTCCAGCAGGGAGCGGTACTTAACCAGAAGATACAGGAAAAGCATAAGGAACTTGGCCACGATGTTGATGGTAAAACCAAGAAAGCGAGCCGCGACCAGGTAAAATCCGCCCGGGCCAGAATGTGTGAGGCTTATTACGACGTCCGCACGTTTGGTGCCGTGATGTCCACGGGAGCTAACGCCGGGCAGGTACGCGGTCCCGTGCAGATTACGTTCAGCCGCTCCGTGGATCCGATCCTGCCGCTGGATATCAGCATCACCCGCATGGCGGTAACCGATCCCAAAGACGAGGGACAGCCGAACCAGACCATGGGTCGCAAGAATCTGATTCCTTACGGCCTGTACGTAGGGCACGGCTATATCAGCGCCAATCTGGCCAGGGAAACTGGGTTTAGCGGTGCGGATTTAGATCTTTTCTGGCAGGCGCTTATGGGGATGTTCGACCACGACCGCTCCGCTTCGCGCGGCAGCATGGCTCCGCAAAAGCTTGTTGTGTTCAAGCACGGTTCAGCTCTGGGTAACGCACCCGCCCACAAGCTTTTTGAGCGCGTTACCGTCAAACGCAAAGAAAGTGTTGCCGTGGCTCGATCCTTCTCCGATTACGATGTGCAGATCAATCGCACGGACCTTCCCGCAGAAGTGGAGATTCTGGATATGATCTGAAATGCGCCGTGCCCCTGCACGCGTGTGTAGGCCAACCAACAGAAACCGCATCCATGGATCCTTTCCCTCTGAGTTTACTCAACGACTTCCTTTTCTGCCCACGCAGGGCAGCCTTGAAGGAGCTGGAGGGATTACGCTCGGCGAATGCCCATACACTCCTTGGCGATCTGGCCCACGAGCATGCAGACCTGCCGGGGTATGAGACTGCCAGGGAGGTGTCACTTCTGCGCGCTCTGCCGGTGTGGTCCGATCGCCTGGGACTTTCCGGCAAGTGCGATATAGTGGAGCGCCATCCCAGGGGCGATCTCGTGCCCGTGGAGTACAAAAAGAGCAAGCGCCGTGCTTTCGACAACGATGACGTGCAGCTCTGTGCTCAGGCGCTTTGCCTGGAGGAAATGTTCGGCACAGCCATACCGAAAGGCGCCGTCTTTCATGCAGCCAGCAAGCGGCGCCGAGAAGTGATCTTTAACCCCGTTCTGCGTCTGCAAACAGAGGCGGCAATACGGGATTTCCGGGATCTGATATTCGGGGGCCACGTGCCTCCTGCCGAACTGAAGCCGGCCTGCGAGGGCTGCTCACTAAAGACCGAGTGCATGCCGGAGATTACTTCTCTGCCGAAAAGACTGGCGGCGGCGGACAGGAGTCTGTTCAACATCTAAAAAGAGCCTCAGCTGGTGAAACGGATCTTAAGAAGAACGAGAACAGTATGGATATTCAACAAAATACGCTCTACCTCACCACTGCGGGCAGCTACGTCAGCCGAGATCACCTGACACTGCAGGTTGAGGTGCCCTTGGAAACATCTTCAAAAACCGAGAAGGAGAAGCCTGACAGAAAGAAGGTCTCCATACCCATCCACCATCTGGAATCGATCTGCGTGTTTGGTATAAGCACCATATCCGCACCTGCGCTCAATTTATGCTGGGAACACGGCGTCGCCGTCCATTATCTCAATGAGTGGGGCCATCTCCATGCCCGTCTCACTGGGGTTGCCGATACCAGCGTGCTTCTACGGCGCACACAGTTTCGGGCTGCTGATGATGCGGAACGTTGCACCGCCATTGCCCGCCACATTGTGGCCGGCAAAATCCACAACAGCCGCAACAGTCTTCTCCGCGCTGCGCGAGAGAACGATAATACCTTGGAATCAGCACAGCTTGCGAATGTGGTGGAAGCTCTTGGTCGGCAGATACGCGACATGCCGAGTCAGCCCAATGTAGATACCGTGCGTGGCGCCGAAGGTCTGGCCTCACAACTGTACTTCAAGGTCTTTTCCCTTACGCTGAAGCAGCAGCGGGATTACTTTGCATTCTCTGGCCGTAGCCGCCGGCCGCCGCAGGATGGCATAAACTGTCTGCTGTCCTTTCTCTACGCCCTTGTTCGTAACGACTGCACGGCGGCACTCACCGCGGCTGGTCTGGATCCGTTCGTTGGCTTCCTTCACACCGATCGTCCCAACCGCCCTTCACTTGCCCTGGATCTCATGGAGGAGTTTCGCCCGTGGCTTGCCGATCGACTGGCCATCACGCTTATCAACCGCCAGCAAATTGGCCCGGCACATTTTCTTGCACGGGAAGGAGGCGCGGTTGAATTTACAGCGGCAGGGCGCAAGGCAGTTATCCAGGCCTACCAGCTACGAAAACAGGAAACCGTAACTCACCCTATTCTCAAGCAAAATCTTCGTATAGCTCAGCTCCCCTTCATTCAGGCCCGCATACTTGCCCGACACCTTCGTGGCGATCTCCACGCTTATCTGCCATTTGTGCCCAAGCAATAAAATGGCATGATGGCGGAAGCGAGCGCTGGCCCGGCCTCGATTTACGGCGCTTTTCATGATTGCTTATACGCCAGGTGGATTCACCTTATGCTCATCCTCATCACCTACGACGTTTCCACGGTGCAAAAAGCCGGTCAGCGCCGCTTGCGCAAAGTTGCCCAGGCCTGCGAGGACTATGGAACCCGCGTCCAGAAATCCGTTTTCGAATGCCAGGTGGGGCTGCAGGAATGGATTGCCCTTCGCGCTCGTCTACTCCAGGAAATTGATCCGAGTGAAGATTCTCTCCGCTTCTATTTCATTGATGCCGACGCCATGAAACGCACCGAGCACCACGGCATCGGAGAGCCGCTTGACCTCACCGGGCCGCTTATCCTCTAACCTTCTGGCTCTCTTAGCCTGCCCCGGCCCGGTCCTCCGTGTTTCCGCGAACCTGAAGCGCCGTCCGACCCCTCCTGCTTTCGCGATCTGCGCAACAGCCGTATTCGCAAGCTCTTGGTTTCTGTTCTTTGACAACTGACGGGAATTCAACTCGCAATCGAAGTCCCTTCGCGATAATCAGCTTGTAACTCATTGATAAGCAGTGTCATATCTTGCTCGCAGTCGTCCGGGGAGCAATCCCCGGACGTGGATTGAAACCCAGCGAATGACCTGGGTGCCATCGAAGTCCTGAGGTCGTCCGGGGAGCAATCCCCGGACGTGGATTGAAACACGCCCTCAGCAGACTTTCTCTGTTGATCAGCAGACTTTCTCTGTTGAGGGCTTTGTCGTCCGGGGAGCAATCCCCGGACGTGGATTGAAACCGCCAAGGAAGGTGAATACCAGTCGGCGGCGCGGTGTCGTCCGG
>JBGGNE010000494.1:0-17759 GCA_041287705.1 Methylacidiphilales bacterium | reverse complement strand
GACGATCGCCCCCGCCATCACCACCACCACGATTAATCGGGGCGCGGAAGCCTTCATCCAAACATAACGAAAGCTTCCTCTCTTCACTCTCCGCTTCCCCAACTCGGGGCTCTGCATCGCAGGGCTCCGAGTTTTTTTGTGCTGATGGGCAGCCGCCTCAACACCTGCGAGGTGTTTTTCTCATATCCTACTCGCCGACTTGTTTCTTCAGAAACTCAAGCGTGTCCTCCAGCATCTTCTCGTTATTTTCTTCCTTCGCGAAACCGTGGCCTTCGCCTTCGAAGACGACGAGTTTGGCGTCGCGACCGGCTTTTGTCATGGCGGCGGCAAAGGTTTCCGACTGTTTTACGGAGACGATCATGTCATCCTTGCCGTGCAGCAGCAGCATGGGGACTGTCTTCGCATCGATATGATAAAGTGGAGAGGCTTCGCGCGGGCCGGTGCCTTCCAGTTTATCCTGAAACAGGCGCCGCTGCAGGCTTGTGGCCATGGGCGTCCAGATTCCCACTGCAAAGTTTACCGTCAGGTCAGTCGGGCCGGCCAGATTCACTACTGCGGCCACTCGGCTGGAGTGCTGCGTCAGCGCCGCGCCCTGCGGGTGCAGCGTATCGCACGTGCCCAGCAGCGTTACCAGATGTCCGCCGGCCGATCCGCCCATCGCCACAATCTTCTGCGGATCGAACCCGTAGGTCGCCGCGTTCTCCCGCATCCAGCGCACGGCCAGTTGCACGTCGTCGATCTGTGCAGGCCAGGCGTTGCTGGTATCCCTTGCCCGTTGCCCTTCGTCAGGCGACATCAGTCTGTAATTGATAGATACCGCCACGTAGCCGTTGCCGGCCAGATACAGTGCGATATCGCGAAACTCTTCCTTGTTTCCCTCTTCCCACGCACCGCCGTGCACCAGCAGAACAGCAGCGCGTAGTTTACCTGCGGGCAGCGCAGCCCTGGGGCGGTAAATATCCAGCAGCAGCTTCTGTCTGCCACCCGTGCCGTATTCAATATTGCCCGTAAACTTGATGTTCCGTGCCGACTGAGCGAGGGACAAAGCCGGAGCCAGCGCGGTAAGCAAAAGCGTCACCGCCACAGCAGCTGCCGTCAGAATCAAAGAAAGAGCCTTCATATTCAATGCATGATCCTTCCAATAAATGTAGACCAGAAACGCAATGGTAAACATAATCACCGCAATTCCCCGCGTTTTCAACGAACGCATTACAGTGACACAATGCATACGGAAGCGCCCGCCAGCCTCAGCGGCAACAGAGCTTCCGTGAATACGCGGCTTCCCGCCACGCTGGTTTATCGTCCGGCCAGCGCGTGCTTGTTCTCGCTTAGCGCGGCTACGCTGGTGGCGAGGGAGAGGCGGAGCAGATCGAGCGCGACCTGGCTGGCCATGTGCTTGAACGTTTCGCGATCCGTGCTGAGCTTGCGGGAGATGGCGTGCGTGCCGGTGGCGTCGGAGACGGCCAGCCAGACGGTGCCGACCGGCTTTTCCGCCGTTCCTCCCGAGGGGCCGGCGATGCCTGTGGCAGCTACCGCTATGGTGGTGCCGGCCACGCGGCGAGCGCCTTCCGCCAAGGCGCGGGCAACGAGCTCGCTGACGGCGCCGTGCTCGGCAATCAGTGTGGCATCCACGCCGAGATCGCGGGTTTTGGCGGCGTTGGAATAGGTGATGAAACCGGCCTGTACGACAGCGGAGCTTCCAGGCACATTCGTCAGGCGATGTCCGATGAGTCCGCCCGTGCAGCTCTCGGCGGTGGCGATCGTGGCACCGGCGGCGATGGCGGCGCGCACCACCACTTCCTCCATGGTGTCGTCACCTTCGGCGTAGACGCGGTCCGACATGATGCCGCGCACCACGCCGTCGGCGCGATCCAGAGAAGGCGCGTCGGCAGAGATCAGACGGAAATCGACTTCGCCGGGGCGGGCGCAATAGCCGAACTCGTACTCAGCCACTTCGCGCAGTGCGTCCTCCAGCAGTTCCTGAACACGGCTTTCGCCGACACCCTGAATGCGCCATGTGCGCTGGTGCATCACCTGCATTTCCAGATGGCTGCGCAGCCAGGGCATTACGTAGGTGGTCCACATGGGCTTCAGCTCGCGGGGTGGTCCGGGCAGCAAAATCAGCACATGGTCCGGCGTGCCGGGCGCTTCACCGGTGTTGCGATGGGTCATGACGAGGCCGGGCGCAGTTCCGAAGTCGTTGGGCAGAACTTCGCCGCCCTCCGGCACCATGGCCTGGGTCTGGGTGGTGGCCGACATGACGAAGCCGCGGCGCGTGATGTATGCGGTCAGCTTCTCCATCAGAACGGGATCCAGCAGCAGGCGGCGCCCCAGCAGTTCGGCGGCGATATCGCGCGTTACGTCGTCGGAGGTCGGCCCCAGCCCGCCCGTGACAATGACCACGGAGGCGCGGGAGAGAGCGTCCGATAGCGCCCCGCGAATGGCAGGACCGTCCGGTACGGTCACCTGACGGTCTACGCGCAGTCCCAGCTTAAAGAGTTCGCGTGCGATGAATCCCAGGTGAGTATTCGTGACCTGGCCGAGCAGCAGCTCGCTTCCTGTATTAATAACTTCGACAGTAATCATAGCCTTCATCCATCCTCAAAAAAATATCGCTGCTGTTCTATCGCTGCCAGTAGCCTAGTTCATCAGGTAATACTTTCCATCCACCTTACGAAAGCTGACTTTCGACTTACCGCCTATACCTTCAATACCTACAGGATTAAAGTCAAAGGTGACAGTATCGCCATCAACCTTGGAGGGTTCTTTGCCGGAGACGCTCTTCAGAATCTTGAGCAAAGAAGTCGCTTTGGATTTACCAAATTCCGCGGCTGCCTTTTCAAACTTGTCCTTCTTTTCTTTAAGCCTAATCACCGATTGAGGATCCGCGAACTCGGCAATAAAAGCGGCGTAGTCCGGCTTTTCCGCTTCCAGAGCAGCTATGCAAAGCTTGATGGTGCCCTGGACATCGGCGCGCTCACCGACCGGCGCGGAGGCCGAAGGAGTCTGCGAGGATGAAGCAGAAGGCTGGGCTGTTCTGGAACGATCCGGGGGTTCCGGCGGAGCATCCGCGAGCGCGACGTTACGGTTGCCGCAAAAGCATGTCACTACAACAAGAATAATGGCAAGGAGTGGAAATCGCACAGAAAAGGGGCGAAAGCGCATGTTCTGACAGGATGACGCCGAACGCCGCGCAGTCAAGCGGCGTCGCATGGGTAATTAGGGCGATGCGAATGGGTCAAAACGCATTATTTGAGGTACCACTTACCCTGAATCAGCTTGAAGGACATTTTGCGTGTGGGCAGTTTCTTGTCAGCAGGAAGAGAATCATTGAGCGGCGTCAGGTCGTATGTTGCCTGAGTGCCATCGGACTCAAAGACGGGGGATTTATCTTTAACATAGTGCAGAGCCTTCAGCATGAGCGGTGCTATTTCCGTGGCAAACCGTTTGACGTGGCGATCAAACTCGCCGTGCTGTTTGACATCCTCATTGCCTTCCGGCAAGCCATACTCCAGCAGGATTTTGCCATAGTCGGGCTCGGGTGCCTCCATATCTTTCAGCAGCAGCCGTATCGTGCCGGCAATATCACCCCGTGATGGCGGGAGAACTGCTTTATCCTGAGCGCAGGCACTGGGAATGTGAAAACAGCTACCCGCATTGATAGAGCAGGCCAATGTGATAAGAGCAGCCAGAGTAAGTATAAAGCGGTGCATAGGAATGATGATTACTGATTATGCCAAGTAAAGGAGTGTGACGTGCGATGGAGAAAAGAGCTAGTTCTTCAGATACCACAGTCCGTCTATCTTCAGGAAAGTAATAACATCCTCTGGAAGACCATCCTTATCGGCTAAAGCCTTGATATCATAATTTACTGTCTTATCGCTCGTGTCCGCGGGTTTCTTGTCTTTAACATACTGCAGGACCTTCAGCAGAGTACCTGCTGTTTTATCGCCAAAACCGGCAGCGGTTTCGTCCAGCATCTTTGTCTCGACAAGCTCCTTTACGTCTTCCGGATTACAGTAGCTCTTGATGAACTTTTTGTAATCAGGCTTCGACGCTTTCAGATCGGCGATCATAGCGCTGATGGTGGAGGGCAACTGGGCGCGAGGACTGGCATCCGCCGCGTTCGCGCGGGGGCAGATACAGATGCAGCTCAACATGAACAGAATGAGCGAAAGCAGAACAGCAGGGCGTGAGCAATGCGGCATGGGTGACAGAATGGACAATCGCGCTTCGGCGTCAAGCATCACAAAAAAGTGGGTTAACACTGCGCTGGCGGCTTGCAAATGTTAGAAAGTCTACTAGAATTCAGGAGAATGACCGCTAAAGGGGTGATCGCGGTCATGAGCTGCACGCACCACGGAGGTGATTTTTCCTAAACAAAAGAAAGCAGCCAAGCTACTTACATTGCATTAGCTTTCTAATAATTTAAGCTGTATCCCCGCAGTCTCCCGACTGATCCTATCCTATCACTCTACTATGCGTCTCTCTAAAAAAGGCGAATACGCCGTGCGCGCTTTAATTGAATTCGGCCTGTGCAATCGCATGCCCAACCCGGATCTGCTGCAAATCTCCGTTATTGCCGGCCGCACCAATATTCCGGAGAAATTTCTGGAGCAGATTCTGCTGGCCCTGAAAAACGGCGGTATTCTGAAGAGCAAGCGCGGTGTGGACGGCGGTTACTGCCTCAATCGCCCCGTGGAAACCGTAACGGTGGGCGAAGTGATCCGCCTGATGGACGGTCCACTGGCGCCGATCCCCTGTGTGAGTAAAAGCGCGTATGAGCCATGTAACTGCCCGGACGAAGCTTCGTGCGGCCTGCGCGTAGTGATGCAGCAGGTACGCGACGCGATCGCCTCTATCCTGGACAATTACACGCTGAAGCAACTGGTGCAGGAAGTGCAGAAGCGCAAGCAGAAGACGCTGACATCCTGGCAGTTTGATATTTGAGCTGACCACGGGACGGCGAGGCGCGGAGAAGCGATTTTTACGCCGGGGCCCATGGCGCGGCGGAGTGTTGTGGTGTAGCTTTGTTTCGCTATGAAGCCGACGCAGGAGATTTCCTATCTCTACATCACCGATGGAGAGCTGTACCACTGGCTGGGCCCGGACGCATCCGCGGCACTGGTGACGGAGCGCGGGTGGGAAACGCGCGTTTTTCTGGCGACCATGGTGGGGCTGGTCGTCTTTGTGGTGGCTTCGGTGTTGATCGGCGCGTACTGGCTGCTGCCGGCAACAGCCTCAGCGTTTGTGCTTTGGGCGGCGTGGATGCTGCTGCTGGTGGCCGCGGTGCCGCTGACGATTGTCGCCGCGCTGGCGTGGGTGCTGAACCGCTGGGTTCGCCGCTATCTGCCCGCTTCATTTTTTCGGACGGCGTTACCGAACCGTAATCTGGCGCTGACGCGCGGACTGATTGCCAAGGCGCGTAAGTTTAACGATCTGATCCGCCAGATTGAGCTGGTGAACAAGCTTCGTGATCTGGGCCATGAGATCACGTACGACGTGGATAATCAGGTGATCGCCAGCCTGCGCGGTGTGCGTGAGGAGCTTCGCCGCGCCATGCAGACGGATCGCCTTTTGCGCCATCATCCTGTACAGTCACCCATTATCGATCTGGATTTCAACATCGCGGGCTGCCCGGAAGTTATTGAAACGAAGATGGCCGCACAGGAACACAGCGTACTGCTAAAGGAAGCCATGGAGATCAGCGCCCAGGTGCGCGAAGACATGGATCGCCTCGTCCGCTCCGCCGGAAACCGCACAGCCTCCTCAGTAAGATCGACCGTCACGGAAATGGGCTTCGGCAGCAGCCTGGATCCGGAGCCGAAGAACGAAGAAAGCAATGGCAGCGGCGGTAGTACGCGCAGCACACAGCCTACTGTCGGTCAGTAAGCGCGGAAGGGAGAACTGCCTGGCAGATCTTAAAGCTTGCTGACGGGGAGAGGATTCAGCGATGTCGCCCAGTTGGGGATGCCTCCGTAGGCGTCCATTTCGGATTTGCCGGGGGCGAGGAGGTGCTCGTCGCAGGTGTGGAACATTTCGGCAAGACTTGAGGTTCTGCGCAGGGCCTGCACAAAGTCGTCGGTGCCGCCCAGGCCGGGGGCAATGAAGTTGAGGAACTTCTTCATCTGGCCCAGGTGTGGGCGCTCCGAGGTATTCTCCCGGCGCGTTTCCTGGCTCAGGCGCTCGATATAGGCTCGGACATCCAGTAGCGTGGGACGGAAGACACGGGCGGGGACGCTGGCGTCTGAATCCGCCGCCAGGGCAGCGTCGTAATATTCGCGGATCTGCCGGAAGATCCATGGATTACGAATCGCGCCTCGGCCAATCATCAGCCCTGCTACACCTGTTTCCCGGGTGATGGAGGCCGCCGTGCTGGTGCATCGCACATTGCCGTTGGCCAGTACGGGACAGCCCAGCGGCTGCATTCTCTGGACGGCGGTGGCAATGCGATCGTAGTGGACCACCGGGCCGTACATCTCCTTTACCGTGCGCCCATGCACGGTCAGCGTATCCAGGGGATAACTGGCGAAAATATCCAGCAACTGTGGGAACTCCTCTATATCGCCGAAGCCGATTCGGGTCTTTACGGTGAAGCCCATGCTGATTGAACCGCGCAGCGCTTTCAGGATGGCATCAATCTGGGGAAGATCTCGCAGAAGACCACCGCCCGCGTCTTTGCGGCACACGACGGGCGCCGGGCAGCCGAGGTTCAGATCTACAGCCACGATGGGATGCTTCTGAAGCGCTTCCGCCGTGCGCACCAGGCTGGGGATATCCCGGCCGATCATCTGCGCGATGACCGGTGCGCCTGTGGGGTTGGCGTTGATATCGGCCAGAATGGGCTTCTCCGGATGGCTGTCCGGGTGGACGCGGAAGTACTCGGTGTAGAGCAGATCCGGGCTGCCGTAGTGATGAATCACGCGCCAGAAACGCAGATCCGTCACGTCCTGCATGGGCGCGAGCGCCAGCAGGGGACGATGCGTCGGGAATAGCGCGGCAAGCTTCATGGAGAAAGAACTAAGAACTGAATAGGGGAATGAGTAGCAGCGGCCCGCACTGGTGGCGGCGCTGCTTCATCTGAAGTTAGCGGTCTGGAACCGGAAGATCCGGATTTGGATCTGAAGCTGACCCTAGAACCGGCTAGGGATCGACGACGAGCGGCGCGGAGGCATTGCGGGGCGGCTGGGTGGTGGCGGAGGGGCGGAAGGGCGCGCGGCCACGGGCTTGTCGTCTTCTTCCACCACGGCGGGTTCGTCGGCAGCGGCTCGGGCGGGTGCGGGGGTTGCTGCGGCGGCAGTCGTGGTGGTTGCCCCGGAATTGCTGCCGGGAGCCGGAGCGGTTTCATCAACGCCCTTGAAGTGACCCACAGCCGGCGTCAGGTAGGTGATGTCGACCTTCTCGCCCTTTTCCAGAGCGAAGACCTGTTTCATGATCTCGGCGAAAAGCGGGGCACAGGTGCTGCCGCCCGATTGCCCGCCTTCCACCATCACGCACACCACATAGCGGGGATCCTCAATCGGTCCATAACCCAGGAACCAAGTGCGGTTATCCTTCACCGTGCGGCCATTCAGACGGCTCCAGGATTGTGCGGTACCGGTCTTGCCGCCCATACGGTGCTCGGTCAGGCGCGCGTTTTTACCCGTGCCGCCTTCCACCACCGCAATCAGACCTTCCTTAATGGCGTCGATGTCGCTCTTCTTCACGTCCAGCGTCGAGCGCGTTACCACGGGCGGAACGGCGCGGCGCTCCATGTTCTGATCATAAAACGCGTTGATAATGCGTGGCTGATAGACCGTACCGCCATTGGCAACGGCCGACATCATCACGCACATTTGAAGGGGCGTTGTAGCCACGGCACCCTGGCCGATCGAGAAGTTTGCGGTATACGCTTCCGTCCAGCGCTCCGTTTTGCGGCCGGTATCGATCAGCCACTGCGGACCGGGAAGAATGCCGGGGTACTCGGGGATACCGATGCCGGTGGGTTCTCCAAAGCCGACCAGCTTGCCCATGGCGACCAGAGCGCTGATGCCGGTTTTGATGCCGACCTGATAGAAGTACGGATTGTTGGACATCCGGATGCCTTCCTTCAGGCGCGCCGAGCCGAGCGGTACCTTCGTCCAGTTCTTGAACTCGCGGTTACCTATGTAGAGCGAGGCCGGGCAGTTAAAGACGGTGTTGGGCGTAATGGCTCCAGCCTTCAGTGCCGCCAGGGCAATCATGATCTTGTAAATGGAGCCGGGCGGATACGGGCTGGTGGCGCGGTTCACCATGGGATTGGTGGGATCATTGTTAAGCCGATTCCAGTCGCTCGGCTTGATCTTGGGGATAAACTCGTTGGGATCAAAGCTGGGCACCGAAACCATGGCCAGCACGTCACCATTGCGGGGATCCATAATGACGCACGCGCCGCGGCCTACGCTGCGCATGGTCTGCTCCACGATGTACTGCATGCGGGCGTCAAGCGTCAGGGCCACGTTGTCGCCCATGGTTGCGTAGGTCACCTCGGCGTCCTGCTGCATAACGTCGCCGCGACTGTTCACGCGCATCGCTTTGGCGCCTGGTCTGCCCTGAAGGCGCACATCCATCTTGCTCTCGATACCCTGGCGGCCCACGGTTTCGTAGGCCACGTTATCTTCTGCCTTGGCGTTCTCGGCGCTTTCGTTTTCCGGCTTGCCGACATAGCCCAGAATGTGTGCGGCCAGCGCGCCGTACTTATACTGGCGAACGGGACGCGCCACGATTTCGATGCCCGGCACACCCAGGTTGCGCTCGCTGAACTGGCTCAGTAACACCCAGTCCACGTCAGTCTTGAACTGAAAGGGAAGATCTCCACGGCGGCGGTAGTGATTCTCGATTTCCTTGGCGTCGGGCAGATCCTTCATGCCCAGACTCTGCGCGATTGGCTCCAGGCAGTTCTGGACAATCTTGGCGATATCCAGCACTTCCACCGTCTCCAGCATGTTCTTTTTACGATCACGCACGGTTATCGGCTTCATGGGAACGTCTCCCTTGTTCTCGCCTTTGTAGTGGCGCACAAGAGTCTCCATGTAGAAGTCGATATCGTAGCTGACACGGTTTTCCGCCAGCGGAATCGGGTCGCGCGGAGAGTGGTCCCACGGGTTATCGCCACGGTCCATAATCATACCGCGGGCGGGCGGTATACGGACATTGACGATCTGCTGATTCTCCACACGCTGCACCCATTTGGCGCGCTCCACAATCTGCAGGCGATACAGAGTGGTGGCCAGATACGTCAGGCCGCCCATCATCACAGCGGCAACAGCAACGATGCGCAGGATGGTGAGGGTATTGGGCGAGTGGGTGCTATAATCCGGATACTGCATAGGAGCCTGACCGATCAGGGGCGGCGGAGTTGGTGGAATTGTGGTAATCCGGCAGCCAGCCCAGGGCGCGCGGCAGCAGATTAAAGAGCAGGAAAAGGAGGGGGCAGACAGCGGCGTTTATTGCCGAAGCCACAATCATCTGGGTCCATACCTTGGTGGGCCAGTCGAAGTGGCTGATCTGCACAAGGTAGAAAAAATACTCTAAAAATGTATAAAAGAAAGTACCGACCAATACTAAAAGCATCCGCACATACCATAGCCGCACCAGCCGGCTGTCCTGCTGGGTAACGATCACTGTGGCGATCACCGCCAGATTAATGACGGTAAGACCCAGCCGCCCTTCCGAGGGAAGATCGGCCGTAAAGCCCAGAATGCCCACCACCAGAATAAGCGCCACGCCGCGCGAATAGAGCGCCGCGTACACGATAATCATGGGCAGCAGCACCACCCGCGCCTGATCCGCAAAGCCATCGCCCTGATAGAGGGTAATGCCCGGCAGGGCCATCTGCAAAAGCAGAGCAGCCAGACCGAGAAGGATTAGATAAACGAACATGAGCGGGTGTAGGCGGGTAAAAAAGCGAAAGCAGTGGGGCAGGGCTGAGAAACGGATATTTTCAGTGGTGTATCTATCGTCACGTGTCCCATAGTGTCAACCCCGGCGGTTGTGCTGAGCAGTAATTCGCCTGATCCGACCGCTTTCTTACCTCTTTTTTTCAATCCGCGTCCCCCTTTCTTTCCATGAGCGCTATTCATCGAGGACTGCTTCATCACATGACCATCCGGGTTCGTGACATGAAAATATCTTCACGCTTCTACGGGCCTGTATTTCGCTATTTAGGCTACGAATTAGCAGGGCACGACGCCAGATATGAAGATTGGAAACGCTGTGATATAGATACACCGCATGAAATATCTATTGTGGAAGTGAAACCTGCTTTACGAAATGTAAAATATGTACGTAAAGCAGTAGGCCACCACGATCACATGGCTTTCTGCGCTCTGGACAAAAACGACGTGGACACCTTCCACCGGGAGGTGCTGCTGCCTCTGGAAGCGGAGGGACTCTGCACAATAGAGGACGCGCCGTGCGAATGCCCGGAGTACAATGAGGGCTATTACGCCACCTTCTTTTACGATCCGGACGGTCTGAAATACGAGTATGTGATCAATCCGCGTCACCTGATCGAGCGTGCGCGGAGAGGCTGAAGCGGAAGTGAAGCAGCAGTGGTAGCAAAGTCGCGTAGCTGCGATTGAGGAGCTGCCTGCGGGAACGAGCAAGCTGTCGTCTTACGTGCCCGGGGAGTGGAATACATTCGCAACGGCATGAGAGAATGAGGAGAAAGTGATGGGCTTCTCCACATACTGGTGCACGTTCAGGCGGCGACACTCTTCCAGATCGTAGGGATCGTTGCTCGACGTCATGACGATGACAGGGAGGCGTGCGTAGCGGGGCATCTTCTTGATGCGGCGCAGCAGTTCGATACCGCCCATGCTGGGGAGTTTAAGGTCAAGAAACAGCGCGATAATGGAGTCGCCATGTTTGCCGTACTGGTCCTCATTCGACAGGAAGTCCAGAGCTTCCATACCGTCGGAGATAAACTTCACGTACGAGTCCATTTGTGCCTTGCGCAATTGTCGCAGGAGCAATTCGCGATCGTCCTGGTTATCTTCGACAACCAGAACTCGGATCGGGTCTTCGGTCAATGTCATGGGCGTTCTCTCATGCCAGGGGGCGCAAGCCTGTCACCAGTCTGGCCTGATCTAGCCAGAAGGTACCGATGCTGCGCGCCATCTCAGTCATGACACTTAGGGATGATGGTTTTACGAGGTAAGCGTTGGCGTGGAGCCTGTAGGCGTCCAGAATATCCTGCCGCTCGGCGGAAGAGGAGAGGACCAGAACAATCAGCAGGCTGAAGTGCTCATTCTGCCGCACCCAGCGAAGAACTTCCAGCCCATTCTTGCGCGGCATCTTTAAATCCAGCAAAAGCAGGCGTGGTAAGGGTGAGGAAAGACCGCCCGAAGCGAGGTCCGCCGACTTTGCCACGCTCTCCAGGTAGTCGATCACAGCCTGTCCATCCTCGCAATGCCGGATGGTTGCCGGAACCCCTGCGCTCTTGAAAGCGCGATTGGTGATAAACGCCTCGTCAGGGTTATCTTCGGCTAGCAGGATGAGATGTTTTGGTTCCATACAGTTCGTTCAGCCCTGGACGGCGAGCGAGCCCACCTATCATAGTCCATCCGCGCCGGACGTCCAGAGGAAATAAAGAGTTATATGATGTTCTGCCCTGTGCTAAACATTTTCACTATCTTGCATAACTTGATCATTACAAACAAAACTATACATAAAGCCCACTCCAGGACACACGTTGTATAGGATTTATATCCAAAACTATCTTTACTACCAGCTCTGAGTTGAGGCAGCACCAGCCCCACTAGAGGGCATGCGATTCCTTACCGCATTGGATCAGAGTCGGAACGTCCTATGCCTTGCCGTGCCTGCATTCACAGTCTGCCGGCATCCGGCCGATCAGCCCTCCCTACCCAGCGTCAACCTCTGGTGGCAGCGCAGGCGGCGCAGGGGCGAGTTCGACCCAGAAGGTGCTGCCCCGGCCCAGGGTGCTCTCGACGCCTACGGTACCGCCCATTCCTTCCGCGGCTTTCTTTACAATGGCCAGACCGACACCTGTACCGCCGTATTCGTTATTGCTGTTGCTGCCGGCCTGCACAAACATACCAAAAATCTTGCCCAGTTCATCTTTGGAGATGCCAATACCGTTATCTTCGACGCAGATCCGGACGCGGCCCGGGCTTGCATCTGCCGTGGTATAGACGCGAATGCGGGCTTCTTCACCTTTGCGAACGAACTTGGCGGCGTTGGTCAGCAGGTTGCTGAGGACCTGCACCAGCGTTAACTCCCGGCCCAGCACCGGCAGCAGAGGCTTTTCGGCAGTGATGTGGATGCCGGGCGCGCGCAGGTTGCCGTACTGCTCCTGAATTTCGTCGATAAGCCGGTTCAGATCAATGACTTCCGTTGATTCATCCAGGAAGGTGATGCGGCTGTACTCCAGCAGATCGCGGATCAGCTTGTCCAGGCGCTCGGCGGAATTCTTGATGCGGTTGAGGAACCGCTGCGACTCCTCGCTCAGGCCCGGGTCATCCTCCAGAATGGCGGCGGCGTAGCCCTGCATGGCGCGCAACGGGCTGCGCAGATCGTGCGAAATGGTGTAGGAGAAGGCCTGCATTTCCCCCAGTGCGCGCTGCAGGGAGTGAGTGCGCTCGTGCACCTGCCGCTCCAGATCCGCCGCGTAGGTGCGCTGCGCCTGTTCCGCCGCGCGCAATACGGTGGCGTCGCGGAACACCAGCACCAATCCCTGCACAATGCCTCCTGTATCGGCGATCGGCGCTGCGGTAGCATCTACCGCCAGAGAGGAATGGGCCTCGCGCTTCAGGCTCAGATTGTCCAGCAGCAGCACTTCATTGTTCACCATCGCCTGCTCAATCTTCTCGCTGGCCGGAACGCCTGAGATGGACGATACGACGTGGAAGATTTTATTGAAATCCTTCTGAAGGATCTCGCGCTTATCCTTTAAAATCATGTCTTCCGCCGTGGTGTTCAGGAACTGAATCGTCATGCGGCGATCCGTCACGATGACGCCATCGCCGATCGAAGCCAGAATGACGCGGAACCACTCCTTCTGATCGTTCAGGCGATTGCGGGAGATCTCCAGTTCGGCGTTTTTGGTGGCAATGATTTCCAGCGACGCCTCGTACACATTGGAGAGATTGATCAACTGGCGGCGCACATGCCAGCCCACGCCCAGCGCAAGGGTAAGGCAGATGCAGATGCCGCCCAGCATGGCGGTCCACTCCATGTGCTTCACCTTCTCGTAACGTTCCGCACGCAGCTGCGCTTCGCGATTGACGAAGCGATTAAAATTTGCCTGAACCTCCTTCTGTAAAGCAAAATTCCGCTCACGTATGGGAACGGGAAGAGATCTGGCAATCGGCATTCCCGTGTTGTCGAATGTGGTAAGCACAAAGGTATTCCATTCGTTGATGGAGTGAATGACCTGATCCAGCATGCGGTCCTGGTCGAGGTTATCTTTCACCTGTGTCTTCAGCTCCCGCAGATTGGCCATGATACGCTCCCGATCCAGAGTCAGCACTTCGGGATAACGGGGATCAGTCGCAATAAGATTTCGGCGCCAGTTGGTCTCCATTTCACTGAACATCTTCTCGCAGCGGTGCATGCGCGCGATAATGGTGCCGGAGTGATCGTACCACCCGATAACGGAAAAGAGCTCCACAATGATCGTGGTCTGTACCAGAGCGGCCAGGACAATAAGCCCCACTGGCAGCACTACGGTCTCCCGCAGTACTTTCTGAAAACGTACCGGATCTGTAATGGAGCGGGAGGTCATTCCGTCATGTCAGGGGAAATCAGGTTGAAGCGGGAGGAGGTTCCTCGCCGCGCGTTTCACGCGGCTGAACGGCGGGCAGGATGACGTAGAAGGTGCTTCCCTCGCCGAGCTTACTGCGCACGCCAATGCGCCCATCATGTGCGAGCACAATATCATGTGCGATAGAAAGGCCAAGCCCAGCGCCTGTCTTTTGAGTGCCTTTCACGCGATAAAAGCGATCGAACAGGCGCGCATGATGCTCCTCCGCAATGCCCGGCCCCTGGTCGCGCACCTCAAATCGAACCGCATGGCCAGCCTCTTCCTTCTCACAATGAAAACTCACCGTGGAATCGCGCGGCGAGTACTTGATGGCGTTGGTCAGCAGATTGGCAAAGACATACGAGATGCGCTGAAGATCCACGGCCACACCCGGCAGATTCGCCTCCACGCTGGAGGTCAGCGTGATGCCTGCTTCTTCCGCCGCCACCGATGCCTCGCGCAATGCGCTCTCCACCACTTCGCGCGGGGACGCGGTCGTCATCTCCATGATGCTGGTGCCGTGATCCAGCCGAGAGAGATCGAGCAGATCGTTCAGCGTTCGCAGCACACGATCCGTTTCGTCACGCGCCGTGGTCATCAGCTTCAGTTGCTTCGGATTCAGCTCACCCACGATCTGTTCCAGAATAAGATAAAGCGCCAGGCGGATGCTCGTCAGCGGCGTTTTCAACTCATGACTTACCGTCGCCACCAGATTACTCTTCACGTCATCCATCAGCCGCATGCGCGTCACGTCTTCCAGCACAACGGCCACGCCGAAGATGAGCGCCGCGCTGTCCTTCAGCAGAATGACGCGGGGAAGCACGTAGCGATCGCTGTTGTCGATACGGAATCGCAGAGAATCCTTGTACATGGTCGGCAGGTAATCCTTGCCACTGGCACGCACCTCCTCCACCTTGCGCTCCACTTCCTCGGGCAGACGGCGCATGCCGGAGAACAGCAGTTTCATGGCCAGCTGATCGGCGGCAGGATTGCGGAACTCCACGGCGCCTGCGGCGTTGAGCACAAACACGGCATCCGGGAACGACGCCAGGGTCGCCCGGATAATGAGATTGAGCCGCATCAGTTCCTCCGAGGTGCTGTTGCGATAGAACTTCAGGTGCGTTGCCATGCGGTTGAACGCGCGCGCCAGCAGACCCAGCTCGTCCTGACTCAGCACGGGAATCTCCTGATCCAGATGACCGTCGGCCACCCGATTAATGCTGGCGTTGAGCGAAGTCAGCGGCTCCAGCAACCCGCGCGTCAGCCGTAGCGAGGTGTAGATGGCCACGACCACTGCAATCAGCATACCCAGCATGAGAGCGCGGATGCTCTGATTGACACTGGCGCCCACGGCATTGCGCCCTTTGCGCACCGCTTCGTTATGAGCCTGGGTGAGCTGATCCGCCTCTTCCAGCACACGCACCGCTTCTTCACCAATCTGCGATGCGGCAACGCGCCATTCCTCAAAAGGCGCTTCCTTGCCCTGCAGAAAAATACGGGCGCGTTCGGCAAATGCCTCGTAGCTCTTCTTCAGTTTAAGGGCTGCCGCCTGCTCGCCTTTGGCGCTTTGCTCGTCTCCTTCGGCAGCGGGCGTGGGATTCGTGCCCATGCCTTTGGAGAGTTCGTCCAGCCGCTGCTTCAGCTCATTGCTTTCCTTGACAAAATCGAACCGCTTCGGCTCCCAGTTTCCGGAGAGCCGGGAGAGCGATGCGCCGAGCAGCCGCGCGGTGCTTCGCTTGATGGCCAGCGCGGTCTGCCCGGCAGTGTCACTCTCCATCAGGAAGGACTGGAACTGCTTGCCGAGCTGGCTGCATCTGTCGATAGCAAACAACCCCATGGCCAGCAGCACCACCACCAGACAAAGCAATCCCATCGTAAGGCGGAAGCGCAGCATGAGGTCTTATTTGGATACTCGGTCAATACATCGGGATTACGCAGGATCTTCCGCCAGGCGTTTGCGCTTGCGGTAAAGCGTAGCCGGATCAATACCCAGGATGGTGGCCGCTTCTTCCATGCTGACCCCCATGTTGAGCACGGCCTTAATGTGGTCGCGCTCCAGTTCTTCCAGGGTAACACGCGAGCCAATAGAGGGCGCCGCGCCCCGCTGGGAATCCCGGAAAGTGTCGGGCAGATCGTCGAGATCAACCTGATTTCCATGCGCCAGAATGACGGCGCGCTCCACCACATTGCGAAGCTCGCGCAGGTTGCCCGGCCAGGAATAGCGCTGCATCGCCTGCATGGCTGCGGGCGAAAAGCCCTTGATGTTGCGATTGCCCTGCTGCTTCACAAAGAATTCCAGGTGGCGCTCCGCCAGAAGAGGCAGATCCGACAGCCGCTGGCGCAGCGAAGGCATCGCCACGGTGATCACGTTGACGCGGTAGTACAGATCCTCACGGAACTTTCCCTGCTTCACCAGCTCTTCCAGATTCTGGTTGGTCGCCGCAATGACGCGCACGTTCGCTTTGCGCACCTTGGGATCACCGACGCGCTCGTACTCGCGCTCCTGCAGCAGGCGCAGCAGTTTGGGTTGAATCTCCAGCGGCAGCTCACCTATTTCATCCAGGAAAAGCGTGCCGCCTTCCGCGGCTTTCACTTTACCCCAGGTCTCGCCCACCGCGCCGGTAAAGGCGCCGCGCACGTGACCGAACAGTTCGCTCTCCAGCAGTTCGCGCGAAAGACTGGGGCACGCCACGGTAACGCACGCGCCTTCACGCTGCTGGCTGCGGGTGTGAATCGCCCGCGCCAGAATGCTCTTGCCCGTGCCGCTTTCGCCCAGAATAAGAATGGTGGCCGAGGATGACGCGGCTTTGGTCGCCGTATCAAACACCTTCTGCAGCGACGGCTCTTTGGTCGTAAAGTCGGCCAGCGGCTCCGTAGAGGAGAGGCGCGATTCCAATTCCGCCACTTTTTGCTCCAGGCGGCGGCTGGTCGCCATGCGGGTAAGAACGGTGCGCAACTGATCGGGGGTGAACGGCTTCGCCAGAAAATCGACCGCGCCCTTCCTCATTGCTTCCACGGCAGTATCTACCGAAGAGTACGCGGTAAAAACCACGATCTGCAGGCTGGCTTCCAGCGCCAGCAGTTTGGGCAGCACATCCATGCCGCTTTCCTCACCCAGCCGCATATCAAGAAACACGGCGTCGAACGCTTCGCGCTGAATCAGTTTCATGGCGGCCGCGCTGCTGTCTGCCTCCATAACATCGTGGCCCAGAGCCTCAAGTGCCAGCATTGTCGTCTGGCGAATGTTAACTTCGTCGTCGATTATAAGAATACGCATGCGAGAATTATTTTGAGCGATAAATTAGATAAGAGATTAAGCCCCTAAGATAAAACGGTCCATTACTGAAAATCAATGCTTAATCACCGCTTTTCGGAACGCCCAATCCAGAGGCCCACGGATTGCAAAGTACTGCAAAATGCGTGACAAGCCACGCTCAATGACGAAAAAGGGAAAGAATACGATAATCAGTTACCTGTTTGTCGCTATCGCCTTCTTTTCATTGATAGAACGGAGATGGGAATGTTAGGACTAGATGATCTGTATGAAATACTCCATCCTGCAACTCCAGACTCTGTTCCTGGCACTCGCTCTGGCGTTTGCATCGTCCTCCCTGGCGGCTAACGATCGTGACGCCAAGAAGAACAAAACCAAGGAAGCCGATACCAAGGCCGCCAAAGCTGCCCGCAGTTCCAAGCCACCAAAAGGAGGAGCCTCCAAATTTAACACCGAAGCTGACATCGCCCGCCAGCTTAACGATACACCACCCGCTCCCGCCAAAGCGCCCGCGCCTGCTCCCGCGACTTCGTCCACCACAACGACAGCCGGCACCGCCCCGGCGCATGCGCCCAAGTCCTTTCATGTCGAGGGCTCCGGCTACAAGGGCGAAGGCAAAGTCGACAGCACCGGCAAGATCCAGGTCACGCTGATCGGCAGTGACGGCAAACCTTTCATGGTTACCATGACTCCCAGGGA
>JBGGNE010000493.1:0-15987 GCA_041287705.1 Methylacidiphilales bacterium | reverse complement strand
GATCGAAACCAACCCAGTACTCTTTAGCGCAGCCCAGGATGCAGCCGGCACGCCGCTTCACGGACAATCGCGAAGATTTGCCGTGCTTTCTCCGTAGCCGTAAGCTTCTCGGCAAGCTCTTTTGCTTTATCGTAGGCTGTGCGCCCCATCCAGCCGGGAATCAGCGGATCCGCCCCTGCATCCAACAGCGCCTTCACCACAAGAGAACTCCCCTCGGGTATCACCTCCCGAAGCGCCGTATTACCTATTACAGACGTATCGTAGGCATTCACATCCGCCCCTGCCTCGAGAAGAATTCCCATGACAGGGAGATGTCCATTCCTGGCCGCATGCATCAGCGGAGTAAATCCCTGATCATCAAAAGAGTTCAGAGCCTGCTTTCCCAGCCGATTGATCAGAAACCGCACCATCACCGCATATCCAGAACCTGCCGCAATGTGCAGTAGTTCATCGAAAAGCACGCTCCCCGTCTCCTCCATTTCCGTGAGAGCTTCCCTATTTCCCTCATAGACAGCATCGATCAGTTCTCTATCGTGATGGTATTTTTTCATAAGGATGTCTCACCTTGCGCTATAGCGTCCACAGGTACAGCTCGAAGGATTTCGATACAGACGCAGCTTCAGATAGGAAGTATACCTGCGTGCGCCGAGCAAAGCCAGTATGCCTCGGAAGCGTTAAAGTGCTACATCCTATAGCCCGGGATCAACGCCGCTCTAACCTTGGGACGCGGGATGAACGAGCGCCTCAAACGGTTCGGCCAGGCGATAGCTTCGGGCTTTGCTGGATGAATTGTGCAGGACGAAAAAGCCTTCCTGAAGCCATGCCGCGCACTGAGTTCTGCTCTGCCTCTGCGAGATCCCAAGGGCGGCTGAGATTTCAGCAACAGTCAGCACCTTGCTTTTGGCAAAAGCGCCGAGCACGTGACGCTGCATGGGAGTCAGTTCGCGGCCAATGGCTGTGCTGGCTACGCTCGACTCGCCTGCTGGTGAATTGTTATCTACCGACTCAACATGATGGCGTACCTTGGTAAATGCATCGGCCATACCCTGGCAGAAGTAAGCCACGAAGCCCGTAACATCTGCTTCAGCCCGGCCAAAGTAATAGTTGTGCGACGGACCAACCGACAGAGCCTCGTAGTAGCCATTAAGGTTTCGGGCGTAGTATTCTTCCAGTGAATAAATTCCCTTCAGTCCGTAGCCGCACCGATGCAGAATCATAGTTGCCATCAGCCGGGACGTTCTGCCATTGCCATCGTAATACGGATGGATTGTCGCAAACTGGTAGTGCGCCAGCGCTGCAATGATCGGTGCCGGAAGTCGCCCCTGTTCAATCTCGCCTACGATCCAGGCAACGAGCTCCTCCATCAGCAACGCTACGTCTTTGGCTTCTGGAGGCATGTAGACGAGACCGCCGCTTCCACTATCACGAATCACATTTTGCCCGTCGCGAAACGGTGTCGGCTTCGACTTGCCGTTCATAGCCATACCGTGCAGTAACTGCAAATCTTCGAGCCGGAACGACCGCTTGAGACGAGCCAGCGCCTCCGCTTTCTCCGCTGCCATATAATAGTTCCGCACTTCGTCTTCGTCCCTTTGACGCCCCCGGATGTGTGCACTTTTTCGGGATAGCACCTGCTCAACCTCCGCCAGAGCAAGCCGATTTCCCTCGATTTGCGTAGAATAGTGAGTGGAGCTAAGCCGCGCCGAAACCCTGAGTGATGCGATAATCCGCGGATGCACAGGCAGCGCATCGACTGCAGTACGCGCTGCCTCTATAGACATCAGCGCGGTGGCAGTTTCGGGCGTAATTTGGTACTGTGGAGCGAAAGGCATGACGTAAATACAAAGTATCCCTTGTCATGAAACCGTCAAGAACAGGTCATGAAAGTGTCAGTAACATGTCATGAATCCGCGCTGTGCTGCGTGGCTGGCGCCGTCACGGCTGAAGTTCCGCGCGGTGAAGAAGCCGCCCGTGCGGAAAGTTGATGAACTCGATCGCCGAGATCTGGTGCTCGCCAAAGACGGGCTGCCTGGCGAGAGCGGGAAGGATGCGCTCTTTATCGGCCTGGCTGGCAAGGGAGACAGCGACGTGCGGTACCCAGTCACCGGGGAGATAGTAGGCGTTTGCGGTGACGGGCGGTTTCAGCAGCGGCTGAAGCTGGGCGATAAAGCGGCGATGAAAGCCGAGCAGCTTCTCCGTAACGGTAGGGGCGAGGTACACGACATGCTCGTCAGTCGGAAACTGGCCGATGCCGGATAGCGTGACCGGGAAGGCGAGCGTTTGCGCGACAACAGAATCCAGCAGCCGCGTTACGTCGCGGATGTGATCCAGCATTTCGTCCTGACCGAGTGAAGGAGACTGCAGCGACGGCTCCGGGATATTGTAAACGATAAGGCTGAGATGCGGCCTGTCCCCGCCGCGCGTTACAGGGGAATCAAGCGCGAAGAAAGCACTGGTCAGCATAGCCAGGGATTGCGGTGCGAAGCAGAGCTGGATGGTGTAGTGCATGCCGGCGCGATAGTAGCGCGTGACCCATCCGCTGTCTTCCGGAAAGCAGTGAAATGAAGTGCGAAGAAACCCGCTTCATCAGGCCATGCCGCTCTTATTCTAATTCGCTTTCAAGATGAGGTGAAGATGCGCAGTTTTTTTGTCAATAGCGAGGCAGGAGGAGGGAGCCTATCAGAATAATAGGTGACCGACGAGCAACGCGGTTATTGACAAAAAGGACAAGCATATTCGGCTCAGCTTGAAAGCGTATTAGTATTACGACGTGAGGCACCGCGAGAGAGCCGAGGTCAGGTCGGCGACACGGACGGGTTTGGAGATGTAGTCATCCATGCCGGAGGCCAGGCAGGCTTCGCGGTCGCCGGCCATACTGTTGGCAGTCATGGCGATGATACGCACGGGATGCTGGCTTTTTTCCCTCTGCCGTATCTCTCTCGTGGCGCGATATCCGTCCATCTCGGGCATCTGGCAATCCATCAGAATGAGGTCGTAGGGGATTCGGGAAAGGGCTTCCACGGCTTCGAGTCCGTTCCCCACGGTATCTGCTGTGTAGCCCAGTTTGCGGAGTTGGCAGAGAAGTACGCGCTGGTTGATAAAGTTATCCTCCGCCAGCAGGATTTTGAGGCGGGGTACCGGGGAGGCGCATGCCGTTGCCGGCTCCGGTTCCTGCGGCGTTGGTTTGATTTCGTAATTTCCGTGAAGGAGGATGTTGGAGAAGGAATCCAGCAACGTGGACGGACGCACCGGTTTGAACTGGCATGTGGTAACTCCTGCCTCGGTCAGTTCCTCCTGCGGAACTGGTTTGCCCACAGGGATAAGGAGGATGATGTCCGACGATGCGGAGATGCGCTTTGTCTTCCTGGAAAAAGCCAGCCCCTCGATATCGTGGAGGTGAAGCTCGGTTATCACAATCCGGTAGGGATCGCTCTCCTGAAGGGATCTCCTGATCAGGGCCAGCGCGCCTTCGCCGGACGTCGCGGAATCGCATCTCATGCCAAAACTGGTGATATGCGTATCAAGCAGGGTCTGGCTGAAGTCGTCATTACCCACGATAAGCACCCTGACGTGAGAGAAGCTCATGGTCCGTAAGAGTTCTTCGTGTTCTTCCTGCCTTTCCTCAGCCGATTTTTCTTTCCGGGCGAAGAGAGCGGTGAATGCAAATGTGGATCCTTTTCCCGGAATGCTGGTCACGTTTATGGTGCCATTCATTTTCTCCACCAGCTGCTTGCTGATGGCGAGACCAAGGCCGGTGCCGCCGAATTTGCGCGTTGTGGAATCATCCGCCTGGACGAAGGGCTGGAAGAGACGGGCTATTTCCCCGGGAGTGATACCGATGCCGGTATCAGATATGGTAAAGGCCAGCCGGGCGCCGTCGGGGGTGTGGCTCAGACAGGAGACACTCAGGGAGACCCTTCCATGACTCGTGAATTTTATGGCGTTAGCCAGGAGATTGGTAAGAACCTGGCGCAGCCGACCGGGATCCCCACAGAGATGTGTGGGTACGGAGGGTTCAATGTAGCCGGTGAGCTCAATGCCTTTGGCATGGGCGCAAGCGGCCAGCATTTGCACGTTTCCTTCAATGGTTTCGGCGAGATCGAAGTCCAGCTTCTCGAAAGTGAGCTGGCCTGATTCTATTTTGGAGAAATCCAGGATGTCGTTAATGACCGTGAGCAGTGCCTCGCCGCTTGAGTGTATCGTCTTTGCGAACTCCTTCTGGTCTGCGGTGAGAGTGGTATCGAGCAACAGGCTTGTCATGCCGATCACTCCGTTAAGTGGAGTGCGGATCTCATGGCTCATTTTGGCGAGAAATTCACTCTTGGCGCGTGCTCCTGCTTCGGCGGCGTCCTTGGCGCGATTCAGCTCTGTTTCCGCTTTCTTGCGGTCAGTGATGTCGTACAGGATTGCAACCGCACCCAGAGTGGTGTTGTCGCTGCCCACGATCTGATGTGCCCCAACGGCCATGGTTCGACAAGTTGACCCGGCACCGGCGATCAGACAGATTTCTTCTCCGCGCACTCTCTCGCCGCGCATAGCCCGGTACAGGGGCAGCGACTCGACGGGAATATTCCGTATCCCGTCACTGAAATAGACGTGGGAGAAAAGCTCCTGTTTCCTCTCCGGTGACGTCCAGTCGATATTGTCCGCAACACCATGAAACCGGCGAAGCGCCCGATTGAACAGAGTGATATTGCGGCTGGCATCGCAGGCGATGATTCCGACCTCCAGACTTTCCAGCAATACCTCCAGAAAGCGCTGCTTTTCTCCCAGTTGCAAGAAGGTGCAGAGATGCTTGGCCACCTCTCCCTGCAGCATGGTGTTCGTTTCCGCCTGCTTTATGGAAAGGTTCCGGTAACCTTCCTGGCTGAGGAGCAGCTCGCGGGTGCGGTGCTGCACCTTTTCTTCCGTACATTCGTTGGAGAACTCTAATGCGGCGCGTTGTTTTGCCGCTTCCCGTGATTCTACCTGGACCTGATGTGTCGCCATGACAAGAAAGATGCCCTCAAACACCACCCAGCCTGCATGAATCAGGGTGCGCCAAATGGATGCGTTCTGGACTCCGTAAATGGATTCCGGAAGCAGCCAGCCCAGGAGGATGTGATCGAAGATTACGATTCCCGATGCGACGAAGAGCAGGCGAGGTTCTCTATAGAATGCAAGAAAGGCAAGGGAGCCAAAAATATGAAAGTGCGTCTCGATCATACCGCCGGTGAGATGAATGAGCAGCCCGGAGCTGCACATCTGCCCGACCGCTATCACGTAACGGGTCGACGTTGCGCCAGGTTGAAAAATGGCCAGCATTATAGGCAGAAGATGAATCAGCCCTCCCAGCACGATGGCGTCCCAGACATGGGGATGAACGGAACTTGTGGCGCCCTTCCACGTCAACGGAGAAAACCACACGGCCAGCATAATGCAGGCGAGCCACTGCGCTGCCATCAGCCAGGCAAAGAGGCGATCCACCTTCTGATGGATGTGGTGAAGCCGTTCTTGATAAATGGCCCCGGCACGTGCCATTAGCTCCTGGCTGAGTAGGACTTCCGGGGTAGCTGAAGATGTCATAATGTGGAATCCTTGAGGAGCTGGATCAAATGGTGGCAAGACTGTGCGAGAAGCTCGGTCTAGAAACTTAATCCTACCTAAACTATTTCCCCCTGCATATCAGGTAGTTCCCTAATTCAGCCGGGAAATACCCTTAGATCAATTCGCATCGTTATTTGGAAGGAATCCGAATTGCTTTTGGCCGCATGCTTCATTGCGGTTTCAGTCCTGCATTATTCTCATGCGCTCCCTCAACCGCGCCTTGCCTGCACCTCAAATCAATCCGGCTTTCCTCCCAATGAACAATGCGAAATGGTCGTACACGCTTTACCCAAAGGCGTTGCCGAGGCGTGCAGCTAAAAGCCGGCGCGATACGTTCGAACGTTGCCCGCCGGTACATAATGAGGGACAGCTTTAACTGACGATATTAATAATAAACAGCCAGAAGCCGATCGAATGACTACTGACTGTTTATTATTTGGTGTAGCTATATCTCGTTTCACAAATATAACATTTTTCTCTCGCTCAATACAATTGAATATGTTCTTCTAGTTAAGGCTCCTGTTGTTTGTGAATAATCGCGGTCCTGCTGTTTCCGGGTAAAGCCGTTTGCACAGGATGCCGATTCATTTGGCAATACCCGTTTGAATTCACTACCTCAATGAACGCGAACTCCCCGCCTGAAGTCCTTGCTGCCGTTGAGCCTCAATGTACTGCCATAGATCCTCCTCTCGAGGTTACACTGGCCGCTACTCGCCAGGAGCTTTTCGATCTTCGTGCGGCACTGAATGAGCATGCCATTGTCGCTATTACCGACAGCCGGGGTCGCATCACTTTCGCCAACGACAAGTTCTGCTCTATCTCCCAGTATTCCCGTGAGGAACTGATCGGCAAGGATCATCGGATTATCAATTCCGGGCATCATTCCAAGGAGTTCATCCGCGACCTGTGGGCAACCATTTCGCAGGGGCGTGTGTGGAAAGGCGAGATCCTGAACCGGGGCAAATACGGAACGCTTTACTGGGTGGATACCACGATCGTTCCGTTTCTCGATTCCCAGGGCAAGCCGCACCAGTACTATGCGATTCGCGCGGATATAACGGAGAGGAAGAAGGCGGAGGAGCGGCTTCTGGCCTCACACAAGGAGGTTAACGACTTACGCGACGCGCTGGATCAGCACGCCATTGTGGCAATCACCAATCCGCAAGGTCAGATTACCTTTGTTAACGACAAGTTTTGCTCCATCTCCAAATACTCGCGGGAGGAGCTGTTGGGGCAGGACCACCGTATCATCAATTCCGGCCACCATCCAAGGAAGTTCTTTACGGATCTGTGGCGGACACTGGCCCATGGAAAGGTGTGGCATGGTGAGATAAAGAACCGGGCAAAGGACGGTACATTTTACTGGGTTGACACGACTATTGTTCCGTTTCTGGACCAGCATGGGAAACCAACCCAGTATGTGGCCATTCGCGCGGATATCACAACGCGCAAAGAGATGGAAGACGCTCTGCGCGAAAGCGAATCGCGCTTCAGGACGATGGCGGACTCCATACCTCAGCTGGCATGGATGGCGGAAGCTAACGGCTACCTCGTCTGGTACAACAAACGCTGGTACGAGTATACCGGAAAAACCCCGGAGGAAACGGAAGGATGGGGCTGGCAGAGCGTTCATCACCCGGACACACTTCTCACTGTCATGGAAAAATGGCGGGCATCGCTTGCTTTGGGCGAGCCTTTTGAAATGGAGTTTCCGCTGCGTCGCCGTGACGGCAGATTCTTTCCCTTCCTGACCCGTGTGCAACCCATGCGGGATGCCGAGGGCCGCATCGTGCGATGGTTTGGCACCAACACGGATATTACGGACATCAAGCAGGCGGAGGAGCGGCTGGAGCAGCGCGTGGCGCAGCGCACGGCGGAGTTGGAATCGGCAAACAAGGAACTGGAGGCATTTTCCTATTCCGTTTCGCACGATCTGCGCTCGCCCCTGCGTGCCATTGATGGCTTCTCCCAGGCGATACTGGAGGATTGCGCCGATCTCCTGCCCATCGAGAGCAGGGAGGACCTGATGACGGTTCGGCAGGCCGCGCAGAAAATGGGAGTGCTGATTGACGATCTGCTGAAATTTTCCCGCCTGAGCCGCGCACCGCTGAACAGGAGCGAAGTGGATATGGAGAAGATGGTCCGCGGCATCCTTTATGAGCTTAAACCCGAACATGCCGGACGAGCTATCGAGATAAGCATCGAATCTCTGCCGTCCTGCTCCGCGGACGCCCCTCTGTTGCACCAGGTCTGGGTGAATCTGATCTCCAATGCCATCAAGTACACGAAGAAAGTGCCTGCCGCCCGAATTGAGATTGGCTTCAGCGCGAAGGAAAAAGGAGACGCATACTTTGTCCGGGACAACGGCGCCGGCTTCAGCATGAAATACGCCGGCAAACTCTTCGGCGTGTTTCAGCGCCTGCATCGACAGGAAGAATATGAGGGCACCGGCGTGGGCCTGGCCATCGTGCAGCGGATATTGCTTCGCCACGGCGGCATCATCTGGGCGGAGGCTGAAGTGAATCGTGGCGCGACATTTTATTTTAACCTCGGAATTGCTTAAGGAATCTCATGGAAGCTGTCGAAATACTATTAGTGGAGGACAATCCTCAGGACCTTCGTCTTGCGATGCGCGCCTTTAACAAGGCTGGAGTGACGAATCTGATCCACGTTGCCCGCGATGGCGAGGAAGCGCTGGATTTTATGTTTGCCCAGGGCGCTTTTGCGCATCGCGGGACTTGCGCTGCTCCTAAACTCATCCTTCTGGATCTTAAACTACCCAAAATCGATGGGCTTGAAGTACTGCGCCGGCTCAAGACCAACAGCACGACCCAGGCGATACCCGTTGTCATCCTCACATCATCCAAGGAGCAGATTGATCTGATCGAGAGCTATCGGCTCGGGGTCAACAGCTACATCGTCAAACCCGTGAATTTCGAGAGCTTTGCGGCGGCAATTGCGCAAATCGGAATGTACTGGCTGCTTCTTAATCAACCGCTTCATCCGGAAATTTAATAAAATAAATGCCAACTCCGCTTCAAGTCCTACTGCTTGAGGATCAATCCACTGACGCGGCACTCATTCTGAAAGAGCTGCGCCGGGCGGGCTATGAGCCCGTGTGGGAGCGGGTTGATACTGAGGAAGAATACGCCCGGATGCTGGGACGCGACTGGGACATCATCCTCTCCGATTTCTCCATGCCTCAGTTCAACGGGCTTCAGGCTCTCGAAATGATGCGCACCCGGGGGCTGGAAATCCCGTTTATCATCATCTCCGGCACAATCGGCGAGGACGCTGCCGTTTCCGCGATCAAGCAGGGAGCTTCCGACTATTTCCTGAAGGATCGTCTGGCACGGCTGGGCTCGGCTGTTTCACACGCTATCGACCAGAACCGCCTCCGGGCAGAACGGCATTCCGCAAATGAAGCGTTGCGCGAAAGCGAAGAGCGTTTCCGGCAACTTGCCGAGCATATCGGAGAAGTCTTCTGGCTTTTCGACGTTACCGACAACCGGACCCTCTACATAAGCCCGGCATATCAAACGATCTGGGGACGTCCCAGACCTGCGGAAGGTTCGCTTCGAAGCGCGTGGCTCGATACGGTGCATCCTGAGGATCGTGAACGGGTAACCCAGGTCTTGTCGGAGGAGAAGGGGCCCGCGGGCTTTGACATCGAGTACCGGATTACACGCCCCGATGGTACCGTGCGCTGGATTCATGATCGCGCCTTTGCCGTTCATGGAGCAAGCAACGACGTGAGGCGAATCGCCGGGCTTGCGCGGGATATCACCGAGCATAAGGAGGCCGAGGAATCACTGCGGCTGCTAAGCTCTGCGCTGGAGCAGTCTCGTGAGTCGATCGTTATTACCGACACAGACCTTGAAAGCCCCGGTCCCCGTATCGTATTCGTCAACGGCGGCTTCACGAAAATGACCGGATATGAGGCTGCCGAGGTGCTGGGCAAGTCACCGCGCCTCCTTCAGGGCCCGCAGACGGATCGGGAAGTAGTGATGCGTCTGCGGAACCAGCTTAAAGCAGGCGAGGTTTTCTTTGGAGAAACGGTTAACTATCGCAAAGACGGCACCCCATTTAATATGGAGTGGCGCGTGGCACCCGTGCGCAATACATCTGGTGTAACGACTCATTTTGTGGCTGTTCAGCGCGACATTACCGAGCGCAAGCGGGCCGAGCAGGAGCTGCACTGGAAAACCGCGTTCCTGGAAGCGCAGGTGAATTCCTCCAGCGATGGCATCCTTGTTATTGATGGCAGCGGCAGGCAAATCCTGAAAAACGAAAGGTTAAGCGAGATCTGGAAGGCGCCGCCCTGCATGCTGGAAGGGTTGCATGATGGAGAGGCCACACATTGGGCTTCCCTTCTGACAACCAATCCCGAAGGTTTCCGTAAACGGGTGGAATTTTTGTATAAGCACCCGGACATCACCGCTAACGACGAAATTCAGCTGCTGGACGGACGCACGATCGATCGTTACTCGGCCCCTGTGCTGGGCAAAGACGGCATTCGTTACGGCCGCATCTGGAAGTTTCGCGACATCACCAACCGCAAGCTGGACGAGTATAAGCTGAAAGAACAGGCTGCGCTTATCGACGAAGCCCGCGACGCCATTCTTGTCCGCAGCCTGGATCACCGTATCCTGTTCTGGAGCAAGGGTGCGGAGCGGCTCTACGGCTGGACCAATAAGGAAGCTGTGGGAAAGCAGGCAAACGAGCTGCTTTACCGCAAACAGGCTTCCTTTCTGGAGGCCACGAAAATTACGGTTGAACAGGGAGAATGGCGGGGTGAACTTCAGCAGCTGACAAAAACCGGGGAAAGCCTGACCGTGGAGAGCCGCTGGACGCTTCTCCGAGATGAGGCGGGGCAGCCAAAGTCCGTTCTCGCGATTAACTCAGACATTACCGAACGGAAGAAGGTAGAAGAGCAGTTCCTGCGCGCGCAACGGCTGGAGAGCATAGGGACCCTGGCCGGCGGCATCGCGCACGATCTCAATAACGTGCTCTCTCCCATTCTGATGGGCGCTTCTTTGCTAAAAATGCAGAGCGGCGAAGACGACTCCAACGCTCAAATCCTGGACCTTATTGAGAAAAGTGTCCGACGTGGATCAGAGCTTGTGAAGCAGGTGCTCTCCTTCGCGCGAGGCGTGGAGGGTGCGCGCGTTGCCGTGCATATAGGTGATGTCATCAACGAGCTTTCCGGCATCATCCAAAGCACGTTTCCCAAACATATTAACTTTACCTCCAGCGTCAGTGACGAGATCTGGACCATTGAGAGCGATCCCACACAAATCCATCAGGTCTTTCTCAATCTGTGCGTCAATGCCCGCGACGCCATGCCTAATGGCGGCACACTGTCCATCTACGCGGACAACGTGACTATCGATGCCCAGTACGCCGCCCAGCAGTCCAACGTGCCGGAGGGCAGCTACGTGCGCGTCCGTATTTCCGATACGGGCACCGGTATTGCCAAAGAAAATATGGAGAAGATTTTTGAGCCCTTCTTCACTACCAAAGAGATCGGAAAAGGTACCGGCCTGGGACTGTCTACCACGCTTGGCATTATTCGCAGCAACGGAGGAGCGATCACTGTGGAAAGCGAAATGGGCGAGGGCACAACATTCACCCTTCACTTGCCGGTTCCCGGGGAAAACAGGGATCGCCTTGCCGAAGTTGCACGGCATGGTGACGACCTGTATGGCAGGGGAGAGTGCGTTCTGCTGGTCGATGACGAAAGGGCTATTCTCAGCATTACCCGGCAGACTCTGAAATCCTACGGCTACGAGGTTCTCACTGCGGAGAATGGAGCTCAGGCTCTGGGGATTTTTGCGGAACATCGCCACGAAATAGCCGTCGTGGTTATGGATATGATGATGCCCGTGTTGTCGGGCCCGGCCAGCATTGTCGCCATGCGCCATCTGGATCCCGATGTCAAAATCATTGCCACCAGTGGTCTGAAGGAGAAAGGGAACTCCGGTCTGGAATCCACCGTCAACGTAGAGCATTTCCTCTCCAAGCCCTACTCCGCCAAAGTCTTGCTTACGACATTACGGCAATGCATTGGTTCGAGTCCCAACCTGTGCAACACCGTGCACGTGCCGGACTGGCTGGCCATAAGCACCTCTGACCTTAGAAGCAGCCAGACATTCTAGGGAATTTACCCGCCGCGCCTAGGGATTCCCCCAATAGCAACATTCGAAGCAGACTGGCATAATTTGGGTATGGCAAATATTACAGACCCTCGTATTTCAGATTCTACCATCGCATTGCTGCAGGCCATAGCGCAGGATTCCACTGTCTGCAGTAACGGAGCGACCGCTCCCACTCCATTTCACAAGACGCATAAGCTCAGCTTTATAGTGACGGTTCTGAATGAGCGGGAAGCCATACAAGATATATACACACGCATTGCGTTTACCTGCAGCCTCCGCAATATGTCGTATGAAATCATCTACGTAGATAAAGGAAGCACGGACGGCTCCTGGGAAGAAATAACAAGACTCTCGCTGGGTAAGCATCATATCTGCCCCCTTAAAATAAGGCCGGAAAGCAACCATGCGCAGGTGCTGGCTGCGGGCAGCCAATATGTAAACGGCGACATTCTCTTTACCATGAAGGCCGGCACCGACAATGCCGGCGCAATAAGCCGGTTTATTGCGAAAATGGAAGAAGGCTACGACGTCGTATACGAGCTTTCGGAATCAGAAAAGAACCGACCTCTTACCCGCATTCTTGCAGGCTGGAGTAACTGGCTTACGGGAAGGCATTCCCACCTTCACACCAGCTACGTTTGTTACAGTGCAAAGATGATTCGCCATCTGTTTCGCACAACTCGCCTTCAGGAGAAAGGAGGCATCAACGCGGGCCTCCGCCCTCCCCGTGGATGCCGTATCTGTGAGATTGAGCCCCGGCCTGGCATAGATGAGCCTGCGAAGAAGGCAGAATACATACATACCTCTCTCTGGGCCCGGCTCTCACTAAATCCCCGCATGCTGACCGCCTCCATCGGAGCATCTCTGCTGGTACTGTGCCTGTTATTGTGCGCCAATGGCACGGCAACCGCTCCTTCGCCTGATATGGTGCCATTACTCAATCTGTCTGTCTTTAGCTCTGCCGCCCTTGTGCTCCCCCGGCCTCTCTCCTCCCCGCTTACCAAAGCCATCTCTTCGCGCTGCAAGCAGCCGCGAAAACTCAATTGCAATTGTGTTGAATATCGACATGAACGAGAGATGGTGTAATACTGGCAGCAGCAGCAGTGCCGCTTAGATTTTAAGAGGCACATTTATCCGGCAGTCTGGCTGACCGCCAGCGTTTCATGACTCCCGTCGATCCATCCAACTGCATATGCCCAACCTACGCGTTATGCTAGTCGATGATCATGTTCTGATGCGTGCCGGCATTCGACTTTGCCTTCAGTCTTTGCCTGATGTTGAGGTGGTTGGTGAGGCAGGCGACGGTCATCAGGCCCTGGCGATGCTTCCAAAATTACTTCCTGATGTTGTTATTATGGATATTGGAATGCCATCCCTCAATGGCATCGAAACCACCGTACGCATCAAGGCTGAATCCCCCGCTGTGCGCGTCATTATCTGCTCCAGCCACTCCGAGGAAGAAAAGGTTCTCTCAGCTCTGCATGCAGGGGCGGATGGATATCTGCTGAAAAATGCCCCGATGGAGGATCTGCAACGTGCCGTGATGATGGTTGCAGCCGGAGAAACATTCCTGAGCCCCAATATATCGCGACAGCTCATTAACATCTCCCTCCGCGGTGGCCGTGCAACTACCGGCTCTCAGTTCGAACTTCTGACAAGTCGCCAACGCGAAATTCTCCAACTGGTGGCTGAAGGTAAAACTACCAAAGAAATTGCGTTCTTTCTGAATTTAAGCGTTAAAACAGTGGAAGCCCACCGAGCCCAGCTGATGGAACGGCTTGAAATCCACGATGTTGCCGGCCTGGTACGTTATGCCATGCGTATGGGCCTTGTCTCCGGCTAGTTTATATAAGCAAGTACCGCATTGTAACAAAGGATTTTGCCCAGGCAGGTGCAGGTGCCAGAAGTCAATCCCGCAAAGTGTTTTGCTCGCAGACGTCTGCCTCGGTTGAATATAGGGAAAATCCCTATAGATAAGCAGGGTTTTCCCTATATAAATAGTTCTTAATTATCTTATTTTCTGCCGATGAATATAAGAGGATAGCGTCAGACAATAAGCCGATCCGTTCTTCATTTCTGGCAAACTGTCCGTTCTCTGTTGTTGTCTTTCAGTCTCAGAATATACCAATCGGGCATTCATGCTATTTGAGCATTGCACGCTTACTTAATTAGTAATGGCTTATAAATTTCGTGTGTGATAAAACTCCATAAATGCCATTATTGCATTAACAACTCCCGTAAACTTCTCAGCTAAATCCGTGGCTGCATAAGCCCCGGCACAACGACCTATATGACGACAAACGACCAGCTCAAAAGCATAGTGGACAACCTCCGGTCCGACGTACCGGAACTACGTGGAGTACTCATTGCCAGTTCCGACGGCCTGGCAGTAGCTCACTCTCTCTCCTCGGGAGACGCAAACCGTGTCGCAGCCATGGTGGCCACCGCACTTGGCCTGGGTAAACGCATATGTGACTCAATCGGCGGTGGGGATCTTAGGGAGACCTCGTTTGCAGGCGCTACGGAGCAGGTCTATGTCTATGCCGCGGGCAAGCGCGGGGTGCTTGGCGTACTTGCCTCCTCAGGGTGCAACGTCGGGCTCATTCATATTGAAGCACGCTCGGCGGCTTCAAAAGTACAGGCGGTATTGGGTTAAACAGCAGATTTTCGGTCTAAACAGATTTCCATTATGTCACTACGCAATACTTTAGGCGATTTCAACAGCATCCTGTGCTTCAAAGCAGTTATTACCGGGGTGGAGGACACTCTGGGCGATGGCGCGGCCGTGGTCTTTACCCGTGCCGGTAAGGTCCGGGGCTGCAGCGTGGCAAAGGAGCTGGGTTTGTCTGGCAAAAACCCTGCACCGGCGGAGATTGCCCGAACGCTCGACTCCGTACTGGGGAAAGATGGCACCAGACTGTGCGCGGTAAAATCCGTCAAAGACATGGGAGGCACGATAGAGATCGAGACTCAGGAAACGGTGTGCTCAGCGGGGGAAGTTCTCGGATCCGATAGAATGTGCACCTTTACACTGGGAGTTATCTGGGGCGCACTTGAAGAAATTACTGGTTACAGCCTTGAAGGAAAGCACACGAAGTCGGTTCTGCGAGGCGCTGAGTCGGACGTCTTTGTCTTTACAAGACGCTAAAAACAAGGCGGAAACGGACCCGATATAATTCGACTTAAAGAGTCCCACTGTACTCACACTACGGCGGGACTTCCCCGGAATACCATTCGAAGTAACAGGGCGCACTATGGCAATATTTGGCAATTTAACGGATATCCCGCTTTCGGACATTCTGATCCTGGGGGCAAAGGGGCTTGGAAGAATCTCCGTCACACACCATGAAAGCGGAAAGGTTTACGTCTTAAACTTTATTGAAAAAGATCTCATATCGTTTCTGGTCGATCAAACTCCACTTACGGATGTCTTTTCCGTTATCAGCGCGATAGCCCTATTGATGAATGCGAAGGACGCTGACTTCATTATTGAACGACAGCTTCGGGAGGAAAGCACTCAGCAGTTTGACTTCCTTCTGCCAGTTGACCAACTGGTAGCGTCAGTAATGACGGTCATATCGGAACTGGAATCATTGCGGTGCCATTTTCCCAGTGAGAAGACAGTATTCATTTCACCCAGCCGAAGCGAAATATGGCTTGGCGATGAATTAAACCAGTTTTACGAACAATGCCATACGCTGCTCGCCCGAGGAGCCAGCGGTGAAGAACTGGCTGCGCATACAGGCATGAGCCTGGACCGCGTCCTTCTGAATCTTCACAGATTACGCTCAAGCAGCCTCATTACCCCCTGCAGAGCTGTTACATCAGCATTGCAAACCCGGGCTGGGGAGCCCCGTACCCGGCTTTCGCTTTTTAAGACTCCGCGACTGCGTCCTCCCGCGGGGCAGGTACCCTGCATTTCGTTTGAGCAGGTGCCGCCAACCATAGTGGAAGAACCCACTACAGGGATTGAAAAGGCGATTCAGGGCTCATTCGTCCCCGCGGAGAGCTTTTACTTCCCGCCGGCAAGATCTGAGGAGAGCGAACCATCGAGCTCCTTTCCTACCTCTGCACATCCCGTCAGTCAGGCATCCAGATCTAACGTCAGCACTGATCTGAGCCAGGTCCGCATCAAGCGCCCGGTGCAGGGTATGGCAAGCAAGCTGCTGGGACGATTAGCCAGACTGTGCCGTATAGAAGTCGCAACATAAGCTTACTCGGGTTTCCTTTCCTGCACTCTTCA
>JBGGNE010000492.1:0-22345 GCA_041287705.1 Methylacidiphilales bacterium | reverse complement strand
CCTGCAGTACGCCGCTTCCATCAGCGGTCTGCTCCTCACCACCGAAGCGATCGTAACGGAAGTGCCTGAGAAGAAGGAAAAGGCATCCGGCGGTCACGGCGGCGGCCATGGCGGCATGCCCGGCGGCGGAATGGACTTCTAGCAGCGCGGGGCGCTGCACCCCTGTAGCTGACGGCCCTTCGGGGGCCGTCGCGGGGGATGTGGAGTCCCACCTGTCTTTGATGACCTGACCTCCAACGACTTGCTCGTTATTTACATGCAAGAGCCGATCCGCAAGGGTCGGCTCTTTTCTTTTCGGTACAGACATGGATTAGAGAGTCTGATTAACAGTGCTCTGCCTCGTCTCCTTCACCATGATAGACTTTCACCACAAGAAATAGCGCATGAGGTTCATTAGAATTTAACAATTCCAAGTTCTGGGAAGCGAGAATATTTCATACCTGATAAATTTGACTTTTCGTAACTCGATCCAGATAACTTAGGGTATGATCGATGAAATGACATTGGACACAGAGGAACAAAAGGCGACGGATTCGCTCATAAGTACGCTTAAAGCGAAGATGGATATTGATTACGAAAAGAAGCACTATTTTCGTGATGCCCATCCCAAGCAGCTAGGTTTACTGAGAGCAGAGTTCACCGTACGGGATGACATTGACCCTGAGCTCAAAACGGGATTGTTTGCGGAGGCGAAAACTTATCCCATGTGGATCCGCTTTTCGAATCAGTCCTCAACTCCAAAACCCGACCATGCGCCGGATATGCGAGGTGTGGCGCTGAAGCTGGTCGGCGTGCCTGGCAAAAAGATTCTCCCAGGTCAGGAAGATGCCACTACACAGGATTTTATCATGGTGACGTCTCCCATATTTGTGGCCAAGAACGTGGTAAAGTTTGCGGAACTGGTTTCAGCCGTAACAGGTAATAAAGGCAAACCCGACTGGATTAAGTTTGCACGCTATTTTGCCATGAATCCAAAGAGTTTTTTAGCCGTCCAAAAGTCGAACATTAAATGTGGCAGTATTCTGGATCTTCAGTTCTTTAGCACAACACCATACAAGCTCGGCAATTTACTTGTGAAGTACTCTTTCAAGCCCAGACCTCGGTTAAACTGGCCGACGCCGATGCCTGAGAAGCCGGAAGACGACTATCTGACAAAGGTACTCAAGGACCAGCTTTCCAATAAGGACTACTATTATGACTTCATGGTTCAGGTACAAAAAGACAAGAAGACCATGCCCATCGATGATCTTCTTATACAGTGGGACGAAACTAAGTCGGCTTATCTGCCGGTAGCGACGGTAAAGATTTCGAGCCAAACCTTCGACACGGAGCAACAGAAAAATTACGGAGATCAACTTTCATTCAGCCCCTGGCATTGCCTACCTGACCACACTCCCGCAGGCGACGTTAACATAGCCCGGCAAAAAGTTTACGAGGATCTTGAGATTCCTTCGCCCTGACAGTAACTGCGGTGGCGTGCGCAATAACCGATCCAGGGGGATCGGTTTTATAAAGAACAACCGGTGCCCTCAGTTATCCTGAAAATCGACCATATCTTTTATTGCCTGTTTAAGCCATTCGTCGAATGAGGCAAAATCTCGGCTCAGTAGCTCCCACCCACGTGATGCAAAATCATGAATCAAAATAACACGTTCATTCGATGATGCATCCCAGCATGCAATGTCGTCACAATCCTGACGGAATGCAAAAGGCACACGATTGTAAGCGGGGTAGCGACTCTTGAGCCCCGCCCAGGTGAGACGAAGCTGTGGTCCGTGGAGAAAATGCCATGGAGTGAGATTAGTATATCCCTTCCCAATAAACTCCAGGAAAGCCCTGGGATAACAAAAGCCCTTCGGTAACTCAGCAGATGCAAACAACTCCATTTTCATACCGGATCTAACGTAGCAGATTTGTCACGCGATAGCATGAGAAATAGCAACTTAAAGTTGGCATGCTATATGACTGGGCAATAGTTGCCGGATAAAATGTGTTTCTAAAATATTGTCTGTTGCAATCTGCCCCTTTTCGATTATGATTCTCGACCCTGAGTTTATACCTCAAGGTCTCACATTATTGATTCATACAGATAGATAGCCTCTTCAAAGCATTCTTTTTTCGGGGTGTTGACATGCGTTTTCACCTTTAGTATAACGAATTTTTACGTAATTTTCATGTAAAGCAGCACTGGGCTGCTCGTCTTCTTCGGTATTCTTTATGCGCATCCTGGCCGTCTCGGACCTTCATTTTCAAGCGGAGCATTTTGCCTGGGTGGCAAAACAAGCGGTGAACTTCGATCTCGTCATCATCGCGGGCGACATGCTGGACTTGTTCGCCTTTGGCCGTGTTTCTATCGACAAGCAAGTGCGGCAGGTCACGTCCTTCCTCACTGATATCCGCCTCAACTGCAACGCCCTGGCCGTCTGCAGCGGCAACCATGACCTGTGGGCCACTCGCGACCTGCGCTGGCTGCAACTTTCCCCCAGCCGCCGCATTGAGGAAGAAAAAATGGGCGGCACCTTCATCGCCGACGGATCCAGCGCCATCGTGCCCGGAAGCCGTCTTCTCGTTACGTGCTGCCCCTGGGCCGCCGTGGAGACTGCCGCCGATGAACAGCGCCTCATCACTCTGCTGGAGCAAGGCGAGGCCCTGCGCCAGAATGGCACAGACGCCTGGCTGTGGGTCAATCACGAGCCCCCTCACCTCTCCCGCACCGGTCGCACGCTGGAGAAAAAAGAAGGGAGCGAGCTCATGAGCCGCCTGATCATGAAACATCAGCCGGACTTCGTGTTCGGCGGCCACGTTCATGGTGCTCCCTTCGACGGCGGTCTGCCGTTCGATCAGGTCGGCGACACGTGGTGCTTCAACCCCGGCTGCCCCGACCGCCGTAAACAACTCTCCGAGCCCCCCAACATCATCCTGGACCTCGATGCCGGCCAAACCGTCTGGCGCTGGGGTAACATGGAAAAACGCGCCTATATTGAGACGCCTGTGGCATCGTTCGCATCGGCGGCGTAATTCGCATCGTGAGTTGGCCTTAGATAATCAGAATAAAATTGTTTCAGATCAAAATATTCTGGATTTCATACTGTTATCCTTCTAGGGTGATCGCATGTCTTCCACCGACCTCACTGCAGGTGATAAGGGAATCACACGCACGGCCTTTGCCATAGGCTTTTGCCTCTGTTGTGCGATAGCCGGTATGATTAACGCAGCGCAGGGCGGTCTGCTCGTTGCGCTGCCTATCCTGGGGATTATGATCCTTCAGGGCCTGCGCCTTCAGAATATGGGCGAGCACTGGGCCTGGACGTTTTTATCGCTGATACCGATCGTTTCTCTGTTTGTTGTGGTTCCCTGCTTTTTCCGGCCACCCAAAGTGCGACGAGGCAATATGCCTGTAGCCGGCGCTCCCGCTATGTTACAGAGAAGCCACTACACTCAGGCATCTTTTGGACAGCAGGAAAGAAGTGTACCCGCTACAAGGAATAGTACTGGCTTAAGCAATCAGGATCTTGGTCTTGTTGTGGGAACGGTAGTAGCGTTGATAGTGATGGGCGCTGTGGTCTTCTTTTTAACTCCCAGGACCCCAAGGCTAAATACATACGCAGCAGCGTCGGAAAACAGCCCGGCTCCAGAGAAGGCAGTAAAGGCACCAGCCATTCCTGCCAGCGTAACCACTCCCAGACCGCCGGAACCGGAAAAGCCCGCGAAGAAGTATGTGACGGTGTCACTGCCTCTGGGAATCAAAATAGATGTGCCTGGCGACTGGGATGTTGAAACCTCCAAGGGAGTGCTTGTTAAAATCAAACCATTTGGTCAGTCAACCAAAGACCTCAGTCAGTTCGATCTGTCCGTGCCAGGGGGTGCGTGTATCTTCAAAACAGGCCGGGTACGAACCAGTACTGCGGTTCAGGTCTATGCGGAAAAGCCAAAGGTATCAGATGAAATTATACGGCAGGCCACCGAAGAACAACGGGTACTTATTTCAGAAGAATTTCGTCGTTCGCTGGAGCCCACCCTGGCCAAGGAGGGGAGCACCATTACGGAAATGGATACTGTATGGATAAGGACGATTGGAAAGCATATTGCTATGGTCATCTCGTGCAAACAAAGAGATAAGTTGGGGAAGAATCATATCGTTAAGATGACAGGCGTAATTGTAGGGGACTACGTTATCACTGTTAACACATCGTATGATGTAGCAAAAGAGGATGAATGGCGCCCCATCATCGAGTGCATTGATAACTCGATAAGAGTGGAGTAGAGACAACACCTTCGGAAGTGCCTCATTCCTGCGAGTTACGGTCTGGCTGGTCCGCGCCATTGCCTGCCAGGAGAGAGGAGAATCGAATCATGACTTCAAAGCGCATCAATTTTGCAATTTCATATTGACTCTATAGACTTTATATACGATTCTGCGACGCATCCTGACCCAGGGCGTTATCATGAATCCTGCACCTTACCTGCCTGTTAAACGGGCCGCCGGCCATGCCGGGGCTTTTGTTCTTTCGTTTGCACGACTTCTTCAGCGCCGCGCGCGTTGCGGGGCAGCTTCCGCGCTTGCTCTTACGCTGGCCGTTGCTTCGTGCGCAACCGTTGGCGATGCCGCCGCGCAACAACCGGAGCGCGAGAAAGTGACCGTGATCAAGCTGGCTTCGCCCAGCAGTTATGTGGATGGCAAGCTGCGGCTGACCGGCGTGAACTATGCGCTGGAGAAAGAAGGCTGGCTGAAGGAAGAACTGGCCAAGCACGGCGTGACCTATGAGTGGTATCCCATCGGCGCGGCTACGGGTCCGCAGATCAACGAAGCTTTTGCCTCCAAGCAGATTCAGTTTGGCAGCTATGGCGACTTGCCGGCGATTATCCTGAACAGTAACGCGGGAAACATCACGCGCCTGGTGGTGCCGACGAGCTACGAAGATGCCTTCCTGGTCGTGCCGAAGGATTCGACAGTGGCTTCAATCGAAGAGCTGAAGGGGAAGCGCCTGTCGATCCACAAAGGACGCCCGTGGGAGTTATCGCTCCTTCGTCTGCTGGACAGCAAGAAGCTCAGCTATAACGATTTCCGGATCTTCAACATTGAGCCCGGCCCGGGCGCTTCGGCACTGGCCACGGGGGGAATCGACGCGCTGTTTACGCTGCAGGCGTACAACCTGGAGGAGAAAGGTCTGGGCAAGATCATCTGGTCGACCAAAGGCCAGCCGCCGGACTGGAAGGTGGGCATTGGCGTCTGGGGTGCCCGCGACTTTCTGGAGAAGCAGCCGGAACTGGCGCAGATCGTGGTGACGGCTTACGTGCGGGCGGCTCACTGGGTTTCGCGTGATGAGAATCGCGAGGAGATGGTGAAGATCGGCACGGTGACGGGGGTGCCAGAGAGCGTGGTGCGGCGCAATTATGAGGATCCCACCATCTCGTGGCGCAACCGCTGGTCACCGCTCTTTGCACAGCACGTGTACGATCATTACCGGGTGAATGTGGATTATGCGCTGGATAAGAAGATTATCCGCAAGCGCGTGGGCGTGGAGGACCTGATTGAACCGCGCTTTTTGACCCAGGCGCTGAAGGATCTGAAGCTGGAAGAGTACTGGTCACGCGAAGCCGCACCAGGTTCTTCCGCAGGAGCCTCAGTGACGCCGAAATCGGAAACGCCGCTCACTCTGGCGCGATAAACCCGTTTCGCTCCACTCCCCTGCCCTGTCCTGTTTCACTCCTCTGTTGCCTCTGAGTTCTTAATTTAACCTGACTCCATCCAACTAAACCAAACCTAACCTTAGCGGAAACCAACCTTATGTCTTCCTCTGTATTGAATTCCACCCTGCCTCTCAGCCAGCATGCGCTGGATTATATTGCCAAATCACGCGATAACGCACTGAAAGCCTTTCGTGTGCTGCGTGAGACTCGCACCATTTCCGCCACGGGAACGATTAACTTTATCGAGCGGATTCCCGGCGAGGATAAGCTGATTCACCTCGACTACAACGGCCCGTGGGGTGATCTGGAAGATGTGAAACTTACCGTCGTGGGCTTTGACGGAACGGTATCTATCGGCAACAAAGGTCGTGGCGGCTGGGTAAAGCTGTTTCAGCAGCATCCTGAAATCACCACAGTCTCGCATGTGCACGCTCCGCATCTGGGTGCCTATGCGCTGGCGCATAAAGCGTTGCCCTTCCTTTATGTGCCGGTGCAGCGCCACCGCTTTGTGCGCGAGCTCCCTCTCTACGTCGATCGCCGCCAGCCGCAGGTGGACTTTATCCTGGAGCAACTGAAGCGGGAGCCGGAACTGCCGGGCATCGTGGAAGCCAACGGCGGCTCGACGGTATGGGGCAAGAAGGGAATCCTGGCTCTGGCAGAGTTCATTCTGATTCTGGAAGAAGGCGCGTATTTCCAGGTACTGGCAGCGGCTCTGGGCGGTTCGCAGCCTCTGGGTCCGGGCGTGCTTCAGCAGCAGTGGCGCTTCAGCGGTCTTATTCCACAGTCCGCTACAGTGGATCAGGATGGCACCATTCATTACGCACCGGCCAGCGAACCCGCGGCAGCCGAAGCAGCGGCGGCCCGCAGTTAAGGCGGCAGCTTCACGCTCCTCCTTCACCCTCACAATTTCGACAAAACTATGTCTTCCACCGATTCCTTTGCAGCGTCATCAGAAGCTTCCGCTTCATCCGCATCTGCCGCGGTGCTTGAAAGTCCGAGCGATATCGCCGTTCAAAAGCCGGCTCAAAACACGACTAAATCTATTGATGAAATATTATTTACGAGATGCCCCGTACCCACCGCTACGGGCATCGCCTATAATCTCGGCTGGCTTGGCGAGCACTTCAAGCCCGACGGCATCAATATCGCCACGATTCAGGATTCGCCCGCACTGTGGCGGCACCATTACGACCACGACGTACCGCACCTGATCCGCGAAGGCGGCAATGTGCTGGCACTCGCGGCTCGCGCTCAGGGTGCGCCCACTCGCCTCATCGGCCTTACGTGGATTGAGGAGGGACAGGCCATTCTGGTGCGGCCCGGCTCCGGAATTACCGAGCCCGGCCATCTGAAAGGACGCCGTCTGGCACTGCCCACCTACGTCCACAATTCCATACCGTCCCATGTGCGCGGCACGAGTATCAGTCGCGCCATGTCCCTGCATGGGTACAAGGGAGCGCTGGCATTTGCCGGGCTTACCTTCGATGACGTTGACTTTGTGGAAGTAGACGGCGGCAACTGGGACCGCCCCTCCGCGACACCGCCCGATCGCAATGGTTCAGCCTCCCCCGCAGCCGGTGTTCGCGCCCGAGGCTGGTGGGCATTAACCGCTCTGCTGGAATGCAAAGTGGATGCCGTGTATGTGAAAGGCGCCGCCGCCGCGGATGCCGCACGCCTTCATGGTGCGATTGTAGGCATCGACCTGGATCGCCTGCCCAACCGCCGGTTCCGCGTCAATAACGGAACGCCGCGCCCCATTACCGTGCACGAGAATCTGCTGCGCCATCACCCCGATATCGTGACGCGCTTCCTGGTCCAGACCCTGCGCGCCGCCGACTGGGCAGCCGGTCATTTGCCGGAGCTTCAGCAGATTCTGCAGGCGGAAACCAGCGGCAGCGGTGAAGGCGTGGCCGCGGCGTACCGTGAAGGCTTCCACCTTACGCTCCACCCGGATCTCTCGGATGAGCGTCTGGAGTTGCTGGAGCAGCAGAAGAAATTCCTGTGGCTGCAGGGTTTTCAGGACTTCGACTTTTCGCTGCGCGACTGGGTTGCCCGCGCGCCTCTCGATGCCGCCTACGCTCTCCGCGAGGAACTGCGCAAGGGGGGACGCTGGCTATGAGCACCGACTTCGCGTCTCCATACAGTACTGCGCCGCTCCGCGAGCCCGAGCGGCGGCTCAGTCTCGGCGTGTTCTTCATGAAGTTCGGTCATCACCCGGCCGCGTGGCGACATCCCGAGTCGCCCGGGTCCGGCGATCCCGACTTCGCTTACTGGGTGCGGCTCACTCAGTTGGCAGAGCAGGCCAAGCTCCACACCGTCTTCCTGGCGGACTTTGTGGGATCCTTCGGCGCGGACCTGGATAAGCTGGAGCACCGCTCCAGCGCCGCCAACTTCGAGCCGCTTACACTGATGTCGGCGCTGGCGGCGGTGACGAAGAGGATCGGGCTGATCGCGACCGTGAACACCAACTTTACGGAACCCTATAATGTCGCACGCGCCTTCTCCTCGCTCGATCACCTGAGCGGCGGGCGGGCGGGGTGGAACGTGGTCTCCTCGCTTTCCGAAGGAGCGGCGCGCAGCTTCGGGCTGCCTCCCGACGAAACGCTGGATCACCCGTCCCGCTACGAGCGTGCGGGGGAGTTTGTGGAACTGGCCAAATCCCTCTGGGATAGCTGGGATGATAACTCGTTCTCCTTTATCCATAAGGAAAGCGGCGCTTATCTTAACCGCAATACAGCCCACCCGGTGCATCACGAGGGCCGGTACTTTACCAGCCACAGCCTGCTGGATACCGCCCGCCCGGTGCAGGGTTATCCGGTACTGGTTCAGGCGGGCAACTCCGATACCGGCAAGGAATTTGCAGCGCGTATTGCCGAGATGGTCTACTGCTCGGCTCAGTCGCTGGAAATCGCCCGAGCTTATTATGCCGATGTTAAAAGCCGCCTGGCGAAGTATGGGCGCCACCCGGATTCGCTACGCATTACGCCCGGGCTCGGCACCATCATCGGCAGTTCTGAGGCGGAGGCGCAGGATAAATTCCAACAACTGCAAAGCCGCATCGACTTCAGCCGTGGCGTGAACCTCTTCGGCTACGATCTCTCCAGGCACGATCTGGATGGCCCCCTGCCCGACAACCTGCCTGAGCCGGAAAACGGAAAAGGCCGCGCCCGCCAGCTTCGCGATCTCGCCCGGCGCGAGAACCTCACGATCCGCCAGCTTGTGTTGCGCTTCAGCATTACGCGAGGTCACCTGCTGGTGGTCGGCACGGCCAAACAGGTGGCGGACAAGATCGAAGAATGGTACACCAGCCACGCTGCGGACGGCTTCAATGTCGTACCGCCACTGCTTCCCGGCGGCTTCGAGGATTTCGTGACGCACGTCGTACCGGAACTCCAGCGCCGCGGTCTTTTCCGCCGCGAGTATCAGGGCAGCACATTGCGGGAGGATCTGGGTCTGGTGCGTCCCGCAAATCCACACACACATACGGTTGCTCCTGCTCCGGCGGTTGGCATCGCAGGCGAGCCGGAGTCCGATCGCGACGTCAGCAGCAGGGCCGGCAGCACTGTGAAAGCGGATCCCCGCCACGAAGTCCTGGCTACTGCGTGATGTATCCTGCCCCTACCCCGGATGCGTGCGGCTGAGGAGCGTGTCTCCCTCACGCCAGGTTCCTTCCAGCAGCACCTTCTTGGGGAAGCCGGGCAGGCCGTATTCATTGCGCTGCATCTGCATGTCGACCAGATCCACTGCGGCGGCGGCCAGCATGCGGGGCTTCTGGTCGATGCCGGAGGCAGGGTTATTCGGCTGAAGAAGATCCGTGCTGGCGTAGCCCACATCTTCGGGCACACGCAGGCCCATCTCGCGCAGCATCTGCAGCGGCTCCAGGCGATTACTGACAACGGCATCCGGCTTTTCCTGCTCGTACCAGCGGGCATACTCGGCGGGGTCGTAGTGCAGGCCTTCGGGCAGGAAAGGCTTCAGTCGATTCTCCGGAGACAATGTGTTTTGGTGAATAAGATAGGCGGCCAGCCAGCCATTGTTGTTACGCACAAGTTCATCGGCAAGAGTCGTAAAACCAATACGCTTGTAGCCATGGTGACGAACCTTGCGAAGCGTCAGCGCCATGCCCTGGTAGTGATAGTGTGAGGCGGCATGCAGATCCGGCTTTACCACGCTGACGCCGATAGTGGCGGCGGCAAAGTACTTCCAGTCCAGCGAAACGTGGGACATAGGGCGGATACAGGGTGCGATAATGACGCCGCGAATGGCGCGTGTGTAAAGGATCTTGCTGAGACGCGCGGCGGTAAGCTTGGGCGCTTTGGCCCAGATGTGCTCGAATTCGTAGCCGATACGTTCGGTGCGTTCGCGGGCGCCTTCGTAATAGGCCAGGTCGTTGCTGCTCTCGCGCCATCCTTCCTCGGTCTGCCACCAGGTCAGGTAGACCAGGCGATCGGTTGTGCGAGTGCTGCGGCTGGTACGCAGTTGGGTCATCAGCTTACTGACCAGAGGATCAGGCGTGTAGCCGTGCTCTTCGGCAAGCTGGACAATGTGGCGGCGCGTGGCTTCGGGAATGCGGGGATGATTCCGCAGCGCCAGCGAAACGGTGGTGCGGGAGTAGCCGGCCAGAGCGGCGAGTTGTCGTACCGTGCGAGTGGGTTCCATGTGGGTAGACGGGGGATTAGCCTTTGGCCCATGCGCCAGAATCGGCGGCGTCGGTGCCGGGTTGAACGGTGGCTGCCAGGGCTTTCTTATGCACCAGGGTCGTGCCTTCGTGCCACATCCCTTCCAGCATCACTTTGCGGGGATCAACAGGCAGGCCGTATTCGTTACTGCGCAACTGGGTATCCACAAGATCAACCGCGGCGGCCCCAAGCGTGCGCCCTTTCTGATCAATACCGGCAATAACCGACTCCAGCTTCAGCCAGGTGACCTGCGTTTCAAAGAGATCCAGCGTGGCAAACCCTATATCTTCCGGCACGCGGATGCCGAGATCTTTCATGGCCAGGTAAGCTTCCACGCGGGTGCTCAGAACGGCGTCCGGCTTTTCCCTGTCAATCCAGCGTGCCAGAGCATCGCGATCCCAGATATTGCGCTGATCTTCGGCCATATAGGGCCCAACCTGGCGTTCACGGGGCAGCATCTGATTATAAACATGATAGCCGGCCAGCCAGCTATTGTTGTTGCGCGAAATATCGCCCGTGCGCGCCGCAAAACCGATGCGCTGATATCCGTGGTAGCGCATTTTGCGCAACGCCAGGGTGGTGCCGTGGTAGTGGTGGTGAGCGGCTGTATGGAGATCCGGCTTGACGATGCTGAGCCCAATGGCTGCGCAGGAGAAATACTTCCAGTCCAGCGAAATATGGGCAAGCGGCCGCACTACGGGATCGGGCGGACCGATGATGAGGCCGCGGATGGCCCGGGTATAAAGGATCTTGCTGAGCCGCGCGGCAGAGAGGCGCGGCGCCTTGGCCCAGATATGCTCGAATTCATAGCCGATCTGCAGGGCGCGATCCCGGGCGCCTTCAAATAAAATGACGTCATTGGTGCACTCGCGCCAGCCATATTCGGTGGGCCACCAGGTCAGGTAGGCCAGCTTCTCGGCGCTGCGTTTGCGCCGGCTGGTGCGCAGTTGGGTCATCAGCTTGCTGACAAGCGGGTCCGGCGTGTAGCCGTGTTCCCGGGCAAGGTCGATAATGCGCGAGCGCGTCCCTTCCGGTATACTGGGGTGATTGCGCAGAGCCAGGGATACGGTGGTACGGGAGAATCCCGCCAGTGCCGCCAGCTGGCGAACAGTGCACATGCGTTCCATAAGTGCGGATAGACGCGATCTCAACAAATCGCTGGCCCATCATTATCCTACGGCGGCCTTTGTGGCAATATTATAGCGTACGGGGCATAGGGATGGACGTAATGGCGTCCAGGATTACTGCCAACCAACGATGCGAGTCGGTCTAATTGGCCTGAAAGCTTGCCGAGGGCACCACGGAATAGCTGTTGAGCCAGAGCAGGGAACCTGCGCCGCCCGGAGGAGTGGTCTGGCTGTAATAGATCGAGAAGCCTTTGCCGCGCGCATTTACCGGCCTGGGTTTACGGAAGCGATCGTCGGGATTATCCTGGAAGCCCAGGGTCGGGTCATCGGAGATCGATGGCACGAGTTTGAAGTTGGCTCCCACAATGGCGTCGGAGTCTCCGAACCAGATGTTGGTTGCGCGTCCGCTGCCGAGCGAAGCAAAGTCGCCCAGGTTGACGAGCTCGGGTGAAACTGCGTACAGCGTGGCGTCGCCGCCGGCGGTGATGCGACCAAGGTTGTAGAAGTAAGCTTCGGAGCTGAAGTTCGGGCGCGTAGTGTTGAAGTTATCTACGATAGCCGTGAAGTTGTTGCCCGCTTCGATATCGGAGTCGAAATCCAGGCGTATGGACCGGCCGGCAACCAGCGTAATGCTATCACCAAAGTGGAGACCAGCCGCGTTTATGGTGAGATCGGCGGCATGGGTGGACGCTGCGGTAAACCTGCTTGTATCCACCAGTGGACCACCCGGCACACTCAGAATGCCGCTGGTGCCGTCAAAGCCCGCCACGAAGAAAGCGGATGCGCCGCTGGAGCCCGGCGTACCCGTATTGACGATAGGCGCGTCGATCGTGAAGTCGCCTCTGCTGAGCATGCTGAGAGTGAAGTTGGCGTGAACATCCGTATTGGGATCGGCTTCCTCAATGATCAGACCCCCTTCGGTGTTGGTGGAAAGGAAGGTGAGGTTGCCATGCACAAGATTGGCCAGCGTGCGGGCGAAGTGCGAATTGACGGTGTTTGTGTCGGACGTGCTGGTGGCGCTGTAATCCAGAGTGTTGGTCTGGAAGAGGATATCCGCATCGGTAATAGCGTCGCCGGGCCGGGTAAGATGGCCGATCCACCACAGCGCGTCGGCTTTGGCGCCATCCACCAGAGAGGTTTCGCCGCCCACGCGCAGGATGATCTGCCCGCTGCGAGGGCCGGCAAAGGTCTGCAGGATAACGCCGCCGTGGCCTATCATAGCATAGGTGCCGTTGCCTGTGCCGCCCACCATGGTAAGGTTGCCGGTCAGCCCTATGTTGATGTAGCCCAGAAGCGGATTTCCAGCCGTGCTGAGTCCCGCAATGCCGAGATCATACGACGGTACAAAGTGGCCCACCTGCGCGAAGGACGCGTTGGAAACTCCGCCGCGCAGATCCATGCTGCCAGTAGCGATATCGATATTTCCCTGGATAATGCCCGCCGCCCCAGTACTGGTATACAAGTGCATGATGCCTCCGTGTCCCAGCAGTGCGTAGTTGGCAGACGCGCCGCCGCCCGCGATGAGGATGCTGCTGCCCGCTCCGCCTGCTACTCGGATATCGCCTGTGACGGAAGAAGCGACCGCCGGGACGGGAGCCGCAATGTAGAAGGTACCATGCCCCACCTGAACGAAGGAGCCGCTCAGGTTATTACCAGCGAGGAGGGACAGCGAGCTGGAGAAATCGAGATCGATATCACCGGAATACGCGGTGTAAAATCCGCCGGAAGTATGACCTATCTTGGCATATCCGTATGAGCAGTCGCCGCCATTGAGGAAAATGCTGTTGCCCGTAACGCGGACGTTCCCTTGCAGGCTGCTGCTTCGGTTGAGATAACCGCCGTGGCCGATCTGCGCAAAGCTGTACTGGGAGGGGGTTGAAGTCTCCCGACCGCCCTGGATGGAGACGACGCCGTTACCCGTTACCACGATGTTGCCGGAGATGCCCGAGCTGCCGCTCACTCCGCTTTCCCCGCCATGGCCGATAAGAGCGTAATCGCTGATTCCGCGTCCCGCCAGGATGGTAACGCTGGTATCATAAGCCACCGATATATCGCCAAATATACCCGCAGTTGTGAGAAGATAGCCGCCATGACCGATCTGCGCCGTACTGATGGGGGAGAGCGGATCCTGCGACGCTGTCAGTGAAACGGATCGACCGGATATCGTGACATTGCCGAGCAATGTACCGGGAATGATGGCCTGCCCGCCACCATGACCAATCTGGGCATTGCCAAGCTGTATCGGACCCGCGATGAGCGAGATGACGCTGGTGGTGCCTCCGTTTACCGCAATGTTACCCGTAATGGACGCACCCTGAAAAAACACGCCGCCGTGGCCAATCTGCGCATAGGCAGCCGACGCTGTCCCGCCCGTCAGGGTGATGTTGTCAGAGCCATAAACCTGAATGTTACCCGAAACCGTTCCGACGGAAAGAAGCGCGCCGCCGTGGCCAATCTGTACGAACGCCGGGTCTATACCAGTGGCGGATCCTGCGGTCATGAGAAGCGACCGGGTTCCCGAACCAAAGATGATATCGCCGGTAATTCCGCCAGGAACGCCCGCTGGCACAGGCGACGTAATCGACGTCGCGCCGCCATGACCTATGCGCACCGGCGCGTTAAAGCCATTCATCGCCACACTTTGTGCATCAATAGAGATCTGGCCGGCTATCGAATTATACTGAATATCCATACCGCCATGGCCCACCATGGCGTAGGTGTAAGGGCCTGTGCCGGAGTTCAGGGTCAGGGAAGCTGCTGTGAGAAGGATATTCCCGCTCGCTCCGTTGGTGTACGAGCTCCGTACGCCACCATGGCCGATTTGGGCATATGCTGAGGTGCCCGCAGATCCCCGCAAAGTAACTCCGCCGCTGATGGTTACCGTGATGTTTCCCCCCGCTGCTGAAGCCTGCGCCAGCGTACCGCCGTGGCCGATCTGCGCTAACGCGTAGCCTCCACTGCCACCCTCCATATCCAGGCCACTGCCCTGCACGGAGATATTCCCGGTAAGCGGGCCGACAGGAGCGCCGGAAACGGAGCCGCCGTGACCGATAACCGCAGAGGTGAAATTGGTGGAACCGCCCCGCAACTGGATCAATCCGCCGGAGGAAATGGTGATATTGCCGAAAGCGATGAGCGTAGCAGCGTCTCCACCATGGCCAATGCGTGCATAGGTGGCAGTGGAACTGCCGCCATTAAGTTGCAGCGCGCCCCCGGTTCTGACCAGGATGTTGCCTGAGAAAGTGCCCACGGTGGTCGCCCCGCCGTTGCCGATCTGCGCAAAGACAAAATCGGCCGCCCCGCCCGTCAGCGAGACGTTATTCCGCGCGTAGATCGATGTATTTCCAGTGGCCCCCGCAGCCGGATAGCCGATCATCGCATACCCGTTATAGACATCAGAACCCCGCAGGAAGATGTTATAGCCCGCAACATTGGTATCGCCGCGCTGACTGCCCACAAATACCGTGCTGCCCAATCCCACGTGATTGATGTAGACTGAGCCATTGGCGCTTGTACCGTACCCAACGGGATCCGCCACAATGTCCGCGAAGGTGGTGTTGCTGCCGGACCACCCCGCCACCAGGTTAATACCGGCAGTGGCACCCGGAGTTACGGAAATGCTCGAGACATTCGCCATGGAACCGGACATAATGATATCACCGTGAGCCAGCAGGGTGAGCGAAAATGGAGTGCTGTAGGTGAAACCGCTGGAAATCCAGATGTCCCCACCCAGGGTATTGCCGGTTACAGTGCTCATCAACCCGGGATTAGCACTGAAAGCAGGACTCGCCGATGTCTGGACGGTGACGTTTCCGAGAGTCAGCAGATAGCCCAGCCAGCCATTGTATAGATAGGAATTTGCCGCATTGGAGACAAGATTCGTGCTATTTGGATCTACAAATCCAGTAACAGTAGCCACGTTGCCAATTTCAATGTTGCTGGGATCCAGCAGCAGCGTGCCGCCCGAGGTATCCACGGTGCCGCGAAAATCCAGATAATTCCCGGAGCTAACCTCCACCGCGCCGCCCGATGTGGCTGTGCGATCACCAGGACCACGCGCCGAAATGTCGCCGTAGAAACCGGTAGCCTGGTCGCTCCACACCACCACATGGCCGCCTTTTATACCGCCGTCCGCTTGAATCACCGCGCCCTGATCCACTACCGTCACCTTTGCGTTGGCTACTGTGGCGTCCCTGCCCTGGAAACCACCGCCGATGTTGACGACACCGCCCTTGCCCCGGCTGCCTCCGGATGCATCCACGCGGGAGCCCGCAGCCAGATGCACCTTCTCGCCGGTAATATCGATGCGTCCGCCGTCTTTGTCGGGCGCTTTGGAGGAAGCACGGGCAATTAGGCTGCCCGAGTTCTTCACTATACCGCCACCGCTGCCGCCTCTGCCACTGGATGCAAGGTCACGTTGCTCAGGCCGCTCCGCCTTCAGGACAATGCGGCCGCCGCTCTTATCCACCGCAGTGGCACGTATGGTGCCCGAATTATTGATGGCCAACGCGTACTCATTACCTCCCGCCGCGCGCAACTCGGCCGCCGTGGCCCGGATACTGCCGCTATTTTCCACAGTGCCGGATCCGGACGAACTCCTGATAAAAACGCGCTGACCATTGCCATCACCGCTCGGTTTCACCAGAACTTCCATTCCGCCGGCCAGATTCACGCTGCCATTCTTCGCCCGGATCTTCCCCGAGTTCTCCACCCGCTTCGCTATCAAAGTCACATCGCCATCCGTAGCACGGATTCGGCCCTGATTGATCACCGATGCGCCGCTGTTGCCGCGAAACGTCATATCGCCACCGTTCAAAAACTCCGCGTCATTCACATCGTGCGTGCTTGCAGTAAAGCTTGCCGTGTTCACGCGCCCGGTTTTCCCGATCACCACGCCATTTGGATTAACGAGGTAGACTTTGCCGTTTGCGTTCAGCGCTCCGTGAATCTGCGAAGTATTGCCACCAGTTACCCGGTTCAGCGTTGCCGACTGGCTGTTGGGCTGCACAAAAGTCGTCGTTTCGCCCTGGTTGATGCTGAAGTCATTCCACTTCACAATCGCCCGCTGGCTGGACTGTTGAACCGTCACGTTGCCGGGCGACCCCGTAATCTGGGCGGACCCACTGCTGACTGTTCCACCTGTGGGATTTCCCCTCACAACAACAACCACCATGGAATGCGGCAGCGCAATCCACACCAGAATCCAGGTTGCCAGGCACTGACGGAACAGGCGATTGCGAGCGATAAATTGCAGCATGAGGGACCACTTAAAATGAGATGTTACCCTTTGGAGCCCAATGTTCTCCTTAAGTAGCGTGACTTCATTTTCGCCACAAGCAAGTCCAAAACACTGTGGGACTTAAGTTCAGTGCGATTAAGTAAGCCGCGCCATATTTATATCTCCTGAGGCACTGATAAATTTTATGTAATCCATCCCGTGCGGAATCAGCCCCCGAACAGGGCTGGCTTCAGGATGAATCGCGCTGGCGTTCGGCGCGTTCGCGCAAGACGCGGGCTTCAGCGTGATTGCCGCGCTTTTGCATCAGCAGAGACAGATGCACCAGCGCCTGACGATGCCGGGGATCAAGGTAAACCGCGCGCCGGTAACATCGTTCGGCCAGGGCAGCGCCGCCTCGGGCTTCGGCAATCACTCCGAAAAGACAGTGCGCCCCGGCATGAAAGCGATCGGCGCCCAGCGCTTCTTCGCACTTGCGCTCCGCCTGCTCGTACTGGCCGGAATCCGCCAGCTTAAGCGCTTTGGCCACCAGCGCGGAAGCATCGGGAGCGCTCAGCTTTGCCTGTAGCGGTGAAACCATGTTCGCATCCGCGGGGGTGACACCATCCGCAACTGGACGCAGAGGCAGCGGCATACGCACAGCGCCCGACAAAGGGGCGGGAACCCCTACTGTGCGTTCTTTGTCCCGGGCTTCCACGTTGTCCGCAACAGCGGACCGAGGCGGCGGAGTTGCAGGCGCGGCAAGTCCCTCTGATAATGCGGGCAGCCTGGAAATAGCGGGCCGCAGAGGAACCGGCTTTGGCACAGTCACGGGCCGGTCCGCATACCACGGAATGTTCTCCGCCAGGCGGGCCGCTTCTTCGGCAGCTTCCGCCGCTCGATCTTTCTCTGTGTAGAGGCGATAAGCAAACTGCCCAGGCTCGCCTGTCGGCACAAAATACCGGCTGTCCAGGCTCATCGCTTCTGCGTGACCCACAAAGAAGATGCCATCCTGCTTCAGCTTGCGGCGAAAGTGTCCCAGCAGACGGGAGCGTGCCTGCGGCGTCAGATAAATGAAGAGATTACGGCAAAAGATGACGTCGTAACCACGGCCATCGTCCATCTCATCACCCGTGGGCGACGACGAAGATGGGTCTGGGCGGGGCTCGCCTGAATAATCCGGAGTGGGCAGCCCCTGCAGGATATTCATGCGATGCCAGCGGATCTGGCGGACCAGCATAGGATCCATCTCATAGATACCAGGGGCCAGTTGCTGGCAGTAAATCTCCCGGAACGACAGATCCTTGCCGCGAAAAGAATTGAGCCCATACACACCCGCCTTGGCCACCTCCAGCAGGCGCCCGCTGATATCCACGGCGTCTACGCGTATGGATTCGGGCCGCATTCCCGCCCTCAACAGCGCGATAACGACCGAATACGCTTCCTCGCCCGTGGAACAAGGCGCACAAAGCACGCGTACCACGGGCTGCGGGTAGAGTCCCGCCCAGCGTGCACGCGCGGTTTGCTGCAGCAACCGGAACGGCCCTTCATCGCGGAAAAACCAGGTCTCCGGAACAACAAGCTCTTCCACCAGGGCCAGGTGCTCCGCTTCGTCCCGCACCAGGCGCTCCACATACGCGCGCACGGAAAGAGCGCCGGTAGCCTGCATGCGGCACTGCACCGCGTGTTGTAACGGCGCACGCCCCAGCCGCGTCGGCTCCAGACCTATCGTCCGGGCCAGCAGCTCTTCGATTGCGGTTACATCCGGGGGTGCCATTACGCTTGCCATGCTGTGGGTGTGTGAAATTCCACTCGTGGCCGCCAATAGACAGTATCGGCATTCAGGCCTCAGCACTTTACCTTGATCTGGCGGCTCGCGAAAGCATTTCCTTTAATTCAGGTGGTAAAATATGTGCAAGGCGAAGAATCTGGACGATCCGTTTCTCCCGCATCGCGATCTGCCCCAGGTAACTTTGCTCGCTCAATTCTATTCCAGACGACTTCAGCTCGGATCGCTCCACGAGCACCGTTTCCGTTACCCTCTCGCCCAGGATCGCCAGCGTCATCTTGCTCTTTCCGCTGGTGTCACCTTCACCCGCCCCCTCTTCGGCGGTATCGTACTCCGTCACGATTATCCGCGTGCTGAGCCATGGCACGCACGGCTCTTTCATCATCAGCAGCTTCAGATCAATCAGCGGAACCACAGTGCCACGGTAAGATATCAGCCCCACCACGTACTCGGGCGCCTGTGGAACAGGACGCGCCTCAATCCGCGGGATCACCTCAATAACGTCCATCACGTCCAGTCCGTAAAGATCTCCGCCAAGCTGTATCAGCAGCAACAGCATTTGAGATACTTTATCCACGGATAGAAAGGAGGCTGGGATGGAAAAACAAAGGATGGAAGAACAGCTACGCCCTTCCATCCTAAGTCTAACCGGCTATGCGTCAATAACTCCCTGTGGAGCCGCGCATTTTCAGATCAGGTCTCGCGCATGTTCAGCATCATGGAGAAGGCGCAGCCGGACCAGCCGTTTTCCACGCGGTACAGGATGCGGTTGAGCCCCTTCTTGAAGTGCACGCGGCGGTAGCCTTCGTTGGCGCGCCATATCTTCTGCGAGGGACCGCTGGCCCAGATCAGCATGTCGTTGATCCACACCTTGCTGAAGTCATCGCTGCCGACAGCCACCCACATGTCGCGCTCCTGCTCAAACCACAGTGTGGTGTAGGCGTAGTAGATCGCGTACTCCTGCTCGTGCGGAGGGCGGATCATCGCCTTGTTCGTCTGGAAGAACTCCCATTTCAGCGGCATCCCATCCTTCCCCACATAGGTGGCGTCCAGCGAGATGACCGATTCGGGCGGGAATTTGGTATCGATGTTGCGGCGTGCCGGGTTGGGGAACGGCCCGATGATGTACCAGGTATCCAGAAACATCCACTTCGCACCTGTAAAGCCCGAGTCCGGGGCATGCACGATACGACCAGGAACGGACTCCAGCACCGCACCCGGGCCTGGCAGCCCCTGCGGACCGGAACCTCCGCCACCGGGCTTGGCACTGGGGCCATAGCCGTACGCATAGGCTCCGCTGCTGCTGGTGCCGCCGGGATTTCCGCCCTTGCCTGCGGGGCCGGAGCCCTTGCCCTGCCCCTGACCGGACGCACCTGCGCTTGAGACAGGTCCTGAACCGGCGGGACCAGAACCTGAGCCCGCGGGGCCTGAGCCTTTGCCGGCAGGTCCGGTGCCCTCACCCTTTCCTGCGGTGCCCGTGCCCGCGGTGCCAGTACCCTGACCTTGAGCTTCACCGGCAGTGCCCTGCCCCAGGCCAACGGTCACTCCGTTCAGCGCAGGGTGACCCTGATATTCCTGACCCTGACCTTCGCCCTGACCGCTGGTGCCTTCAGCCGTGCCGCCCTCGCCGTAGGCAACGCTGCCGCCTTCCGTGCCAGTGCCGTTCTGCATGTTGCGCATCATTTCGGCCAGATCGACCGCGCTTTCGCCGTTCTGCTTGTCGGTAGCCATGTTGGCAAGCTGCCCTTCCTGCTGGGCCTGCTGCTTCATGCTATCAACGGAAACTGCAACGCCGCCGCTGTTCTTGCCTGAACCGCTGCCGGCCAGAAACGCCATGCCACGCGCCGCCGCGAGCATGGAGTTGAGTTGCTCAGTGGCTTTCTCCAGCGCGGCTTTCTTGGCGTCCAGGGCCTGAACCGTACCGACATTGCTGTCTGATAAGGCGCCCTTCAGATCGGGACGTTTGGTCTTGGCGACCTCCACATATTTCTGCGCTTCGGAGATTGGGATCTGCCGCTGGATCGCGGTCTCGGTGGCACGGATATTCTTATAGTTCTCGGCGATTTTGGCCTCCGTGGCCACAGCAAGATCATAGAGCTCGCCGGCAGACAAATTGTTGAGATCCGGCGTGGGCGTGGCAGGCGCTCCCGGCTTGCCTCCGGCAGATGTCGAAGCAGTGCCGCCTTTCGAAGGAGGCGTTGTGCCCGCCGTCGAACTTGCGGGAGCCGTACCCGCCGCAGGAGCCGCGCCCTTGGCCGGAGCAGCAGAACCGGCGGGAGTCGTCCCGGCAGGTGTTGTGCCCGCAGGGGTAGTTTCAGTGGGAGCGGTGCCTGTGGGTGTTGTCGCGCCGGCCGGGGTAGTCCCTGCTGTGGAAGTAGAAGACGGAGGAGGCGTCGCGGCGCCCGCTGCGGTTGTTGAGGTCCCGGTTGACGATGCAGGGCTCGTTCCTGCATCAGGCGTGGCGCCCGGTGTCGGCGGCGGCGTGGCGCCATTCGGCGTCTGGCCGGCAGGCGTCGAGGCTGTGGAGTTCTCGGTAGATGTCGGACTGGTTGGCGTTGTCGGCGTCGTGGCAGCAGTGGAGCCAGTAGTTGGAGGTGCCGCGGAGGGAGTGGTTGACTGCGAATCCGGGTTGGACGTTGGAGGCGTCGCGGGGGCGTTCGGATCCGACGCGGCAGTGGCGGTTGCGCCGCCGTTCTTGCTGGCGTCCCTGGCTTTGGCCAGCGAGGTGGAGGCGCTGGATTGCGCGTCAGCCGCTTTCTTCTGAGCATCCAGAGCGGTCTTCTGAGCTTCAAGAGCCTGTCCAGGCAATTCGCTCATGCTCTTCTCGATAGCGGCGATTTCCGCGTGCGTCTCTTTGGACTTCTCTTCCAGCGCCGGCGTCGATTTCTTCAGCTTCTCCATGTCCGCCTTGGCCGTGTTCGAGCGCTTTTCCAGACCAGGCAGAGCGTCCTGCAGGCTTTTGGCACGCTTCTCGGCGTTGGTCAGATCCTGTTTCGCCTGTCTCTTCTCTTTGTCATTGGAACCACCCTGAGCCTTCGAGTTCCGATCCGCAGCATCGGCAACTACCTTCTTGTGCGCCTCAATGTCCGTCTTCGCCTTTTCAACCTGGCCTTCCAGACTGGAGACAGCTTTCTCCCGCTCCTCGGTACGCGCCTTGTTGGCTTCAACTTGCTTATCCGCCGTGGCAGCCTGGGTCTTCAGGCGTTCCACCTGCTTCTCCTGGCTCTGCAGTTTATTGGCAAGCTGGCTGGATTTATCCTGGGCGTCATTCGCCGTTTTCTGGGCGTCGTTCGCCTTTGCCTGCTCATCCTTTACGGTTTGAAATTGGTCATCGCCAAAGCCGATCTGCTCGGTCGCTTTGGACTGAGCCTCGGCGGCAGCCGTCTGCGCGGTCTTTGCTGCATCCTGAGCGCTCTTCAGCTTCGAGGCTGCATCAGCCACTGCCTTTTCGGCCTCCTTCTTTTCTTCGGGCGTTGCGGCTTTCTTTTCCGCTTCGGACGCCTTCACCAGATCTTCCGCGGCCTTCACCGCGTCCGCTTCCGCGGTAATCGCCTTCTTCTGAGCCTCCTGCGCCGTGGAAAGCGCTTCGGCAGCCTTGTCGGGAGCAGTTGCGGCAAGATCGGCGGCCAGCGGAGCAAACTCCTCCTGCTTCTGCTGGCTCATATCCGCCAGTTGCTTCTCGGTAGCAAGCAATTCTTCCACCTTGGATTTCAGCTCATCCGCCTGCGTGGCCTGAATCTGATCCGCCACCTGCTGAATGCGTTCCGCCGATGCCGTAGATGTGCGCGTCTCGGTCCCATCCTCATTTTTCGTAATCAGGACGATCTCGTGCTTCGGCCAGGTC
>JBGGNE010000491.1:0-5349 GCA_041287705.1 Methylacidiphilales bacterium | reverse complement strand
AAAGAATTGGAACGCAAGCAGCTAAGTACTTCTTAGAGATTCCTGAATTCTGCATGACTCAAAATCCTCACGTCAATGATCCAAGACTTGATCTTAACCACGTCGTGTTTATTGCCAGTTCGAACATGCCTGGAGAGGACGTGTTGGTTGCCATCGACCTAAGAGGGGGAGATCTTGATCCTCAGGTTCTTGTTTTCGATTGGGATAAGGCTGTACCAAACAGATGGGTGGAAAGAGGAACATTGAGCCAGCTCATACAAAAATTGGAAATGAACTCCACAAGCCAACCATAGCAACAGCCGTGCCATCAATAAGATAAGCGCAGAAGGCAGCTTCTCGGGTACGAACGAACTATCCAGCGCTAGTAAAGCTCCCCTACGTCAAACTGAACAATCAAACGGCTTGCCCGCCTCGTACCGCTGTCCCGGTTAACCAGGTATGTTGGGGTTGAGCGAATTAGCTCAGGCGTATAGGAATGCGGAAAAAATTTCGGGGGCAAGGAACGTTGCTGTGTTTGAATACCGAGATGTCAATGGATACATGCAAACAATAGCACGACACAGTGTGAGAGGTGTAGGCCACGCTAAACATTTGATCGCTAAAGAGCTGGCGGAGATGGGGGTTAGTCCTTCAGCAGTATCAAGGATCTACAGTGAACTTGAGCCTTGCTGTACCGTTAGAGGATACTGTAAAAAATTCATAGGGAAAACTTTTCAAAACGTAAAGGTCACGTGGACTTTTGAATATGGCGCAACTAAAAATGTCTCGTGAAGCTGGTGTAACAGCACTAAAAGCGGCTGTAAGCAAGAAATAAGTACACTACTATGGAACAGAGTGAGATCATTGTTTTTTGGGGCATTGAAACCCTTGCTTGCTGGTCCCCTGCCGTATTAGGCGCTATACCTATTAATGAATGTTCTAAGGATTTTCTCCAAAACGTGGGAATGCCTCGTGAAGTGGGAATGACTTTACGTTTTGGTCCACAATCGGATGAAAACCAGCAAATCCTAAATCCTGGGAACTTTCTTATTATTGGTTTTGATGATTTTATCCCCATTTGCTTGGACGTGATGAATTCAAGAAGAATAGTTGCAGTAGAAGAAGAATTTGAGACCGACAAAATTCGCTTCATTAATTCTTCCGTAGAATTATTTGCCGAAAGCCTTGTATATTATGAACGATATCGCAGACTCGCAATTAAGGCCTCTGACAAGGATATCATGGAGGCTATATCCTTCACAAAAGATAAACTAATGGTTATAGATCCGCTGGCATTCACAGATTGTGAAAGTTGGTGGCCAGTCATTATTGAGCAAATGGAATATGGATTTCTGTGAAGTGAATGCCCATCGACAGGACATTTATCTAGGCAGGAGCCTGCCCTGGCACAAGCTTCTCATCGGCCTGGCGTTTCCGGTAATAAATCAGCTCGGCACCGGCCAACCCAGCAGCACGATCTCGACCGCCTGGGCCTTAAACTCTGCTGTATAACGTTTTCTCGACTTCATCTTGGACTATTCTCTTGTAGGATAGCTCTTGGTCCAGAAATATAGCTCACCTCATCCGACGGAAGGCATCGAATGTATCGATCCCCTCCGTCCGTCCGCGAATATCCGCACGCACGCGCTCACTCAGAGGGCCGTGCAATCCGCGTCTCCAGCAGCCTGGCTATCTCCCCGTGCCCCATCTTGCGGGCCCAGGCAAGCGGTGTAGCCCACTCCTCGGCGTCGGGCTCGGCGGCGGGGGCGCCGTGGTCGAGAAGAAGTTGCACGAGCTCCGTGCGGCCCCAGCGGGCGGCCCAGCCGAGCGGGGTGGATTTGAGGAGGTCATCGCGCATGGCGAGATCCACGCCCGCCCCGGGGTTGCCGGTGGCGGCCACGCGCGCGGCGCTTTCCTCCAGCGTGATGCGGGCGAAGGAGGTGCGCTCCTCGGTGGTCATGACGTCGATGCCCCACGTATTGCCCAGTGCGGCGATGTTGTGCAGGAGCGTAGCGCCAAAGCGCTCGTCAAGGCGCAGGCTGATCCCGTGCGCGAGGAGCAGGCGCAGGCACTCGGGGTAGGTGCCGCGGTCGTGCCTGTCGTGGAAATCGTGGATGGGGGAGTGGAGCCAGATGCGCAGCGGCTGGACCATGATGCTGCGCCAGCGCGAGTCGTCCGGCGCCCAGGTGATGCGCTCCAGGCACATCGCGACAATCTCCGGCGAGCCGCTGCATGCGGCGGACCATATCATGGAGCTTATGGTCTCCTCCTTCGGTGGTGGGTCGGACGCGAGCAGCGCGGCGCAGGCTTCCACGTCGCGGTAGGAGGCGAGGGTGCCGGCGCTCGGCGTGGCACCGTGTTTCATCAACTGGGCGATCATGCGCTTGTCGTGGATGCCGTACGCGCGGTCGAGCGGCGTGCCCGAGGCGTAGCAGCACGCGTTGACATCCGCGCCCGCGTCAATGAGCATCTGCGCAAGGTCATACTCCGCGAAGGCTGACGCGAGCCAGAGCGGGCCGCCGCGGCTCCAGATCTCCTCCTCACCCTCGACCTCGACATCCCGAACGCGTTCCGGCTGATCGGGATCCATGCCCAAGTCGAGCAGCAGCCGCACCATCTCCGGCTTGCCAAACGTGATGGCAACGCAAAGCGGGCCCCCGCCAGTGCCCCATTGGCGCGGGCGCATGAACGCCGCCGGATCGCGGCGGTGGTGCTCGCGCATCGCGTCAAGATCCCCCAGCGCCGCGGCCACCAGCGGGGTGACGGGCGCGCCGTGTGTGATAAGCCGTTGCGCCACAGTGGGAATAAGCGAGGTGCGATGGCGCGCCCGCCAGTGGGCGGCGTGAATCGCGCGCTCCAGCGGCGTGCAATCGCGGAGATCCGGCTTGCGCGGGTTAGCGCGTTGCTCCAGCAGCCATTCGATCACCTCCAGCGCGCCCTCCTGGCAGGCGACGTGCAGCACCGTGCCGCCGTCGCGGTCGCACGCGTGGATGAGCGTCGGTGCATCCCGCAGCGCCGCAATGGCTTGCGCCTGCCGACCTTCGCGGATATGCGCGGCGATGACATCCTGCTCCGGGCTTATCGTGGCATTCGGACAGCTCATATCCTCGCGCCGAAACTGCTCCTCCTCCTCGATGGCCGTCACGATTTCCGCGAAGCCTCGCTCGCGCGCCAGCACCATGGGGGTCGTCGCCTCGCGGTGCGGATAGATCCCCCCATGCGCGCCGGCGCCAGCCTTCATGAGCACGCGCACCATCGGCTCATCTCGTTGCAGCACAGCAAAATGCAACGCGCGATGCTCATTGTTGTCTGCGACAGGAAGCCTGGCGAGCTCCGGCCGTGTGCGGAGAAGATCCGCCGCCGTGCGCGCATCCCCGCGCTTCACGGCGGCGAGCAGGCGCTTCAGATTGACGGCATCCACATGCGCACGCAGCTGATTCCAGCTTGGAAACCCGTGATGCCGCGCGATAATCAACTGCGCATCCGCAAGCTGGAATTCGCCAGGCAACTCGCCGCGGTAATGCGTTTTCGCTAGGGAAAGCGCGACGGGATCGGGATCTGGATTACTGGGTCCAGCGTCACGCTGGTCAAGCGCGCGGAGCAGATCCTTCGCCTGTCGCTTAAGCTGATCCAGGTCGTTGTGATCCAGCGGATTAGAGGTGGATGGATCTTCCGGCGAACCGGACGAGGAACGGGGACGGACTGGCGGGATGGAGTAGGTCATGCGGACGATCTTTCAGGACCTTCACCGTTGAAGTGAGGTCTGGGCGCCCATAGTCCGCGCATCAGGGCAAGATCGACACGTATGTAGTTAGCAGCGAAGCACTTCGCGCTCAGGTGGACACAGTCCTTCCCGCGGAACCAGGTGCGCCCTGCGCGCATCTGACAACAAGCGAAGCGTATTACTTCCCGAAAATCAAGCGCGGAGCGTGGCACGCTTCGCGAAATCGCAGGATGTATCCTGGATATTACTGTAGTCCTGATCCACAGGCGTTGGTCGTTTTAGCACAGCTTCGCCACTTACAGAACATTCAAAGAATACTCACATGAAAATCGTAGTTTTCGACAAAGGCCTGGTACGCCGGCTCATCGCGGCCAACCCGAGTCCAAATCCGAACACCGTAAATTCGATTGCCAGGCGTTTGAAATTCCACTGAGCTACTTGATTACTGAGCATTCCAAAACAGATTCACACAGGTTTTAAGCTGGAAATAGCTTGTGAAGCTTTCTGAAATGCTCAGTAGTCTAACGCCGTTCTTTGGGAAAGAAATTCCCAAGAGGCGACAATATCAGCGGAAAACGCTCTGCCTGTTCAGGCCATTACAGGCTCTGAAACACGTACGCGTCGTAGCCGCCGACCTTGACGTTGGCACCTTCCTGAAGCTGGTTGCTGCTGGTGGTTTCGTATGCCTTGTTGTTGACCACTTCACCGGATTTCGTGTCGACGACGGCCAGATCGCTCTTGGGCTGACCGGCTTTGCGGGTGCGCTTCTTAACCGGCACGGCGACGTAGCGATGCTTCTTTGCCTTCGGGCTTTGTGCGATGCGTTTGGCCTGCTGCTCGGCTTCCCAGCGTTGCTGGCGGTCCATCTCGTAGCTCTTGGTGATGACATACGTGATGCCTGCGGCGGCCATACCGGCCAGTTGCGCCGTGCCGGGATCCGCCCCCGCAAAGCTTGCGAGCGATGAAACCACATTGCCTGAGACGGAGGAAGCGCCTTCGGGAGTCGTGGCGCACGAGGTCAGCATGGCGACGCACAGGAAAAGCGCAATTACGCGGGCAAGGATCAGGTTTTTCATGTCAGGTCAGAAGTTCGGTAGTGCAGGGAGAGTTTGCTGTAAATCTGCTGGAATTGGGCGGCAGACTAACGGAGTTCTCCGCGCGTTTCCAGCCGCTTCCTCAGCTTTTCTCCGTGTCGGAACGGCCTGTCTCTACGTACAGGCGCCATCTGTCCGCGTCCTGCACAAAGATCCAGCCACACATGGTCCCGATGCACAGTACCGCCAACCCGAACTCCAGCATGCTGATAAAATGACGCACGATAATCGGCACTGCCACGTCGTCCGGGTTCTGCATTGTCCAGATGAAGTGAAAGTTGAAGCACTCTGCCAGGATGAAAATAGCCGCCGCCGTCACATCGCACTCCGCCTTGCGGAAAAGCAACAGCGCAGCTCCAATCGCAAAAGGCAAAGAAGCCCAAGCCAGGCCGTACCAGTCATAGTCGCCCTCGTTGTAGGCGACAACCGGATCGATACACAGGGAAAGGATGCCCAGCAACAGAAGTACTATGGTGAATATCTTTAGCTTCATTTCATCGTTCCTTGTTGCTGGCTGGGCGGATAAGCGCGGTTAGCGCACCTTGCCGGGTT
>JBGGNE010000490.1:0-19424 GCA_041287705.1 Methylacidiphilales bacterium | reverse complement strand
CCGGAGGATTCAGGCTCCGCCGCATCGTATGAATCGTATAGAGAAGACATGGCCGGTAAATGAGGTAATAATGATTGCCTGATGACAAAAGCTGGCGCCTGACGCAGCGCACTGAATATAACCACCCTTGTGGCGTGCGCCGGGCTACAGGCTGGCTGGAAACGTGATGCGCATCGTTGTTAACGCAACGATTGCAGAACCCGGAGCGAAGAAGCGGGACAGTGACAAATCCCGCTGCTGCCCCAGGCAACCTCCGCGTGAGGAGGCTGCCTGGGCGTAATGATGAAACCTTGTGGTGGTTTCCTGAGCGGCCAGAGGACTTCCCGTTGGTAGATACACGCTGCCCGCTCTCTGCAATCATGCCGGCATTGGCGCCGAACTCCGTGTATGCGGAACCTTTCGACTACCTGGCTGCGAGATCGGCGCTGAGTGCGACCAGTACTTCCTTGCACCAGTCCTGAGTGGGGCCGTCGTAATCCACGTCGCTGTCCACACGGGGGGAGATGCGAGTGGCGCCAAGGGCTTCCAGGCGAGCATCCAGATCCACACCGAAACCGCAAAAGATTTCGTAGCTGTGATCGCCGAGGGCGAGGAGGCTGAAGCGCAGGTTGGTCAGCGGGGTGCCTTCGACTTCCTTCAGGCTGTCCCAGAGGGGGATCGCATCATCCGGCGGCTCGCCTTCGCCCCAGGTGCTGGCAACGATCAACAACGTGCTGGGCTCAGCGGCAAAGTTGATAACATCGGGCGCAGTCCAGTTGGCGGCGCTGACCAGATTTGTCGCAAAGCCGGCGCTTTTCAGCTTGGCCGCCACTGTGTTGGCGGCGTCCTCGGCATTGCCGGTCGTAGTGGCAAAAAGTATGGTGATGGGAGTGCTCATAGAGGGATGCGGTGTAGGGTCGGTTTTGTGTGTAAAAACAAAGTAAAGCTTAACTAAGCAAGTTTAGGGCCATTATGCAATGCCCAACATTACGCAAGGCGGACCTGAACCATCCGGTTCCATTGAGAGATGGAAGCTCCGCTGCCTGGCGACATGAAGAACATTTCTTTGCCATCCTGACACAGAGCGCGAATGCGCCATACTGGTTCACTTTCGCCACCCTCCACGTCCACGGAGAGATCGCCCAGATCCGAAAAGCGCAGGTGCATGCCTTCTTCGTCCGAAGAGCAGAAGGTCCATTCGCCCATATCGCGTATTTCCTGGATAGTGAAGGTGTGCGACTGTAGCGCGCCTTCGTTACCGATCACCACGTGCAGCGGCATCTTATAGTGCAGCACTTCACCCAGCAGGCTACGCATGCTGTCGGGAACCAGCTGCAGTTTGCCCGTGCATTTGGTGCCATGGGTAAGAGCTTCAGGCTCATCCGCATCCACGGAGAGTGCAGCAGTGGCCAGAGCAGCGTCTTCCGGCGAAACGCAGAACGACATGCGGTTGCGGGAAGGCCCCAGAGCCAGGGTTTCGAGGCCGGTCGCCTGGTGAACACGCACCAGTTCCAGGAATTCTTCCAGATTGGCTTCCGGGGTAAGGCATACCTTGTGAATGCCGCGACGGTTGGAATCGAACACTTCGATCGAGTAGCAGTAGCCCTTGGGATGGCGCTCCTCCTTGGCGCAGGCATGGTGCCAGACAGAGAGGTCCACCTCAAAGGTGCCCCATTCATCGCTCATACGACCGGTCGCTTCGTCGCGCACCAGGGTCGGGTACTGCATGTAGCGGCCAAGCACCGCATGGGCATTGCGGGTAATGACCAGCAACCGGCCCACCGCGTGGAGATCGTGCAGCATGCTGGGCCATTGATTCCACAGCGCCACGGCCATACCGCCCTCGCTGGGGAAGCGGAGATTGTGAGGCAGAATCCCCTGGGTCAGCGGGCTGGTGACGGAGGAGTCGCCCTGTCGATAGCCGGATGATCCCAGGTTCGCCCCAGACTTGCCCGAGTTGGAAGGTGACTGGACCTTGAACCGCGGATGACTGGATGAACCGGAGCCGGAACCCCCAAACGCGCCAGAGGGAATTTCAAAACGACGCTTCACGCCTTCCTCCCGCGAGGCCCGCACACTTCACGGACGGCTTTGGTGTTGCGATAAATCATGCGCCTACTGTACCGGGCAGCGTTCTGCCCCGCTTCCTTCTGGTTGCGATTAATTATCGCTCGCTTGCGCAGGCAAAGGACGGCCGGCAAGTCATGAAACCGGGAGCCCTTTCGGGGCTAACTTAGCCTGGATAAGGAAGATGCATGGGGAACAAAGCGGCTTTTCGGGCGAATTCGACCAGCAACAATCCGCTGAATTCCCCATTCAAACCAAAACTCTGCCAAGCTGACCTATTCATTCTTGCGCCGGCGCGGTGTACACGCGCAAAAGACAAGGGACAATGAATCGGCATTGTGCGCGTGGACGTTTTAGGAATGGCAAAGAAAGCCAACGGAGCATTAAAACTCAAACTCCGCAGTCCCCTCACCCTTCTTCTTTGTGGGCTTACGCTTCGCTGCGGGCTTTTTGGGAGGGACGGGAGCAGAAGCAACGGGCGCCGAAGGCGGTGCCATGACGGGCGGCACAAGGGGCGCCGATGCGGTGGGTGCCACAGACGTCTTCTTCGTTACCTTGCTCTTTGTCGCAGCGCCTGCTGAATCCACAACAGATGCAACACATGCAACAGGCGGCACAGCTGCAACACTTTTCGACTTCGGGGTCGGCACTTTAGGTGTAGGAATCGGTGCCGGCAGGGATACTGCCGCAGAAGCCGGGGCGGATGCCGGAGGCAGCACTGCGGATTTCAATGTCCCCTTCAGATCCGTGCTCTTCAGGCCAACGCCGGAAGCAGTCGGCGTAGCCGGAATTCCCGGCCCTGCAACGGAGGGTTTATTCTTGTAGGCCCTGCGCTTTTCCGCCCAAAACTCCTGCGATTTCTTGGAATCTTCCAGAGCTCCGGGGCGCATCGTGGGATCCATAACGCCGGTCGCCTCGTAAAATGTCTTGAAGTGCGCTTTGCACAGCAGTCGCAGGCCGTCCGAGCCTTTTTCGGTCGCAATGCGCTTGGCGGTCGCTTTGGTCAGCGACGAAGCGCCCTTGGGCAGAACAGTGCCCGCACCTTCGCCCAGCATGCGCAGCCGGCGGATAAACTCGGCGCGCGCCAGAATGGAGGCAGCCGCCACGGCGATATCGCTTTCCGCCTTGGTGCGCTGCTCCATCACGATGCCTTTGCCCTTTTCCTTCAGCGCCTTCTGAATAAGTGTGGGATCCGCAAACTGATCCGAAAGCGCCCGGGGACAATCTGGTATCACCGTCAGCAGATCTTCAATAACCGTGGCATGCGCCCAGGCCAGCATTCTGTTGAGATTCCGGAACTTACCGTACAGCTGATTGTATTTCTCCGGACTCATTGGCAGCACCTTCCAGCCGTTCGGTCCCACCACTTCCTTGATCAGGTCCGCCATCTCTTCGGCCTTCGAGTCGCTGCCGATCGTCTTACTGTCGCGCACACCCATGTCCAGCAGCCGCCGGGCGGTAGACTTCTTCGTATACACACCGGCAATAACCAGCGGTCCAAAGAAATCGCCCTTGCCGCTTTCGTCAATGCCCAGATGCGGCTCAAACATCTCCGGGTTATGCACTTCCGTGTAGCCCAGTTTCGCCTCCCCCATGATCTCCGGCTCTATAATAAACTCCACAAACTCCTTGGCGCCCTTGCCCTGCACCAGCAGCTTGCCGGAGGTGTACGCATTCACGGTCAGCTTATCCTTCTGCGCACCAAAGACCGTGTACGGCACTTCCTTAAACGTATAGCCGCGTTCCTGCAGAATTCCGCGCAGCTTCCGAATCTGTTCGTCGCTGACTCTAAAGCTGTAACTGGAGGGCAGCGCGGGGCTTGCAGGAGCCGCCGCAACGCCGGGTTTGGCCGCAGGTTTCTTCTTGGGAAAAGATCCTCTGCCGTTGCTGCCGTCGAAGTCATCGCCGCTGCCGGCTGGAGAAAAAGGAGAAAATGCGCCCATACAAAAGTGTTGGCTGCGATAGTACCCCATCCCGCCATTCGCGCAAAGCAATCAAAATTCCTAAAACAGGACACTAAACAAGCACCATGCATATTTTGCCTATCCTCCCGACTATGGGAGGGATAATGGATAAATTTTCAAAGTTTGAGATTCTCCCTCGTAACACGCTGGCCTAAATTGCCTAATGTAGAAATAACTACAAAAGCGAGACTCATCATTCGCATACGGCATAGTTTTAGCTTAAGGAGTCGCGGATTTGCCCCGCGCCGTCTTCTGTCCCCCGACGGAACTCCGCTGATGCGTGCATCTTGCATCAGCGCCGCCGCGACAGGCGAAACCCAGCCTCCCTGCCCTTACTGGGTAAAAAGAACCATGCCGAACAGCTCCAAATCTCGCACAGGCCCAACCCAAAGCAGTAGGTTCAGCACCCCCGCACCCACTGATACTGCCCAAACGCCCCGGCTAAGGTCCGTCGTCGAAACTGCGCTCTATATTAACGACCTGGAGCGCACCTCGCGCTTCTACGCCGAAACCCTGCAGCTTCGCCGCATCGATGGCGACGCACGGTTTGCCGCGTTCGCCGTCGGCTCGCACCACGTTCTGCTCCTCTTTGTCCAGGGCTCATCCCTGGAGCCCGTGCCGATCGGCCACGGCGGCATTATTCCCCCGCACGACGCCGCCGGTCCCGCCCATATCGCGTTCGGCATTGCCGCAAATGAGGTCACCTACTGGCGCGAACGTCTGGACCGCCACAGCGTCACTATAGAAAGTGAAATCAACTGGCCACGCGGCGGCCGCAGCCTGTTCTTCCGCGACCCGGACGGCCATCTGTTGGAGCTGATCACGCCCGGCGTCTGGGAAATCTATTAACTACTGCACTGGTAGACTTTTAGCCTTAATTTGGCTTGATAAGGGGCTGAATTCACCGTTCAGCCTCTTTTTTGTGATTTTATTTACTCGTTAAGTAGCTCATGAACAAGGATTTAATCAATACCCTAATTGTCTGTAGAGAATATTTTGAAGCAAACCCAATCCTTTACCGTCTTAATAACATGAACAAAATCATTCTACCAGCTGTGGCGGCTCTTGCGTTCTCCTTTATTCCAGCGTCTCCCGCGAAAGCAGAAGTGCGCGTCAATCTGGACGGCCCTACCATCACCGTAAGAGATCGTGATCGCGATCGTGACCGGCAAATTGAGCGAGATCGTGAACGTGCCCGTGCTCGCGACCGTTACTACGGCAACCGCTGGCACAACCACCATCACCACACTGAAACAGAAGTGATCCATCACTATCACGATTAAATCAGGACAAAGCGACCCGCCACAAATCGCATCCTGACTTAAACCATAACTTCTATAGCCTGTACTTCCAGGTTGATAAAAAAGGCCGTCCGCCTAACCGCGGGCGGTCTTTTTTATTCCTGGGAAGTCCTAATTCTAATGAGCGATCAAGATGAGCCTCGTACGAACAGGATTTTTTGTCAAGGGCAAGGCGCGAGGAGGGAGCATATTAGAATAATATGTGACCGACAAGCAACGCAGCGATTGACAAAAAAGACATGCGAACGAGGCTCAGCTTGATCGCTCGTTAGAATAACTATCAGCTCTTCCCATCCAGAACGTTGCGCAGATCCGCAGGCTCCGTTACCGGCAACTGGCAGGTAAAATCCCGGCACACGTAAACGGTCGCTTTCCCATTGATAGGCGTCACACTCGCCAGAAACTCCGCGCCTTCCGCCAGATACTCCTGGCCCTCGCCGCCATCCGCAAAGAGAATCACTTTGTTGGGCAGGAAAGTGCGGTGAATTTCCGCCAGCAGCGGCCCGGCAACTTCGTGCAGTTCCGCGCCCACTACGGGGCCGCCATCCGCGGCGGGCGGCAGCGCAATGACAATCTGGATTGGCTTTGACTGCGCGAAATCCAGCGCGGCAAGCATCTGCGGCAGAGCGGTCGGCATCGCCCGCAATGGCTTCGCGCACGATTGCAGCACCCGCTCCGCCTGCTCCTGCCAGTCCGGCCGGTTCAGCATCGCTGCCAGACGCAACAAATTCAGTGCGGCTACCGAGTTTGGTGAAGGCTCGGCGCCATCGTAATCTTCCTTCATCCGCAGCAAAATGGCCGCATCCCGCCCGCTGCTGGTGAAATAACCGCCGTGCTCATGGTCCAGAAACATTTTGTCCATGCGTTCCTGCAGTTCCACCGCCCACTCCAGCCAAAGCACATCACCGCTGGCCTCGTAGAGATCCAGCAATGCCTGGATGAAAAACGCAAAGTCGTCCGCAAATCCCTCAATATTTGAGCGGCCCTCGCGATAGCTGCGATACAGAGCTCCCGTCTCCTCATCATAAAGATGCATCCGAACGAAAGCAGCGGCCTGACCGGCGGCGCGCAGGTAATCTGTATCGCCCAGCACCTGACTGGCGCGCGCAAAGCCGGAAATGGCCAGCGCATTCCATGCTGTGATAATTTTGTCATCCAGATGCGGACGAGGACGCATCAGCCGCATGGCGCGCAGCTTCTCCGAAGCAGCTGCCAGCACCTGGTCGGCCTCGCTCACCTTAAGCTTCTGTCGCCCGGCGGCTTCCGCGGCATTCATGCGCCATATCAGCACATTCTTGCCCCGAAATTCTCCATGCGGATCACTCCCTTCCGGCGTATTTCCATCCTGCAATACGCCGTAGACTTCGCGTATAATGGCGGCCTCGGGCTGTGTCAGCGCCCGCTCGATTTCCTCCCTGGTCCACACATAAAAGGCGCCTTCCGCCTTCTCCGTGCCGCCCGCTTCCACCAGACTGTCCGCGTCTTCCGCGGAGTAAAAAGCACCGTCGGGACTCGTCATGTCCCGCTGAAGATAAGTCAGCGTCGAACGAACGATGCGCTCAAAATCCGCGTCGCGCGTAAACTGAAATGCCTCCAGACACGCCACCACCAGTTGTCCCTGGTCGTAGAGCATCTTCTCAAAGTGAGGCACATGCCAGAATTCATCCACGGAGTAGCGATGAAATCCGCCGCCAAGATGATCGTGCATACCGCCCGCAGCCATCTTTCGCAGCGTATACAGCGACATTCCAATGGCAACCGCTCCCTTCTCCCCCGCACCGCGATGACGCGCGGCGTACCGGTGAAGAAAGATCAGTGTGGAAGGCCTCGGAAACTTCGGCGCGCGACCAAAGCCGCCCTGCGCATCATCAAAGCTGCGCGCCAGCTGGCCAAACGCTTTGCTCATGCACTCAAAAGCCGGTGCAGTTCCTATGCCGACCTCCAGTGCGGTACCATCCTCCGGCTGTGAGGTAAGCTCCTGACGTAGCGCCGTCAGCATGCTCTCCCCCTGCTCGGCAACGCGCTCGGGGGTGCTCTGCCATGCCCCGGCGATCTTCTTCAGCACCGATCCAAAACCCATGCGACCGTAAGCGTCCACCGGTGGGAAATAAGTGCCGCCCACAATCGGTTTCAGGTCAGGAGTAAGCCACACGCTCATCGGCCAGCCGCCATGGCCGGTGGTGGATTGTACAAAATACATGTACACGCGATCCACGTCCGGGCGCTCTTCACGGTCCACCTTTATGTTGACGAAATACTCATTCATCACCCGCGCCACGTTCTCGTTCTCGAACGATTCGCGCTCCATGACGTGGCACCAGTGGCAGGTCGAGTACCCTACGGAAAGAAAAATGACCTTCTTCTCGTCGCGGGCGCGGGCAAAAGCCTCCTCACCCCACGGATACCAATCCACCGGATTGTGTGCATGCTGCAACAGATACGGCGACTTCTCGCCTGCCAGCCGATTAGTATGCTTCGGCTTGGCCGCCCCCGGCCCATGAGGTGTAAAAGATTGCGACATAATGACTTAAATATATAGAAATCAGTCTGGCAGAAATGACGAAAAGACAAAAGTATAAACTAAAGACCATTTCCCGGCGTCAAGATCCACGCACTGCTGCCGATTTTCAAGCCTGACTTTTTCTTCTCTATTCCGTATCCGCCCAGGCCCGGCTGAAATCTTGAATCAACCCCGATTATGGAACTCCAGCCAATCCGGGATGCGCTGCAAGAGGAAAGGTATCGCCAGAGTTATTGGGTGCTGATGCCATAACGTATTACGCTTTTTATTACTTTACTACGCATTTTTATGCGCCCATGACCTGTTGATCGCAAGAAGATGCGGACGTAGTAAAATCGGCATCGCCAAACGCCCCGCTTTTGGGTAATGATAGCTCAACTCAACGCCTGCCGATATCGCAAAAGAAGCTTTCCTTTATGAGCAGCATTCTTCACCTGGAATACAAGGGCAAATCCTCCAAGCTCTCCCTTCAGCGGCTGCCGGACCAGAAACCGGCCCCTTCCGTCACTCTGAAAACGCCGGCCGGTCCCGTGCTTACCGCACGCGCCATGGCCGGAATCAATCGCCGCGCCGATCCCGCACTGCTCACCGGCCCGGCTCTCATTGCCGGAGACCCGGAACTCGATATCGCTGGTGCGGGCCAGGTCATCGATTCCACGAGCCTCACCGCAGCCTATTTTGATCGCGCCGCCGAAGCGCCTCAGCCCGTGCCGGATTTCACGGAAATCGACATCGTACTGAATCCCGACGGCAGCGAAAAAGAGCGCCGCCCCCGGCCAGGCCGCCGACCCAATATCGACGAGTTGCACCCTGTCAAGATCGTTCGCCGGCTGCCGATGGCGCAGGCTCTTACGCAATTCATCTTCCGGTTCACGCGCCAGATTGTTCATGTGGATGGACTTACGCGGGACTTCCTTTTCAGCCTGGCGGAGGATCTTCACAAATCGAGGGAACTGGCCCTGCTGGCCGCCGGCCCCAAGACGCGCGATCCCCTCATTCTTCAGGAGCGCGGGACTCCCTGCCGTGGCTTTCTTTATGGCGAGATCGGCACAGGTGCGGATGCAGGGAACTACAAGCTGCTGCTCCTGCTAAGCGATATGGAACTGAAGCTGCCTGAAGCCCGCAAAACTGCTGCAGCAGAATAACATCAGCATCCATCTCTTTTCCTACCCCACCTCCTTATTCTGCCATGATCGACCTGAGCAAACTGATAGCCCGCAGCACGACTCCCGGCGGTTTCCGCGTTGCGCAAAGCAATGCGATTACAGATCTTACGCTGCTTTCGATAGCCACGGAGTACGAAGCCAACGTCACCCAGAAGATCACCAGCCTGCTGCCTGCAGATCTGGAGGCCCGCTTTACCGGCACGGAGCAGATTCTGGAGACAACCAAGTATGATGGCGAAGGCGTTTTTCTTTTCTTCGATGCCTCGCGGGAATCTGACAAAGCCGTCTGTTTCAATGCGCCTTCCGGCCGAACCCGCCTGGCCTTTCCTGCGCTCAATGCGTTTTCAAAGATACTTTCAGCGGCGGGCGTCAAGAAGGCGCTCTTCCGTGGAGAGCTCTATCTGCCTCCGCTGAAAGAAGGCGTCCGCCGCAGCATCGCGGACGTGGTGCGAGCAACATTCTCCGGTTCGGTGGAAGATATCGGCTCGCTGCGTCTGGCCGTGCTAGACGTCATCATGCTGGATGGCAAAGATCTGCGCGCCAACCAGACCAACTTCACAACCACCTGGGAGCTGCTCGGTCAGTATTTTCCTCCTGCGCCGGAGCTTTCCGCGCTGGCCGAAGCAACGCGCGAGACGCCCTGCCACCGAATGGAAGGCAGCATCATCTCCGAACGCGATATCCCCAAATCTTTCTCGCGGAAGACCCTGGGCGGCGGCGAAGGTGTCGTGCTGCGTCGTCTGGGTCGTATCGATATTTACAAGGTCAAACCGTACCGGACTATAGATGCGGTCATTATCGGCTATGTGGAAGGTGAATTCGAAGGCAAATTCGGCGTGACGTCCCTGCTGACAGCTCTGACCTATCCGGCCCCCTCGGCGGGAGACGCGACGGTTGTTTCAGGTGAAGCAGCAGCCACCGGTTCACAGCTTTATCTGCAAACCTTTGCGCGTGCAGGCAGCGGCCTGACCGATGATCAGCGTATCAACTACCAGTCCATGCTGTCGCCCTATAAAGTGGCTGCGCCGCTGCCAATGACCGACTCGGACGGACGCATCATTCACTTCATCCGGCCCAGAATTATTGTGGAGCTTGGCGGCGAAGATCTGGTAACCACCGCCGGTCGCGGCACAGAGAATCGCACCCAATACTTCATCTGGGATCCGGTCGCGGGTGCTTACACTTTTGCCGGACTGACACCCTGCCCTCGCCTTGTTTTCCCTCGCATCATTCATCTGCGCGAAGACAAGGAACTGCAGAACGGAGGAGCCCGCATTGCGCAAATCGTCGCAAATCCCGTCCTCCCGGGGATTCGGCAGCAGCAGGAAGTAACCCCGCCGCAGGTCATACGGCGTGAGGTCTACGCAAAGGGAACGGATGCTGTGCGCAAGCTCGTCGTGGTGCACAAACCCGCCGAAACCGTTTTCCCCTATGTGGTCATGTGGACCGATTACTCCTCACGCCGGGCCGAGCCTCTTAAGGTAACAACCCAGATAGCTGCGACCGAAGAGCGAGCCAAAGCGCTGGCAGATAAGCTGGTCGCTGAAAACGTGACGAAGGGCTTCCTGCGAACTGAAGCGGACGGATCAACATCCGCAGCGACAGCTCCTGCAGCCAAACCGGCAAAGAAAAGCGCAGCAAAAGCGGGCGCAGCAGCGGCAGCAGCCGAGATCACAAATGGGGAGACATCCAGTGTCCCCGCGCCCGTCGCAGCTGTGACTGCAACCGAGCAGCCTGGAGAATCCGACGTAGCAGGGACAACACTTGTCCCTGCCATGGAGTCCCTGTCTGTCGCCGAAGCGGCTGGAACCTCCGCAACAGATCCGGCTTCCACAGCGCCCAAAAAACGCAAATCCACCAAAAAGGCCGCTACAGAGTAGTTCCCTCTCCTGACCCTACCGATATAACGCAAGCAACTGATAAGCAGCGGCTTGCGTGTGCGCCTCGGACGCTCCCAAAACTTCGCAGGTCGCCTTGCCTTATTCTTCCGACTTCACCGCGGCTTCTGGCTCTGCTGCCTTCTCCTGCTGGGGCAGCGCGCTTGCCACTGCATGGTGGGAAATGATCTCCTGCATTTCCTGGATGGCGGCTTTCAGGCCGACAAAAATCGCACGGCTGATAATTCCATGACCAATATTCAACGTGTGCACGCCAGGCAACGCGGTGAGGTATTCCGCAAGGTTGGTGTAATGGAGACCGTGACCAGCATTGACCTGCAGGCCGCGGGAACGCGCTGCCTCAAACGCCTTGCGATGGCGGTTCAGCTCTGCCACGCGCGCACGCTTGGTGGTCGCATTGGCAAAAGTGCCCGTGTGCAGCTCCACCGCGCCGGCGCCGGCATCCGCGCTGGCGGCAACCTGGTCGAGATCAGCGTCAATAAATGCGCTCACAAGAATGTTGCGGGCATTCAGCAACGTGATGGCGCTCTGTGTGCGGCGAGGCGCCTTCAGCATGTTCAGGCCGCCTTCGGTGGTGACTTCTTCGCGGCTTTCCGGCACCAGACACACTTCGTCCGGCATGTATCCCAGCGCTTTCTCGACCATTTCCTTGGTCAGCGCCATTTCCAGATTCAGCCGGGTCTTCACAATTTTGCGCAGGGCGCTGACATCCGCGTCCTGAATATGGCGGCGATCTTCGCGCAGATGAACGGTAATGCCGTGGGCTCCGGCCTGCTCAGCCAGTTTGGCTGCGGCCACCACATCCGGCTCCGGCGGCAAACCTTTTTCCCAGCCTCTGTAACGCGCTTGTCGCAAAGTGGCGACATGATCAATATTAACCCCGAGATAGGACATAACCTTTATTCATAGCAATAAATGGCGCGGCGCGCTAGTGGAAGATTTTCTGCAAGATGCACAGATTGCACTGCTTATCTACCATCACAGTTTTTCGCCGTCCATCCGCCATCGCCCAGACACCCATTTGTAACAATACCGTGCTTGCCCCCCTCTGCCGCGATCTGGTTTGCTTAGCACAGCCGCTTTCTTTATTCAGGCGCCATTCTTTATTTCCTCCGTAACCCGCCTGCAGCAGATCTCTCCGCCCCCTCTCATACTATGAGTCAGAAAATTCTCATCGTGGATGATGAAGCCGACGTTGTTGACATTGTCAGCATGAACCTGAAAGCAGCAGGCTACTCCGTGCTCAGCGCCGACAATGGCGCCTCCGGTCTGACCAAGGCCCGCGCCGAGTTGCCCGACCTCATCATTCTCGACCTGATGCTCCCCCAGATGTCCGGGCTGGAAATCTGCAAAGCCCTGGACAAAGATCCCGCCACGCGCGCCATCCCGGTCATCATGCTGACTGCAAAGGCCGAAGAAGTGGACAAGATCGTAGGCCTGGAACTCGGCGCGGACGATTACATCACCAAACCATTCAGCACCCGAGAGCTGGTACTGCGCGTGAAGTCCGTGCTGCGCCGCGGCACCGACAAGGTGGAAGCCGGAGAAAAGCTGGTAATCGGCGAGCTGGAGCTGGATCACGCCCGCCACGAGGTGACCATCCAGGAAAAGCCCGTGGAACTTACCGCCACGGAATTCAAGCTTCTGGCCCTGCTGATGGAACGCCGTGGCCGCGTACAGGGCCGTGATCGCCTTCTCAACGATGTCTGGGGTTATGAGAGCGTCATCGATACCCGCACAGTCGATACCCACGTGCGCCGTTTGCGCGAAAAGCTGGGCAATCTGGCAAACTATATCGAAACCGTACGCGGCGTGGGTTACCGCATCAGCGAGAATATCGGCAGCGCAACAAGCGACGCTACAACGTAAAGATCTCACGACGACAGAATCGTGAGTGCGGATTGCAGTTTCAGTGGAAGATATTCCTGCACTCCCCCGCCCTCGCATTTTTGCGATCCCGCTGATGCATCCGTATACTTTACGCTGGCGTAGCCTCGCAGCTTCCATGTAAGAATACCGCATGCTTACGGCTTCTCTTCGCATACATGCAATTGCGCTCCTGGTTTCCTCGGCAATGCTTGCTGGTTGTGTGACCAATGCGCCCAGGACAGATACTGTAAGCATGGATGAATTCCGCAAGATTACGCAGTCAGCTCCCACGTCCTCCCAGAAAGTGCTGCTGCGCGGCAAGCGCGGCTCTTACTATTACGCGGATGTTTATGCGACCAGCAGCACGGGAAAACCGGAGCTGACTCACGCCATCCGGACCCTGGACACCACAAAAGAAGTCTTTCAGCAGAACAAAAAAGGTGGCCCGGTACAGATGGAGTTTCAGCAGTTGCCTACCGGCATCAGAGATCCCATGGAGGGTTCCAACTATATCGATAACCCCCCGCCTCTTGCTCCCAGGCCGTATTAGGAACCATTTGGCCTAAGACAGCTCGTAGCTTTCCATGAGCTTGCGTATGGAATATGAATAAAGCCACGGTCCGATGGCATCCGACAGCCCAAGGCCGCGCGAGGTCAGCCGCAGGTAATCCCTTTCCCTGAGCGCCAACTGGAGTTCCTCAAGCTCAGCAAGTTGTGGGAAGTGACCGAGCGCCGGCGCACCAAAGCGGCTCGCATACTGAGCCATATTCAGGCCATCGCTTCGCAGCAGGGACTTGATAACGTAGCGACGCTGCTGCTCGTGGTCGTTCAGCACAATTCCATACGTTACTGCGCCGGGATCCGCCACGATGTTGCTTGCTGAACCGCCGCTATATTCCTCAATGTAGTGGCGAAGAATCGACTGAACATCAGGCCTGCCTACAGCGTACTCAGTGCTGTAATGCGTCGAACGCGTGTAAGATCTGGCGCCGGCACCCAGCCCCAGCATGCCGTCTTCCTGGCAGCAGTATTCTGGTCCGCTCGCATCCGGGTAGTGCCCTGCCCGGAAGAGTCGCATGGAGATTTGCCTGTAACCTCGTGCCAGGAGAAACTCGCACGCTATTTGGTAGAGCCCGGGACGTGGATCCAGAACCTCGACACTATCACCGGCACGCTTCCCCAGGCCAGTGAGCGGACGCACGTAGAGCGGATACAGATAGAGCTCCTCGGGGGCGTACTCCATTGCTCGATTGAGCGATTGGAGCCACGTTGCCGGAGTCTGGCCCTCTGCACCGTAGATCAGGTCAATATTCAGTGCGCGAACCCCCGAGTTTCGCATAAGAGAGAGCGCCTGATGCAGTTCCGAAGGATCCTGCGCGCGACCGAGCGACCGGGTTTCACTGGACAAAAAGCTTTGGACTCCAATGCTCGCGCGACGCATCCCCCGGGAAAGCAGGAACTGAAGCTTTTCGGCCGTCACTGTTGCCGGCGACATTTCCACGGACCAGGGCGTGTTACTCAAAGAGCCCCAGGTGCGTTCCAGCATGGCGTAGAGCCGCTCCAGTTCGCCCGGGGAAAGGAATGTGGGTGTGCCACCTCCCAGGGCAGCACGGGCGAATTTCGGCTTATCAGATCCCGTTGCTTCAAAAGCCCGTTGAGTCAGATCCAATTGGCGATCGAGAGCGTCCAGATAGGCGGAAACCATTCCCTCAGCCGGATTCGCCGTGGTAAAGAGATTGCAGAATCCACAGCGCATTTCGCAGAACGGAATATGCACGTAGAGAAAGAGGCTGTCTCTCGGCTCATCTCTCCATACTTCCTTAAGACTCAGAGCGGGATCCAGCGGCCTGTAAGCCAGCTTGTGGGGATAACCATACGCGTATCCCTGGTAAGGACTCACATCCCGTGCACCTTCAGCCAGCCGCCGCAGCCAGGACGCCTCCCCAAATGAGGGCGAATAGTTTGTTACCGGTAAACGCGCCACGAGGGAGGACATTGCAGGCTAAAGTGCCCGCTGCGTCCTCCCTCGTCAATGTCTTAGCACCGCACCTCTCACCTCTTACGCCTGATTAGTACCGGCGAGCTTCGGCCATGGAGGCGCGTGCCTTGAAGTATTCGCGATCTTCCACTGCCTGCTTGAAGTCGCGGCGCACGGAATCCAGCATCGTCTCCAGACGGCCCAGTTGATGACGCAGCGAGGACATGTTGTGGACGGCACGCTTATTCTCGGCCCGAAGCAAAGTCATCTGGCCGACAAGCTGTTCACGATCAAGACCCTGCAGATCTTCGGAGCTTTCGGCGGAGACATTGGATGTCTCTGCAGGCGCTCCCGTCTCACGAGAAGCGGCGGACTGCTGTTCGCGCTCCCTCATGGAGGAAATTTCCATCTCCAGCTTGGTCACGAGAGCAGTCTTATCCGCAAGCTGCGATTGCAGAGCGGAAAGCTCGGCGCGCAGTTCGCCCATCGAATTTTCCTGAGCCTGCAGTTTGTCGGAAAGGACCTGCAGATTGCTGTCCTTGGAGGCGCATTGCTCCATGGCACGCACCAGGCTTTCGCGCAGCTGGGCAAGCTCGCCGGATTCCGCGGCGGCGCGCGCTTCGATCTCCGAACGGCGCTGCTCGTGATTGGAGGCAGTCTCGCGGGCAGTTGCCAGCTCGGCGCGAATGCGGGACAGCTCGTTTTCTTCGGCAGCGACCGTCCTGGTCAGGAACTGCACGAACTTACCGGCGTGCTCCGCCACTTCAGCGGCAGACTTAAATTCCTGATGCTCAAGAAGTTCCGGCGGGAAATTCTGCAGCGTGGCGAGCTCGGGGAACACGTCGCGGATGGAGCCGCCGTTGGTCGGAACCACGGTGCCCAGCGTAACGCGCAGGTTATCGATTTCGCGCTGGAGCTCGTCGGAGCGGTTGGTCGTCTGGGACAGATTATCCCGAAGCGCGTAAACTTCCTGCATGAGCGATTCCTTCTCCTCATGTACTCCGGCGAGACGCGCCGCGGCAACTTCGGTGCTGGTGGCGACCTGAGCGCGTGTGGCGGCTTCCTGCTGGCGCACCTGCTCCAGTTCCTGTTCGCGGGCGAGGAGCTGTTCGCGGGCAGCGGCCAGATCGCGCAGCTGCGCATCCTTCTCGGCTTCCAGAGCGCCGAGGCGGGCCTGCTGCTCGCGCAACGTGGCGGTGCGGGCTTCTTCTTCGGCGATAAGGCGTTCCTTGGCCTGGGTCAGAGCTTCGGCGTTCTCGTTAAGGAGGCGCAGATCATCACGCAGACGGGCCGATTCCAGGGCTTCCTGCTCAAGCTTCTGCTTCACCTCGGCAAGGCTGGCCTGGTTGGATTCATGTGTGGCACGCGCAGTCTCTGCCTCGGATTCAAGGCGCTGACGCAGTTGCGCGGCGCTTTCGGATTCCGTGGAAAGCTGGGACCGCAGGGTTTCGGCAAGCAGAGCGGCTTCATGATGCAGGCTGCGGGTTGCGGCCAGATCATTTTCCAGCTGCGAGCGACGCTGTTCCAGCTCGGACACATTGGCACGGGTGTTGTCTACTGAAACGCGTGCTTCGGCCAGCTCAAGCCCGCGGGCTTCCAGGCCCGAAGTCAGCGAGGCGAGTTCGTCGCGCAGAGAGGCGGCGGCGGTGGAAGATGTCGCGGCTTCCTGTTCCAGAGCGGCGATGCGAGAGGCCAGCTCTTCGTTGGTCTTCTGAAGGGCGGCTTCAGCTTCTTCCTTCCTGCGCTGTTCCTCACGGCCGGCGGCAAGCTCATTTTCCTTGTTGGAAAGCTCGTTGCGGAGTGCCTGCAGCTCGTTGGAGCGATCGGCGACTTCCTGCTCTTTGGAGCGCAGATTTTCGGAAAGTGACTGAATATCGCCGGCGCGCTTGTTGCCTTCTTCTTCCTTCTGACGCAGCAGTTCCTGAGCAGCCTGCAGCTCGGCAAGGCGGGATTCAGATTCCGTCTCGCGCTGGCGCAGTGCGTCGCGTAAAGCTTCAAGATCCGCGCTGCGGGCCTGCAGATCGGCAAAGCGGGAGGCGGATTCCGTCACGAGCTGAATGCGTGTGACTTCGGAAGCGCTGGCGGCCTGATAGTGCTCGGCCTTGGCGGCTTCCAGATCCTTTTCCAGCTGGGCGCGGCGCGCTTCCAGTTCCTGGTAGGATCCACGGGTGCCTTCATGCGCGGCTTCTGCTTCGGCAAGCTTCGTCTGAGTTGTCTCGAAGGTAGCCTTAAGCTCTTCAAGCTGCGCGGAAAGCGAGGTGGCGTTCTCGCTGGAAGTGCGGGAGGTGTCTTCCAGAGAGGCGATGCGCTGCATCAGCTCTTCATTGGCGCGTTTGAGCGCGGCTTCGGCTTCCTCGCGGCGAATCTGCTCTTCGCGGCTGCGGGCAATTTCTTCGTCCTTGCTGCGCAGGGTATCCTGTGCGGACTGAAGTTCTGCCAGGCGGGCGGCCACTTCCTCTTCCTTCTCACGCAGCGAGTTGCGCACGGAATCGAGATCGGAAGAATGGGTGGTGATGGCGGTATCCAGCTGACCGCGCAGCTCATGGGAGTTGGAGACAGCCTTCTGATGCTCTTCCCTTGCGGCTTCCAGTTCGGCTTCCAGCTGTTCGCGGCGTGCGTGGAGCTCCGCCAGAGGAGCACGGCTGCTTTCAACGGCAGCGTGGGCTTCCAGGAGTTCCGTGCGGGCGCCGTCATACGTTCCGCGCAGGCTTTCCAGCTCGGCTTTCAGGGCTTCGGCAGATTCGGTGGAGCGGGTCGCTTCGCCTTCCAGCGCGGCGATACGCGCGGTCATTTCCTCGTTGAAAGCGCGCAGTTGAGCTTCGGTTTGCTGGCCACGGTTCAGTTCATCCATCTGGCGGGCAATCTCTGCTTCCTTCTCGCGCAGTTTCTCGGATGCCTCGGCGACTTCCTGTTCCTTAAGGGTCAGCGTGGCAAGGGCGGTCTGGAGCGAGGTAGCGCCGGCATTCGCCTCGGCGACCTTGAGCTGCAGGCTCTCCTGCAGGGCGGCCAGGCTGCTTGCGCCGCTGGCTGCTTCGGCTTCCTTCGCCTTCAGGGCTTCCTGCAACGCTTCCATTTCGCTGGAGCGTGAGGTGGCTTCGGATTCCTTCCGAGCCAGTTCCTCGCGCAGTTTTTCGACGTCGGCGGCGCGACTCGTCGAAAGCTCTTCGAGAGCGGCAAGACGGGATGCCTGATCCTCCGAAACCTTGGAGCGTTCGGCAAGTTCCGTGCGGAGGCGCGCGGTTTCTTCGCGAACCTGGTGCAGCGCCTGACGCTGTTCCGCCAGGGAGGCGCGGGCTTCGGATACTTCCTGCGTCAGCTGGGAAGCACGAGATTCCTCGGAGCGCAATTTATCGCGAAGCTGCGTGGCAATCTCGCTGCTGCGGCGCGCTTCGGACTCCAGCTTGCCGGCCAGGCTTTCCGCCTCGGCCTTTACTTTGCGCAGCGAATCGCGAGTGTCGGTCAGTTCAAGTCGCTCGTGATCAAGGTCGTGCTTCGCCTTATCAAAGTCCGACTGCACGCGGGAAAGCGTCTTCTGTAGGTCGGCGATCTGGAATTTATTCACGGCATCCTGCTGTTTGTACTCCTCCGCGAGGCGGGTGAGGTTCTCGTTTTCGGAGTGCTTGTTCTCAAGCTGGATTCGAATTTCTGAAAGTTGGGCGGAAAGAATATCGAGAGCGGACGACTTCTCGGCGGCAAGTGAGGAGGCAGCGGTGCACTCCAGGGTGTTGCGCGTATTGCTTGTTTCGAGCTCGGCCAGAGTCAATTCGTTGGCGGCCAGAGTATCGAGGGCGACAGCAAGTTCGCTGCGCAGACGCTCGGCGGCCAGAGTGCGCTCGCGCAAAGCTTCCTGGGCGACTTCCAGTTGATGGCGCGCATCGCTGGCTTCCTTGCTGCGACCGGAATACTGGGACTGAAGGACATCGCGCACCTTGTGCAGGCTGGCCAGCGCGGTGTGAGCTGCCGATGCCTCGGCCTGCGCCTCGCGGATGGCGCGGCGGTTCACTTCCATCTCGGACTCAAAGACGAACAACTGTTCGCGCAGACTGGCATTCCTGAAGTTCGCTTCGTCGATATCGTGACGCAGCTCTTTGATTTCCGTCTGAAGAACGAATGCCTGGCGGCGTGCCTCGTCGCCCTTAATGCCTTCCGCCTTCAGGTGCTCAATCTGGGTGTGGCGCGCCTTCAGATCCTCTTCGCGCTCCTGCAGTTCGGTACGTGCAGCAGACAGCTGTTCTTCGATATAGCTGACGGTCTGGCGCAGGCCAAAAATCTGGTTATCGCGATCGGCAACACGGTTTCCGGCTGCGTCGCACTCATGCTTCAGCCAGTCGATTTCCGTTTCGGCATCGCTGATGCGGGCCGTGGCAGCTTCGAGATCAGCGGCAATACTCGCGGCGACAGTCTGCAGACGGGCCGTTTCCTCGGCGCTCTGCGCAAGACCTTCACGGGACTGATGAAGATCGTTCGCGACCATATCGGCATCGCGCATCTTGTCTTCAATGAACTGGACCAGCGTGAAATGATCGGCAAGACCGAGCGCTGCGCCGGGAGCGCGAGCATCCAGAAGACGCGCCGATTCCTGCTGCTCGCTTACAGTGAGCAGAAGCTGATCGCGGTGAGTGGAAAGCTTGCCAATGGATTGCTGAGCGTCGGTCAGAAGATCGCGGATAGCCGCGGCATC
>JBGGNE010000489.1:0-3124 GCA_041287705.1 Methylacidiphilales bacterium | reverse complement strand
TCTCCTTGGGCGTGTCGGTCTTGGCCATAAAGTTGGCCAGCTGACAGAAATAGAAGGGAAACGGCCCCTGCTCCCAGTGGGCACGCCAGTCCTCAATCATGATCGGGAACACCTTGCTGTAGTTGTACGCACGGCCCGCGTTGGATTCGCCCTGATACCAGATAGCGCCTGTGATGGCATAAGGCAGCAGCGGGGAAATCATGGCATTGTACAGAAACCCAGGGGTGTTTTGCGGTCCTGTGGGGCGGCGAGGCGGGGCGATATAGGCCGCCTTTGCTTCATCCGACAGCGGAGGAAGCTCCACCTCGTTCTTTGCCAGCCACTCCCCGTTCAGTGGGGTGTTGCCCGCGCCATAGCGGAAGTTGCCGTTGCGGGGCGTCGTTACGCCACCGTTGCCGGCGGGGGTATAGACACGAATCGCCAGGACGGATTCACCCGCGGTAACCTGAGCGGCCGGCACGGAATACTCGCGGGGACTAAATGCGTTCTTGGGATCAAGCGTCTTGAAGCTCGAAGCACCGATCTTGACGCCATTCCAGTACACCGCATCAAAATCGCCGATAGTGCCGAGAGAGAACTTCAGGTTCTGTTTCGCGGCGGCTTCCGGCACATTGATGGTTTTGCGCAGCCAGGTCACACCACTGTCGGGAAGGCCCACCTTGGCGAACGTGTTCGGCAGGATCACTTTCTTCCAGCTGGACGTATCAATATCCTTGCCTGCGTAGGCCTGGGCGTCGGCAGTATCTTTATCCAGGCGTCCATACTTTTCCGCCCAGACAGGGAAGTTATCCGTGTAGGCTTTCAGCTTCTCGGGATAAGCCAACAGTCCGCTGACCATGGTTTCCTTGCTTGCTTTCAGATCCGGATCCTTCTCGCAGCCCTCAAAGCTGGTCCACGCCTCGGAGGGAGTGCCACCCCAGGACGTATGCACCAGACCGATCGGGCGTTTCAGTTCGGCGTTCAGAGTCTTGCCAAACCAGTAGCCAACGGCGGTCATGCCACCCGTTGTGGCGGGATCGGCCAGAACCCACGTGTTGCTGAGAGGATTCCTCACATCCTTCGCCTGAAATTCATCCTGCGGCACCGCGTTGGTCGATTTCTGCACCAGGAAGTGGCGCAGCTTGGGATTGGCGGAGCGGTCAATTTCCGTCTTCGCATCCGTGGTGTTGTTCATCACCCACTCCATGTTGGACTGACCGGAGCACACCCACACATCTCCCACCAGCACGTCGGTAACGGCAATCTTGTTCTTGCCTTCCACCAGCAGCTCGTACGGGCCTTCGCCCTTGTCCTTCAGGTTGAGTACAACGCGCCATTTGCCGTCGGCCCCGGCTTTGGTTTCAGCCTTCACGCCATCTAGCGTTACCGTGACAGCTTCACCGGGATCAGCCTTACCCCAAACGGGCACTTTATCTGACTTTTGAAGGACAGCGTGGTCCGAGAAAATGGCGGGCAATTTGACATCGGCCCGCGCCGAGGACAGCAGAAGCGCACCGGAGGCCAGATAGGCCAGGGCAAGCGCGGCACTGCCGTACATGAAGGGTGATTTCATCCCCCTCTCATAGGTCTGCACGGCTTCGAAAGCAAGCGCTACGCGCAGTTTTTGCGACAATACGATGTGCGATGGTCGCCCAGCCGTATCTGCCGGAATTATATCTATCATTGGCAAATCAGCTTATCCTACCGGAAACTCTATTTAATTAGTCAGGATTCAAAGAAAATCTATCTCTCTGAAATCCAGCTATTTACGGTGGAGCCTTCATTTTCGGAAAAATATTCCGTTGACTCCCGACCCTAATTTCCATTAATTCTATTGACTATGTCGAGCTTAACGCCACAATCTTCTGCTTCCTGCCCTAATCCAGGCAGCATCTCCCTCGCCGGGCTCTCCCCGGAAGATGCCGCGATTGATCTCTGGTATGCACGCTGTGGCGGTGCTACTGCCAGCACGGTCGCCATTCAATACGGCTGGCTGCAGGGCGAATTCACCGCGCCCATTACCGGCGAAGCCGAGCCGCTGAGCGTCAGCTCCGTACAGCAATCCCCTAACCGCGAAATCCGCCATAGTCACTTTGATCACCGCCTGCAGGCGATGTTCCGCGAAGGCGGCAACGTTCCCCCGATCTGGGCTCGCGCCGCGGGACAGGATACCGTCGTTGTCGGAATTACCTGGGTTGACGAATATCAGGCCATCCTCACGCGCCCCGACAGCGGCATTCGCACCGTGGCTGATCTCAAAGGCCGCCGTCTGGGTCTCCCCCTCCATGAAGGCAGCATTATCGACTTCCCCCGCAGCATGGCTGTGCACGGTTTCGTTTCCGCGCTGGGCCTCGCCGGGCTTACGCTGAAGGATGCCGAGCTGATCGATATCGTCGCACCCGCGGTCGATCACCGGGATCGCACGGAAGCGGAGCGCACTCAACAACGTCAGGGCGGCGGAGTCTTCCCTCTCCAGGCACTGCTCTCCGGCAAAGTGGATGCAATCTATACCAAGGGCTCCTTTGGCCTGAAGGATATCGCCGCGCACCAGCTCCATCAGGTCGTCGACCTCAACAGCTACGCCGATCCCGTTGTCCGCATCAATAACGGAACGCCCCGCCCCATCACTGTTGGACGCGACTTCCTGAAAGCGCGCCCGGACGTGGTTGCGCGATATCTCGCCGTACTGTTGCGCACAGGCACCTGGGCCGAAACCCATCCCACCGAGGTCCGCCAGGCCATCGCCAGGGAATCGCACGCTACGGAACAGGAAATCGTGTTCGCCTACGGCAACGACCTGCATCTGCGGCTAACGCCGAAACTCTCTGCCGAATACATCCGCGGCCTGGAGATACAGAAAGATCACCTGCTGGAGTACGGCTTCCTGCCCAATGACTTCAGTGTGCGTGACTGGATCGACTACGCCCCGCTGGAAGCAGCCCGCAAACTTGTGGAAAACCGGCCTGTTCTGGTCTACGGCGAAAAAGAAGCCGAGCCTCAGCCAGCCTGATTTCAGATAGCTTTCCTCAATCTCCATCAGTTCAGCCTCTCCTTCTATATGATACATATCCGCACCGCATATTGTCGTCGCTCAACTTCTCCAGGGATCCCGAAAGTGACTTTAATTCAACCCCTTCACTAATCA
>JBGGNE010000488.1:0-3635 GCA_041287705.1 Methylacidiphilales bacterium | reverse complement strand
AATTTAGCCGCCTGGCGAACGTACTCGGGCAGCGTGTCCTCAAAGCAGATCAGCGGGGAAAGCCGGATATCGCCCGCTGTGGGATCGTCCGCCACGTTGCCGGCATTTTTGCGCGGCAGCACAAAGACCACGGGCTCCTTGCCGGGCGTGAATTCCGTGCCGTACGGCACCAGCGAGCGCAGCATGGGAAGCATATTGCCCAGCGGCACGTACTCGCCAAAGATGACCAGATTATTCTTGTAATAGAGCTCGTATTCCCCGGTACGCGGTTCCACCCACATGGCCGAATTGTACAAGAGCGGCCGCGACAGCATGGTGCCGATCATCAGCCACGCCTTTGTGCGGCTTGCCAGCCACGGCGCTGAAGCGGTCATGTCCGTATCGCTGACGCACTCGGGCCACAGGATGACTTCAGGCGCGGGCAGGGAGTTGTCCGCCTGCCTGGTCATATCCATGTAGCGCCGCACGATATCACCCACCGACATGGTGACGGCTTCCTCGGCGGTAACGGTGCGCGCGGGGGCGTCTTTGGCGGGATCCTTTTGCGCGGCGGCCGGCTCTTCGTCATCGCGGGGTATGTTGCCCTGCAGACACGCGAAGCGCAGGGTGCGCGGGATGTATTTGTCCTGACTGTAAAAGTGCTCCCTGCCCACCCAGTACGCGGCACCTATAACGATAAAGACGAGGCTGACTTCATAGAAAAAGCGTCCGCGGACCTCTCCGGCCAGTTCGGCGCGCAGCCGTTCGATAGCCTGAGCCATCAGGCCATTGCAGAACACGATGATGAAGGCCAGCAGATTGACGCCGCCAAAGGCCGCAAGCTGCGCAATGTACGTATTGCCACGAGCCGCCAGGCCGAGGTTATTCCAGCCAAAACCCGTAAGAAACCAGCCGCGAAACCACTCCAGTGCCACCCAGCTGCATGCCAGACAGAAGGCGTTGAACACGGTGCGAAACACGTTGTCCGAAGCCGGCCCCAGCAGTACGCAATGCCTGACCATGAAGGCCCAGCTTGCAGGATAGAGCGCAATGTAGGCCATCAGCAGCATGGTGCCGGGCGAGGTGACCAGGCCGATCCACCAGAGCGTGCCCGCATAGTAGACGAAGCCCGTCCACCAGCCGGCGGCGAAGGGACGCTCCTGTACGGACTCGCTGTAGCGCAGCGCCGCAAGCAGCGGCACCAGAGCAATATAGCCCAGCCACGGCATGTTCCACGGCGGCAGTGTGGCGGCGAGCATCAGCCCGCTGAGCAGGCACAGGATCCAGCCGGTGCTCTCGTAGTAAAACAGAAAGGGGTCGGGCCGCGGCTGCCGGTTTCCTGACCTGGGTGTAGCGCCGGTCGTTTTCATGGCTGCCGGCCTTCCTTTTCCTTCGCGAGCCATTCGGCCAGCCAGTCCACGAGCGCGTTTTTGTCCGCGCAGTGTTGCACCACACCGCCCGGCAGGCAGATGCCAAATCCATCGCCATAGGCCCGGCCATTAACCACAGATGCGTTGGAGGCACACGTTTCAATCTGCTGGTATCCTTCACGCACAGCTACTTCGCGCGAGCCATCCAGTTCATATTTCCACCCCACGATTCTGGCCTGGGGCCCGAAACGCTGGCGAAACCGGGGCAGCAGTTTTTTGGCAGGAGTAAGCACCACATGCAAAACAGAAACCTCGCTGCCGATCTTGGCCGGCATGGAGAGCGCGGGCTCCGGGGTGGGATGGGGGGGGAGGTCGGGCTCGGGGTGATGATGAAGGTCGTCATCCTCGGCTCCGGCCTGGGCCTCGGCATCTTCGCCATCGCCATCAAAGATGGACGTGTCTTTCTCGGAGTCGAAATCATCGCCTGCATCCATATCTTTATCGTTAAAGATCTTGGGTTCCTTGGGCATATGGATCTCTTTCACGCGAAAATCGCCCAGGGCTGCGGCGTGGAACACCGCATCGAATGAATGCCGGTAGCACCATTCTTTCAGCAGTTCATCCAGATCATCATTGGTGCCAAAGCTTTCCACCACGAGCCCGGGGGCGCTTTGCGGGGCGGGAGAGGTGCTGCCATCGCCACGCGCCAGAAACACGTGATGACCCTCGGCCAGAAGGCGCTGCGAAAGAAGCGTCCCAATATGGCCCGTCGCTAAGTTCGTGATGCGCCGCACCTGATCTATAGGCGCATAACTGGGGCCTGTGGTGATAAGAATGCGCATTCGACCATCAGTCATAAATCACCCACGCCCCAGTGGCGAGCCAAAACATGAGTCTTTAGCGCAAGGGCTTAGGACATTTCGGAGGAGTGGGGGTGATGTGACTGATTCATCTTTTTCTATCCAGCGCGGAAGTTTTAGTGGGAAAGCAGAGGCAAAGGAGGAAAGCATAGGAAGAAGAAATGTATAGGTGTCGTGATCCGCATGCGGCCCATGAACTCCTCCATAGTAGGCGCTCAAGCAGCAAACGGACTCGTCCTATCCACTATAGCCCAGTTCTTATTAATTAATCCTGCTCCCTCCCAGCTACAGCGCGCCAACCGCTACGTGCACAGCAGAGGGGAACAGAATGGATGATGGATCAACCGTGAACTGAAGGGACCGCCTGCCGCGAGCGCTCATTGCTCAGGCCGAGATGCCGTATACCAGCTTGATTTCTCCGTCCACCACGTCCAGGCGGGCGGATTTTGTGGCTGTGGCGTTGTCCAGGGAGGCCAGGATGATGCGGGAGAGCGGCGTTTCCACAAGCTGCTGGATAAGGCGCTCCAGGGGGCGGGCGCCGTATGGGGTGGCGGCTGCCAGCACTGCGAGCTCGTGCGGGACGGCTTCGGACCACTCCAGCAGAATGGAGCGGGCGCAACGCGTGGTGGGCGCTCCACGGGAGGAGAGGCGTTCGCGCAGATCCTCCAGCTTGATGCGGGCGATCTGCGTAAGTTCTTCTTCGCCAAGCTGCTGGAAGCAGAGCACTTCGTCGAGGCGGTGGATGAATTCGGGGCGGAAGTGCTCCAGCAGCGCGTCGCGTATCTCCTTGCCGGTGCCGGAGTTGGCGGTATTGCCGGCACCCGCTTCGTCGTAGTGCGAGCGCCCGGCGTTGCTCGTCATGATGATGAGCGATTCGCGGAACGACACGGAGCGTCCCTGGCTGTCTGTAAGTGTGCCGTTATCCAGGATTTGCAGGAAGAGATTGAGCACTTCGGCGTGCGCCTTCTCGATTTCGTCTACCAGCAGCACGCAGTAGGGCGAGCGCCGCACGGCTTCGGTAAGCTGGCCGCCGGCTTCGAAACCCAGGTAGCCGGGAGGCGCGCCGATCAGCCTTGTGACGGCGTTTTTCTCCATGTACTCAGACATGTCCAGGCGGATCAGGCTGGAGCTGTCGAGGAAAAGGGCCTCGGCCAGCACGCGCGCCAGCTCCGTTTTGCCCACGCCAGTGGGGCCGCAGAACAAAAACGAGCCCCGCGGGCGATGGGGAAGCCCGAGTCCGGAGTGCATGCGCAATATGGCGTCCGCGACCGCATCCACGGCTTGTTCCTGACCGATCACGCGCTCGCCCAAGGCGTGGCGCAGCTTCAGGAGACGCTCACGATCGCTCTCCAGGAGCTTGGCGACCGGAATAGTGGTCCATAGCTCCACCGTAGCGGAGATATCGTCCGCTGAAAGCACCGGACGA
>JBGGNE010000487.1:0-4435 GCA_041287705.1 Methylacidiphilales bacterium | reverse complement strand
TGGGAAAGCACACCCAACATGGGACTGTGCGAAAAAATTTCGTCCGACGCCGGAATCCTGTTCGGCCGCACCCTGCAGCTTTTCGCCGGTAAAACCCCCATGGGGTTCCACATCCGGCGCGGCTCCGTGTTCCTTACCCAGTTGCGGCTGCAGTGGGTAAAGCTTCAGGAAATCTACACGCAAAAGCAAATCGCCACCAGCCAAAGCGTCGGACAGACAGCGTGGGAGCCGCCCCTGGTCGTCCAGCTCCTGGGATCGGAAGACAATGTGGTGGGACCCGACGACGGCATCGATATCGTCACCGGCCAGGACTTCATCTACCTGGACATGCCCTTTACCGACCACGAGGACATCACCAACTTGGAAGCGCCACCGCAGCAGGGAGGCGTCCCCCTCTGTCCCAAAAGTGTCGCCCGCTATAAAGTATTTAAAGAAGCTCTGACAGCCAGCCGAATCAAACTGCAGCAAATCGACATGACCGTGGAAGACGCCATGTTGCCTCCGCCGGACCTCACCGTCACCGACGTTGTCTTTGTCGTCCACGGCATTCGCGACCGCGGTTTCTGGACAAAAAAGATCGGCAACCGCGTGGTACAAAGGTTCGACCAGCTGGCCCAGGCGCATATCCCCACCCCGGGCGTGCAGCCACCGAAAGCCGCCATGGTTACCTCCACCTACGGCTATTTCCCCATGCTGCCCTTCCTGTTCTCAGAGGAGCGTCGCCTGCATGTGCGCTGGCTCATGCGGCAGTATGCAAGGACTCGCGCGCTTTTCCCCAAAGCTGACTTTCATTATGTAGGCCACAGCAACGGCACCTTTCTGGCCGCAATGGCGCTGCAGGAGTACCCCGCGTGCCGCTTCTCGCGCATCGTTTTTGCCGGCAGCGTCGTCAATGGTTACTACAACTGGAAGCGCCTGGTAAAGGAAGGCAAAATCGACGCGATGCTGAACTACACCGCCACGGGCGACCTTGTGGTGGCGTGGTTTCCCAATATCTACCAGTGCCTGGGCTCCCGCGAACTGGGCGGCGGCGGCCACGACGGATTCCGCGATATGTCGCCCACCGGCAAACTGGAAAGCTTCCCACAGCAGGGCTGGCGAATGCTCTGCGCAATCCGCTGGCCGTGGAGCAAAGCCGTCGCCGGGGCAGTGGCCGGTGCGGCAGCAAATTCGGGCGCTCCTCCGCCGATTGCCGGCACAGTCGACAGCAACGGCAATCTGCATCAGCTCCGTTACATAACGGGCGGGCACGGCTCGGGAATCACCGAATCCCGCTGGGACGAAATCGCGGACTTTGTCGCCACAAAGACCGTCCCCCTGCCCCACACCACCGGCATGGCGCCGGACCGAAAATTCTGGATCGTCTGGGCATCCTTTCCGCCCTTTCCCGTGTGGCTGGGGGCAATTGGCCTTACTCTGGGAGTCCTCTGGCTCATCTGGTGGCTGACCCATTCACCTGCCATCCTTATTATCGTCATCTACCTCATCTATCTGGCGCTGATATCCTTTTGACCGCGGCTGTTCGGATGGAAGGCAAGCCGTAAAAAGGGAGATTCAAAGTGGAGCTAAAAGAGTCATCAAGATGTCCCCCTCACTCCGCCGCGCCGCGCTCGCGCAGCCACTTCTCGGCGGTGGCTTGATCCTGGTCGGGCATGGTGCAGAGCGATTTATACTCCAGGTAAAGCTGGCGCCAGATCTCCCTTTGCTCCGGGGTGGCGGCGTCCTCCGTCAGGATGCGCTCCGCAAGAGCGTCGCGCTTCTCGCGCAGGCGGCGCAGGAGATAGCGCTCCAACGCCGGCTGTTTGCGCAGCGACTGGATGTCGCTCAAATCCTGCTCCGCCTGGGCCTGCGCCCGCATTTGTCGTGCGTTCATAGATAAAGAGATAATCGTGATGGTAATGGCGATGACGATGGGGAAAGCGATACCGCCTCAGATACCGCCTCGTATTGAATTTCCCCGCCGCCTACAGATTCACCGGACTCTGCCCCGTGGCCGGCTTCGGCTGAGCCGCCTCCAGAGCCTGCCGCGCATTCACCTTCGGCACACCGCCGCCGCCACCTCCCGGCGCGCCACCACCACCTCCCGCACCCGGCGCGCCAGCACCACCTGGCACCCCCCCTCCCCCGGGCGGCGCGGGCGGCATCGCCACAATAATCTCGTCCGCAAAGTTAATCTGCAGCGCCTTCAGCATATCCCGGTACAGAGGGGCCACCCGCGCCTGAATCTCCGGGGAGTACGCGTAATACTGCGTCACCAGTTGGGCCGCCTGCATACTGCTCTGCAGCAGCTGCTCCCCGCGATACCGCGTCAGCAGCAGCGACACATTCAGCTCCAGCCCCTTCACATCGCGCGGCTTGATCACCCCCAGCGACTGCACGTCACCCTCAAAAAACGTAAACACCTCCTCCTGGTCCAGATTCGCAAACGTCAGCCGCATCGCCCGCTGCACCACCCCCTGCAGCCCCGGCTCCAGGTGCGACAGATACAGCGCAAACATCTCCTGACCGCTCTTCTCAATATTGCGCACCCCCGTCGCCAGCTCACTCGTATTCAGCCCCGCCGCCCGAGCGTCATTCGCGTTCGCCACCCCGCTCTCATTCGTCGCCACCTGCATAAAGAACTCGATCATGTTCTTCAACATCTCGTGCTTCATATCCGGCAGCGTCACATAATCCAGAATGTCCTCCTTCCGCTTCCCCGGCTTCGGCGTGTACGTGCCGCCCCAGTTCAGCTCCAGGTGCCGGTTCAGATCCCCCTCCATCGTATTGTGCGGATTCCAGAAATCCACCCGCCCCGCCCGGCTCTGACTAAAGTTCCACCGGTTCACCAGCAGATCCACAATCTCCTGCGAATTCTCAAACATCTCCATCGCGCCCACCCCGTGCCAGCGCCCGTCCACCTCATTCACCTTCACCACATCAAACGGCCGCAACCCGTCCGGCGTCACATTCGCCTCATAATCATAAAAAATCGGCACCCCGTTACGCCGATCCATCACCAGCATCGTATCCTCCATAATGCCGTCCCCGTTCGCGTCATACCGCAGGTGAAACTCCGCAATCTCCACCACCGGCTCCTTCTGCTCCGAGCCTCCGCTGCCGCCGCCGCCCGTCGCCGTCTCCCCCATCTCCGGCCGGTACTGATTCTTTGCCGCCTTCGGCTCCCCGCTCTCAAACGCCATCGTCCGGATTAGCTCCACCGCCCGTTGCGTCGCCTCAAAAGCCTCCTCGTTCGATTGCTCCAGCATCCCGCGCCGCTGATACATATCCGCCAGACGCATCACCGGCATGTCATACAGGTGTACCACACAATCCGCCTCCTGAATGCTCGACGCCGCCAGCGGGCACAGAAAATCCTTATAATACACAATAGCCGGCTCCGCCCCCTTAAAGTGCACCAGCTTCCGCGTAATCATCTTCCGGTCATACCGCAGCACCCGCGGCTTCAGCGTCACCCCATCCCGCTTCAGCACCATCCGCCCCGTCATCCCGGCCTTGCCCGGCTGGGCCGATCGTAGATCTTTCCGCCCCGTAGCTGAAACCGCATCAATCGCAGCAGCGGAAGAAGAAACCGGCGCAGCTACCCCGGCCTGTCCGGCGTGTTGCTCCGGACCCGCCGCTCCCTCCTGCCCCTCCTCCGCAGTTTCCACCACCCACAAATCATCCTCCATAATGTAATCGCCGTCCGCGCCCAGAATGTCCCCGCCCCGCTCATCCACCAGCACCGACGCCACCTCCTGGTACAACTGCTCGCGAGACTCAAACGTCGTCTTCACCACCGCCTCCCCGCGGACAAACGCCAGCTCCACCGCAAGCTCCAGCACATGCTTCTGCCGGCTCTGCTCAAACTTAAAGCGCGTATACCGTTCAATATCCGCCGCCAGTTCCCGATCCGCCACACCCACCGGGTAGACCGCAAACCAGGGATCCGTGCCAAAGAAATAATTATTCGCCCGCGCCACCATCTGCCTCGCGATCCGTCGCGCCAGCGGCACCACCAGATTACTGTCCTCAAACACCCCGCCCAGCAGCGACGGGCGCCACTCCACATGATTATGATACGTCATCTCATACAGCTGCCGCTTCCCCATAAACGAGCGCCGCCCGCTCGCCGCAAAGTCCGTACTCTCGAACCAGTTCACATCCCCCGTGCACCCGCGCCCCAGCTCATCCTCCAGCTCCTTCAGCCGCCGCGCCGCGTGATCCAGCAGCGCCTGCTCCTGCGATCCCGTCAGCCGATACCCCGAAGGAAACGGCACGCGCGGCAAATCCTGCCCCGCCTCATCCGTCACCGGCGCTACCGGAACGTCCTGCGTCCGATTCACAAAATTCGTCAACTGATCCGCAATATCATCATCATTCACATTAAAATTCACAGCAAACCTCCCATAGTAAGCAAAATACCCCGCAGCCGCAGGGGAAAACCGCACGCGCC
>JBGGNE010000486.1:0-7581 GCA_041287705.1 Methylacidiphilales bacterium | reverse complement strand
CTGAGCCGAATATGCTTGTCCTTTTTGTCAATAACCGCGTTGCTCGTCGGTCACCTATTATTCTAATAGGCTCCCTCCTCGCGCCTCGCTATTGACAAAAAAACTGCGCATCTTCACCTCATCTTGAAAGCGAATTAGAATAAGTCATCTGCAAAAGCGCAAAACAAAAGCATTGCAGCTTAAGGTCACGCGTTGCTTTTTAAGCGCAATAAGCTTTAATTAGGGGTAAGCGTTCCGTCGCGAAGCGCCTCTGGTTTATGATTACCCCGTTTTACCGCAGCTGTTCTCGCCCATTTCGTACCGTGGCGATGCTGAGTCTGACTGTGCTGGCGTCGATCGTTATTGCCGGCCCGAGTCCTGCCCTGGCACAGACCAAGTTCATGAAGCAGGAGGACGTAGACCGGATTATCAACGACAGTGGCCCCTCAAGGGTGCAGGATACCAAGCCTAAAGTGGTCCAGGGCGCCCCCCTGGTTCCTGCCGATCTCAGCCGTAATATTGCACTGATGAAGGGGATTCTCCTGCTCAATCCAGCGGAAGGATCCGAGCTTGTACGCACACGGCTCTTCACCAAAATGCGTGTGGCGGGCGAAGGCGCTGTAGAACTGGCGCTGCCTGACGGTACGATGGTGCTGGAGAATATCGCCAATATTCAGGAATTGATCTGCTTTATGCCCGCCTATCAGGGCACTCGTGCTTTTGAGCAGAATGATGAGCTGGGACTTATCGGCAAGATGAGCAATCTCAACGTACCGATAGAGCTGGCAGAGAAGAAGGATGTCGATGCCGCAAAAGTGTTTATCGACGCCATGAAAGTGATGGAAGCCAGAATGCAGGAGGCGAAGAATCCCCCGGCGGTCACCACCTATTCCGCAGTGCGAAAGGCGATGGATATTGCCATCATGCGGTACGACAGCGGCCAGCGCTTCTATCGCGAGAAATGGATGACCGCTGCGGAGTATCTGGCGCAACGGAATCACGAAAGCGGCATGCAGCATTAATCTGATCGGCGTGGAGCAGGAGCCGGGGCGGCGGAATCTTTGGCGTTGTACGTTTAGGAAGGCGGCTCAACAGGCGTGAGGCGCGTATTAATGTTGCAGACGCCTGACTTAATCGCTAAAACAAAGGAGTTGCACCTTGCATTTTTTCAGTGAGTTGCGATTCTGTGCCCGAAGCGTACGCCGCGATGAATACTACTTCTTCCTACACCAACGAGCAGAGCGTGAAAAAGCCGCAGGATCTCAAATGGGTGATTATCGCGGTCCCCTGCGCGCTGGTTGCCGCGTTTCTCGTCTTCGTGCTCATCACGTTGCTGATGCAGCAACTGGATACGCAGGTCAACGGGATCTATAACAACGTCCATACCAAGCTGATCAGCTCCCTGGCCAGCACGCAGTTGAATCGAAATTCCGAAGCCGTAAAGTTGCTTGGAGAAAACATCCAGGCTTCCGAAATTCCCGGTCAGCGCCTGGAATATGATGTCACGAGCAAGGTTGCCGCCGGCAAGCTGAATGTAAAGGGAACCAAAGCGCATGGCACCCTTACGGTAAGCCGCCAGAAGGGCAATGGCAAAGATGCCATGTTTCAGGTTCTGCAGCTTGAAGTGGATGGCAAGGTGTACGATCTGTTGAAGATCGGCAACGCCGAGAATATGCCCCCGACACCGGGCTGATTCAATGATGGGAATGCCGGCGGTTCATGACATTTCCAAATTGCTTCGACTAAGCTGCCCGGCGTGATATCTTTTGTGCCGGTACTCCCGCTATGGGATCGACTTCTATGTCATATTCGCCGTCAGCTGCTGGTATCGGTGGACAGGCCGCTGTAGCAGCGGCAGGCACGGGCGTTTTGTTGAAGGCATCGCTGGGGCTGCGTGAACCGGACTCGGATGGCGGCCGCATTTCCTCTTCTTCCTCCGTTTTATCCTCTGTTATCGCGCCTGTATCTGCGTGGCTTATTCCAGGCGGCGATGCGTCCTTCTGGATTTCGGAGCTTATTCTGTGGGCAGAGCAATATCATGCGGATCTGGCCTCGCTTGCTCTTTACCTCCTGCCCAGATCTCCTCGTGATCTGCGCCCCGGAGCGCTGCTGGCAGTGCTGCCGGGCGCTTGCGCTGGTACAGCTCTGGCAGCCGGTGCCTCGTATCAGGGCCGTATGCAACCCTATACCTGCGTTGCAGGCCGGCTCTTTATGCCGCGCGATGCGGTCCTTTTTCCTCACGTAACCCGGGAGGAGCTGCTGAGGCTTTGCCATTACCCGGTGCTTGTACTGCATCCCGGTATCGGTGCGGTGGGGTTTGAGAACGAATCACGGCTTAGTCTGGACCAAATGCTGCTGGCGCCCGCCGGAGCTCTTTCTGACAGGTGGGACTTCGCGCGGCCCGGTCTGGAACTGCATGGCCGGCTGATCTATGTCGAAATGCGGATGCCCGCTTCTCTGGCAGAGCTGTTTGGCGGCGCGCAGGGGGAAATCGGTTCCGATCCCATCAAGCTGCCGGAACTTCCGCCGCCCAGGACACAGCCTCCCGGTAAAAGTGCCGGTACTGGTGCAGGGGCTGGAACCGGACAGGGCGACAGCCAGGGTATTTTGGGCAAACAGTTGCAGAATTACCTGAACTGGATGCCGGGTATTGCCGCGCCCGTACTGGCCGGCGCCTCCTGGGTAGATAAAGCGACTTCGTGGCTGTCACAGGGGATGAAGCAGCACGAAACCCAGCAACTGCAGGACAAACGCCAGCAGGAGTTGAACAGGTTGCTTCGTCTTCTGGAGAACGACCCGGAACAGGGTCTACGCCATGCATTGCCATTGTCTTCCTCTGCGGACCGGGGGATCGGCACGCGCGGCACGGTGCAGAATCCCGGCGCTACGCTGGGCAACAAGGATCCCCGCTTCAGCCTGCGTGCCTTCGGCGGCGGCTATGCCGTGGAAGGCTGGGACATTAACGCCGAGATCCAGGCGAAGCTGCGTCAGCGCTATATTCAACTGGCCCTGCAGGAAGCGAACCTGGGCCGGCATCAGCGCGCCGCCTACATTTATGCGGAGCTTCTGGGCGATTTATCTTCCGCAGCCAGCGTGCTGAAACAGGGCGGCTTCTATCGCGAGGCCGCCGTGCTCTATCGCGACCACCTGAATCGACAACTGGAAGCCGCGGAATGTCTTGCACTGGCGGGGCAGATCAACGAGGCCATTGTCATCTACGAGAAGCTGGACCGAGTGCTGGATTGCGCGCGTCTGTGCCGCCAGATCGGTCGTGAAGAAGATGCCGCGCGCTACTTCCGCCGCAGCGTCGAGGCACACATACGCAGCGGTAATCTGCTGACCGCCGCCACCGAGCTGGAGGACAATCTGCAGGATCACGATGAAGCGCTTAAGGTGCTGGCAAGTGCCTGGCCGGAGGATCCCCGCTCGCCAAAGAGCTCGCAGGCGGCGGGATGCGTCACCCGCTATTTTCAGAAGTGTGGCACGATGGGCCGCCACCAGGACGCCAACCGAATGCTTCTGCGTCTAAAGGCTGCCCCGGACGACTCCCGGCTGCAGGTGCCTTATCTTCTGCTGCGCGTCCATGGGGAGTACCCGGACGCCGCAGTTGTGGAAAGCGCCGGAGACATTGCCCGCGTCAAGATCGGCCGCCTGCTGCCGGCACGCGGCGCGACCAGATCCCAGGGCGAAGTTGGCGACCTTCTGCGTCTGCTGCAGCAGCTGGATACAAAAGACCGGCTGCTGACCCGCGATACAGGCCGCTTTATGGCGCTGCGCAACGAAGCGGAGCGTCAGGGAAACCGAACGGCACCACCCAGCCGCAAGCCCGCATCCCCAGGCATGTCTGGCGAGATCAAACGGATCAGCCTTTCCCCGCTGGGAGATACGCCCCATATTCAGTGGCGGCAGATTGTTGGCAATAACAACTTCTTCTGCGCATGGGGAGTTCCGCGCAGCGACAAAATACGCCCCGGCATTGACGGTCACGGCATCTGGTTTATAAGGCGCTCGCCCGATGGCTCGCAGCAGGCTTTCTGGTCGGGAGACGAGATACGCAAAAGCTGCCAGACCGACTCACCGAATCTGGAACTGGAAATGGCATCGCGCCCCTCCATGCCCGTACTGCTCTGGGTCAGCGGGCCATTGCAAGGCACTCTGCCCATGCGTCCCCTGCCCGCGAGCGATGCCTTCCCTCACGCGACCGAAGTGGGCCAGCCCAGTTGGTTTCCCTCAGAAGTACGGGCTGTGGCTTATGATGCCAACATGATGCTGTGGCAGTTGCGACGCGTGCAGGATTGCCACTATATCAGCGGCAATAACTTTGCCGGGCATCGCTTCAGCAATGCGGAGGCTCCGCCCACGCTGGAGCAATTTCTCAGTACTTACCCCGGCCCCGTGAGCATGAAATGTCTGGATGACCAGCTTATCATCGCCCTCGGCACACGCGTTCTCGCGATCGGCCCCAGTCAGACAATCGGGTTCTCGGAAGATCTGTCAGAAGGCAAGGCGGATAATCTGCTCAGTCTGGCCGTGGCCCCGCGCCATACTGTTCCGCGCTTTGCCTGTACCGATAAAGATCGCGTGACGCTGGTCACCATGAAGCCAAAACACGGCTCGATCGAGAAAATGGAAACAATCGATCTGCCCGAGGCTCAGGCATGTTTCACGACCGACGGTACGCTGGTTGTCGTAAGTGACGGCGAGTGCAAAGTCCTGGAATCCACACTCGCCGGCCTGGTCGTGCGCGCCACGATGAATCTTCAGCAGAAGGAAAGCGGAGTTGTGGGTATCATTCCCGGCTTCAATCCCGGCGAATTCATTGTGCTGGAAAACAGCGGGTTAGTTCACCACATGACGTGGAAGAAATAACGGAGTCGGAGTAAGGGAGTCTCCAGAAACTCCCGCTCTCTACTTCTTTCCTGGGCACGCCGCTGCGGCAACAATACCCGCGTGCTCAGGATCGCAGCTTGGGAGGCGCAGATGAACTCGCAGACCGGGACCGGCACCTTCGGGGGAAGCGGATTTGCGGGCAGGCGGGTGGCTGAGGTAGATATCGCCGCCGTGACCTCGCATAATGGAGCGGGCAATGCTGAGCCCCAGACCAACGCCGCCCGTGCTGCGGTTGCGGCTGGTTTCCAGGCGCAGGAACGGAGTAAACACGTTTTCGCGCTGTGCTTCAGGAACGCCCGGGCCGTCGTCCTCCACAATGATTTCGACACCATCGGAGACACCGGGGCTGGCATGCAGAGAAACACGCGCGCGATCGCCATAGCGCACCGCGTTTTCAATGATATTGCGGATGGCGCGTCGCATAGCGTCGGGACGGCAGGCACATGGAAGGCGGGTAGCGCCATCGGATCCGTCCACGCTGTCAGCTCCGTCGGAGCCTTCGCGGACAAACTTAACGTCCCAGCCGATCTCGGCCAGATCATCGCAAATGCTTTCCACCAGGGCATTCAGCTCTACCACGCGCGTCTGTTCGCCTGCGGATTCCGAGCGGGCAAAGTTCAGCGCGGCCTCTGTCATCGTCTGCATTTCGGTCAGAGTGGCCAGGAACTTCTCGCGCGTTTCCGGATCGGAAATGAACTCGGCGCGCAGGCGCAGGCTGGTAATGGGCGTGCGCAAATCATGTCCCACAGCCGCCAGCATACGCGTGCGGTCTTCAACAAAGCGGCGAAGACGAATCTGCATGCGATTGAACGCCACAACGGTATGGCGGATATCGTCCGGCCCTTCTTCGGGAAGAAGCTCCACCTGTTCGCCGCGACCAAGACGCTCGGCGCTCTTGGTGAGGTGCTGAAGGGGGCGGGAGATGCGGTTCGCAACGAAGAGGGCCGCGCCCGCAAAGATAATGGCGGTAAGGACAAGAGCCGCATAGTAGCCGGGAGTGACGGCGTTGGCGCCCATCAGATAACTGGGCTTGGCAAAGACGGTATTCATCCAGGTGCCATCGGGCAACTGCACCGAGAAGCCAAACCCGTTCCACTGCTGCAAAGGCAGAACATGGACGGGCAGGTGCAACAGCCACGTTGCAGGCGGCAGAATCTCCCAGGGATCCGTACTGGTTTTCTGCAGCATGGGCTCATCCATAAAGCCTCGGACGACACCACTGTTGTCACCGGCGGTAGGCACTGGACGCAACAGGTTTTCGCGCGCTTCGGCCTGCCACTCCTGAGGTGTGCCGGGCGGCATGGAGCTAAGCCAGTAACGCGTAAGGGGCGTGCCTATCTTTTGCAACACTTCCGGGCGCTGAGTGGCTGGGGTGGCCTGGGTAAGACGCACGGCGCTGGATACACGTCCGAGGCATTCTTCCTTTAATACAACGCGCACTGCGTAGGCGCGCTCAGTACGGGAGATAACGATGAACACGATCTGCGAGAGCGCCACGGCCAGCAGCATGACGCAGATCAGGCGACCGCTGAGCGTGCTTGTCCAGAACCGGACGATGCGGCGCTGCATAAACAGACTGCGCAAACGCCTTCCAAAAGATGCCCGGGCAGGTTGTGCGGGCGCGGCCTGTTGGGGATCCGGTTTGCCCGAGGGACGGGGCGGCAACTGAAAGACTCCGGAAAAAGACGTAACGGGATGCGGCCTATCGATAATACCAGGATTGGCATCACGCTGGTCACGCGTATCGCGCTGGCCAGGGAGAGAAGAAGGAGAGGGCGGAAGGGTCATGTCAGGATCTCTCCACGGTAGCGGTAAACTGATAGCCATCGCCCCAGCACGTTTTAATGAGCGAGGGCTGGCCCGGATCATCTTCTATCTTGCGGCGCAGACGGCTTACCTGGTTATCGATGCTGCGATCCCATACATCTGCCGACCTTCCCGCGGTCATATCCAGAAGCTGATCGCGCGAAAGCACCATGCCGGGACGCTCCAGAAACACGCAAAGCAACCGGAACTCGGCCGTGCTCAGCGGTACGGCCACGCCATCGCTGGTTACCACCTCGCGGCGGCTTACATCCAGCACCTTGTTGTCGAAGGAAATGCGCTTGGCCTGAGCGGCATTGCCCGCGCGTCCCACCTGCCCCGGCGTACTCTGCACGCGGCGCAGAACAGCCTTGATGCGCGCCAGCAGTTCGCGGGGGTTAAAAGGTTTCGTCAGGTAATCGTCGCCGCCAATCTCCAGGCCCACAATGCGGTCCGTATCTTCGGCCATGGCGGTCAGAAAAATAACAGGCATCTGGGATGAAGCACGGAGTTCGCGGCACAAGACCAGACCGTCATCGCCCGGCATCATGATATCCAGCACCACCAGATCAGGCGCAGTTCCCTCCAGCAGCTTGCGGAAAGCCGTGGCGTTATCGGCAGCGCTCACACGATAGCCGTGCTCCCCCAGATAACGGGAGAGAAGTTCGCGGATTTCCCGGTTATCGTCGACGACGACAATATGGGGCTGTGGAGCGGAGACCATGGCGTGTATGAAAGGAGGGAAAGGAGAAGAATGCGGAGCGAAGCGACTGACGAGAGGAAATCAATCAGTCGGGAGAGTGAACGAAGCAGACACCGGAACTTTCCCATCTCAGGAAACTATTCCTGTCCAATTTATCCATTCCCTTAGGTTTATGAGGAAATTACCAAGGAGTCGCCGCTGAATAA
>JBGGNE010000485.1:0-5292 GCA_041287705.1 Methylacidiphilales bacterium | reverse complement strand
TTCAACATGGCTCCCGTGCCGCCTCTGGATGGCGGGCGCATTTGCGCTGCTGTATCTACGTGGTTCTGGTTTGTGGGTATACTGGTACTGGGTGCCGGCCTGTTCTACTTTAAGGGCGTCAGCAGTATTATCCTTATCCTCATTATCCTGCTACGGCTTTCAGCGTATTCGGGAAGTATTCTCGCCTACCGCAGAGCAGCAGGCAGTCTATTATAATATCCCGCTTGCGTCCCGATTCTTCATGGGTTTCCTCTACTTCGGCCTGATTGCCTATATGTTTGCCGGGTATGTTACGGCCGCAGTATTGTTGCATAAGATTGACCCGCGACCTATGCACCAGCAGGAAGCCCCGGATTCATTGCCAGCCGACAACAGTGACAGCAACAGCAGTACCCCGTAATTATCATTTACGACCGCAGCCCGTTTTTTTTCACGTCTTGACCCGCCCTTGTAAAGCGGGCAGAATAACCGTTTTTCCCCGGCTCATGTTTTCGGATTATACGAAGGCGTGCTGTGCCGGGTTAACCCACCACGCAAATCCCTCCCATGGCGCAGCAGCAAGCACAAGAACGTACCGCGATCACTCCGACCCGGGCGGCTAACTTCCCAGAATGGTACCAGGCCGTCGTTGCCGCGGCTGATATGGCAGAAAACTCGGACGTCCGCGGCTGCATGGTCATTAAGCCGTGGGGCTATGCGATCTGGGAACTCATTCAGCAGCAACTGGACAAGAAGTTTAAAGACACGGGCCATTCCAACGCCTACTTCCCGCTCTTTATCCCGCTAAGCTACATGGAGAAGGAAGCCGGGCACGTCGCGGGCTTCGCCAAGGAATGCGCCGTGGTTACCCATCACCGCCTGGAGACAGGGCCGGACGGCAAACTGCGTCCCGCCAGCCCGCTGACGGAGCCGCTCATTGTTCGTCCGACTTCGGAGACGATCATCGGCGAATCCTACTCCCGCTGGGTGCAGTCCTACCGCGATCTGCCGATTCTGCTGAATCAGTGGGCGAATGTTGTCCGCTGGGAAATGCGTCCGCGCCTCTTCCTGCGTACCGCCGAATTCCTGTGGCAGGAAGGCCATACCGCGCACGAGACCAAAGAAGAAGCGGTTGAAGAAACCGTGAAGATGCTTGGCGTGTATGAGGAAATGATGCGCGACCACCTGGCTCTCAGCGTGGTTACCGGCCGTAAAAGCGATGGTGAGCGTTTCCCGGGTGCCGTGGATACGTACTGCCTGGAGTCGATGGTGCAGGATCGCAAGGCTGTGCAGGCGGGTACGTCGCACTTCCTTGGCCAGAATTTTGCCAAAGGCTCCAATATTCAATACCTGAGCCGCGAAGGGCAGAAAGAATTCGCCTGGACCACGAGCTGGGGCGTAAGCACGCGCCTGATTGGCACGCTGATTATGGCGCACTCCGATGACGACGGTCTGGTACTGCCGCCCCGCGTGGCTCCGAAGCATATCGTGATCATCCCCGTAACGCCGAAGGAAGACACCAGGGCGGCCGTGCTGGAAGCCTGCGACAAGCTGGCCGCGCGTCTGCGCGAGCAGACGTTCCACGGCGAAGCGATTCGCGTCCAGATTGACAATCGCGAAGTGACCGGCGGCAGCAAGGCATGGGACTGGATCAAGAAGGGCGTGCCGATCCGGGTGGAAATCGGGCCGCGCGATCTGCCTGGCTCCGCCGCCATGGTGGCGCGGCGCGATCGCCCCCATAAGTCTCGCGACGTGACTCCCTGGGATCAGCTCGTAAGCGAAGCCTCTTCCATTCTGCAGCAGATTCAGGACAACCTGCTGGAGCGCAACGCCGCTTTCCGCAAGGAGCACAGTGTGGTGATGGACGATAAGGAGAGCTTCTACAAGTTCTTCACGCCCAGGAATTCCGGTCGCCCCGAAGCTCACGGCGGCTTTGCCCTGGCCCACTGGGACGGCTCCGCGGAAGTGGAGGAGCAGGTCAAGAAGGATCTGTCCGTCACCATTCGCTGTATCCCGACTTACCTGGCAGGAGAAACCGGAACGTGTATCTTTACCGGTAAGCCCAGCGCTCAGCGCGTTGTTTTCGCCAAGTCGTACTAAGTGCGGCGGTGCGGAATAATTGGCAGTGCCGAAATACTGTGCCTTAAGCTGTTACCCGGTAATGGCTTAAGGCACATGGATTTGACGCCGGTCAAAACTGTTGGATCTTGAAAGAGGAACTTGCTTTTTCGCGTAGTACTGTCGTGCCCCGAAGTCGGAACATGAGCCCTCCACTACTTTTCACGTAATCGACAACTGTATCCATAAAGTGCTTTCCATCGCACCGAGTTTCGCTACATTTCACGTGTTATACAAACTGATCGGAGGAAATAACGTGAAACCTGCCACCATCATCCTTATGCAGCCCTGCCTGCCGCCCGTACACGAGGCTCCCGGCGCGCCTGCCTTTTTTGCGTCCAAGTCCCGATGGTGGTGAGACATCTGCATCGCCTTGCCTAACCGATGAACATTCCTGCCCTGCGCCAACAGATCGATCAGCTCGATCAACGCCTGCTCGCTTTACTTAACGAGCGTGCGAAGCTTTCTTCGTCCGTGGGACGATGGAAACAGGCGCACCAGGAACCGATCTTTGTACCGGAACGCGAGGAAGATCTGCTGCGCAAGCTGGAGCACGCCAATGAAGGCCCTTTGACGAATTCCGGGCTTCGCGCGATTTACCGCGAAATTCTATCCAGCAGCCGCGCGTGTCAGAAGAGCTTCACCGTTGCCTTCCTTGGCGCGCCGCATTCCGTGGCGTGGCACGCGGTCCGGCTGCGGTTCGGCGTCAGTGATCGCGTGCTGCCTGTGGGATCTGTGGCGGAGATGCTTCGCGTACTGGATTCCAATGAGGCGGAAGTGGCGCTGCTTTCCCGCAACGATCTGCTGAAGGCCTACATGCCAAAGAAGGGCAGGAAAGGTCTGCTTCGCAACGAACTGGGCAAGCGCCTCTTTATCTGCGGCGACGTTCGGCTGGCTGATGTGCCCGCATCGGATGGCACGCTGGATGCGGCTCTGTCTCATCACGCAGAAGATTCTGAGCATCACGATGATGCGCCTGCTTTTGCGCTGCCTGCCGGCGATGATGATATCAGCTATCTTTCCACGCAGCAGACGGCTGCTGGCACGTCCTTTATATCGGTAAACGGCCACGCCGCCACGGGGAATGGCAACGGCAACGGAGCGAACGGGACGGAGTCGATGGCGAACATGTCGCGTAAGGCGATAGCAACCGCCATGGCACCGGGGGTGGAGGATATGTTTTTACTTTTGAGCAGGCGGCCCACTCCTCCCGGGCCGAATCTGAAAACGCTCGTCTATATGTGCTGGGCACAGGGCGACGAGGACCTGGTTTCACTGCGCGATCTACTAAAGACGGCGGGTATCGAAGCCAGGGCATGGGACACGTTGCCGTACGGGGCTAAGCCGGGGCAGGCGTGTCATCTCCTGGAAATGGAAGGGGCTGTGCCTCCGCAGGCGATGGAAGAGGCGCTGCGCCCCGCTAACCGTAAATTGTTGTGGATGGAGCATCTAGGCTCTTATCCTGAAACTCAGGTATATGGCTGAAGCACGGCCCCGCAAAGGCAAGAGCAAACCCAAAAAGCGGTTGGGTCAGATCCCGGAAACTGATTCCACGGATTCTGATAAAGACACGAACAATACCGAATCAGAAGCTCCGCATTCGGACGTGGCATTACCAAACGAATCATTGGACGACGAGCGTAACCGCGAAGATGTCGAAGAATCGACCTCTGCAACGGAAGGGGAATCCATGTCTAAGCCGGAAGATCAGGCGACATCATCGGACGCTTCGCCCCTTAAGGCGGAGCTGCCTGTGCTAAAGCGCAAAGGCCCGCCACCATTACCAACCACCGCACCCGTAGCGGCACCAACTCCTGCTCCAGAACCGGAACCCAAGGCTGAGGCTGTCGCTGACGCGAAGTCCGAGCTTCAGGAGGAGCGCGCCGTTTCAGCGCCAGAAGCTGTGAGCGCGGCAGAAGCCAAAAGCGACGAGAAGAGCGAAAAGAAAGACGAGGCTCAGGCCGATTCCGAAGCGAGTGCTGGTGCAAGTGCTGAGTCTGAATCTGAAGCCTCTTCGAGCGCCGAGCCGGTCGCCGAAGCAAAGGCTGAAAAGTCTGAATCGACCGGCATTGAAATTGAAGATCACGCCGCAGGCAGCAAAGCAGAGGATGAGTCCCAAGCCGTAGCGGAGAAGATCGAAGAGAAGCCGTCTGATAAGGCAAAGATGGAAGAAAAGAAGTCGGAGAAATCCGGCAGTTCTTTTTCCTCGACTGCGCATGAACTCTCCGGCGCTGCCGCCTCGGCAGGCGCTGACGTGGAGAACGGAATCCACAAGCCCTACGGCCATTCTCAGACCGCTGTGGAAGTGGATGACGTTGAAAATGGTACGAAGAGCCATGCCGTGAATGGCGGAGCGGCAAGTCACGCCAAAAGCACGCGTGACACCGGCAGCAACCTGCCTGATCTGCCCGACATTCCCCTGCTGCCGCCAACGCGTAAGTCTTCCACGCTGGACAGCCTTTTTGACGATGATCTGCCCACAGAATCCTCCGTGGATTTTGATGAACTGGGCGCCGGCTGGGAAGAACTGCGCCCCGAAGACGATCTCTCTTCACTGCTGGGCGGCGCGGACGATTTTGACGTGGAAACGCTTCTGGCTCAACATGAAGCCGAAGCAAAAGCCCGCGCTGCAGCCAAGCTTGCTCCGCCTGCGGCACCAGTAAAGGAAGCACCGCCCGTTGCGCAGCCGCAGGTTCCTCCCGTAGCTCCGTCGGAAGTGTCTTCGGCACCCATGTACATTGTGGATGCCCCGGCACCACAGAAGCCTGCTCCGCCTCAGCCGGAAACTTCGGCGACTGCCGGCGATGAATCGCATCCGCTGCTGATGTCCGGCCCCGACGAGACGGAAGCCGCCGCACCTACTTTTGCAGTTGGCGAGCCTGCTTCCGGAAGTGCTGATCTTTCGGCGCTGCCTCAGGGACTAAGCGCCGCTAAGATCGCCGAAGAGGCGGCCAGCGCGAAGCGCGATGCATCGGAGCGTACAGGCAACACGGATACGTTCGTCATTCCGGAAACGTCGGCTCAGCCGTCTAAGCCCTCGCTCAGCACGGCCAAGGCTGGTCCCCCACCACTGCAAGTTGCGTCGCCACAGGTTACGGCACCTGCCTCACGTGCTGTTTCCCCTGCGTCAGCCACGCCGCCTCTAACAGCACCGGCACCGACTTCTGCGCCCGTAAAGTCCGGCCCGCCTGCGTT
>JBGGNE010000484.1:0-2955 GCA_041287705.1 Methylacidiphilales bacterium | reverse complement strand
GCGCGGGCCGAACAGCACCGAGTCCTGAACGCAATGCTCGTTTTATGCGCGGAACATGAATTAAATGCGTCAAGCTTCACTGCCCGATGCGCTGCGTCCGCGGGCGCCTCACCTTACGCAACGGTCAATGCCGGAATGTGTGCCCTCCGAGGCCCAAAACACGCGGGAGCCACCCTTGCCGTGGAAGAGCTACTTGAGGCGGTGGCGAAGTCGGGAGACGCCACCGCCGTGGTCACACATTATTTGGCCCAGGGCCGTTCCGTGCCTGGATTTGGCCATCGCGTGTACCGGGACCTGGATCCCCGGGCTGCGATCCTTTTCGAAATGATTGAGTCGCTTCCTGGCGGTAGTAAGGAAATGCGCCGCGTTTCTCAACTGATTCACACAATGGCACTTGGGACTGGACTGAAAGCAAATCTCGATCTTGCCCTGGTCGCCTGCTCGCGCGCTCTGGGCGCACCGGCCAGTACTTCACTCCATATTTTCTGCCTGGCACGCGTGGCGGGATTTATAGCTCACACCATCGAACAATACCAGGACGGCCGCCTGCTCCGCCCTCGGGCTGAATTCGAGCGTTAAGGATCGAACCGACATCCCTTACAAAAGAGCCGAATTAAAGCCGGAGCTCAGAACTGCCTTTACCACCATGCCGCACCAGCCATAATCCACAACGTGATTAACGAGGAATCGCTGAAGGTAGTCGGCTATTCAGTATGGAATGAACATTTTCTACGCCCGATCTACGATACGTATGGATTTGCCCGCCTTCCAGACACAACCACGACCTTGCTAACCGGAAAATCGGCAGGCGATTGCTTGCCGAGCGCGGCCCTGGGCGGCGAAATAGGTCGGTTCGGGAAAGTAGTGCTCATTTTGCTGGACGGGCTCGGGTGGTCGTTCATGGATTCGGCGCTGAAATCAGGCAAGTATCCTTTTCTCGAACGCATAGCCGCGATCGGAGTCTTTTCCAAGCTTTCAACGCAGTTTCCCAGCACGACGACCGCCCATATTACGACCTTGAAATACGGACAATCCGTCGGGCAGCACGGTCTGTACGAATGGAATGTCTATGAGCCGGCGCTGGGCGAGATCATTGTACCGATTGGATTCAAGCGTACCGGAGACGATGTGGAATCCTTGCGAACAAGTGATATCGACCCGGCGCTCATCTACCCGACCGGATCGACCTATTTTGAGCAACTGGCGGAACAAGGTGTGGCCAGTTACGTGTTCGAGTCTGCCAGTTTTATTCATTCCACGAATAGTAAGATGGCGAACAGAGGGGCAACTGTAGTGCCGTTTAGAACTTTGCCAGAAGGACTGGTGAACCTTGGCGAGACGATTGTGCAAGCAGAGGGACCCGCCTATTTCTACCTCTACCATGATGGGATCGATAGCGTTTGCCATAAATGGGGGCCCAGGTCGCCGCAAACGTTGGCTGAAATCGATACTACGCTGACCAGTCTGGAACGTATTCTCTCCCCCATGCTAGAAGGTCAACGCGATCTGGCGCTCCTGCTGACCGCCGATCATGGGCATGCCGCCGTCGATCCGGCAAAGACGGTGTATCTCAACGTGGAGCTCCCCGCGATTGCCGAATGGCTGAAAACGGACCGGAGAGGTAATATCCTGAAATTCGCCGGTTCGGCCCGCGACGTGTTCCTCCATATCAAGCCAGAGTTTCTGGACAAAGCGCAGAGCCAGCTGAAGTCACTTCTCGCCGGCAAAGCGGGAGTGTATCGGACCGCGGAACTGATCGAAGCAGGAATATTCGGATCGCCGATTTCAGATCGTTTACGAGTACGCATGGCAGATCTGGCGATCCTCAGCTACGAGCATGAGTCGGTATGGTGGTATGAAAAAGACGTCTCCGAGATGAAGAACCGTGGCAGTCACGGCAGCCTGGAACGGAGCGAAGCCGAAACGTTCCTCGGGTTCCACTCATTCCGATAAGGGGATCAACGCCGTGTCAGGTTATTAGACGGCATTTGCAGCCGCGCAGACATTGAAATGACCTCTGGACGTAGCGTTATGACGCTCATCATCTTTAAGACAACGCTGCTCTGATTTGCTCCATTACTTTCTGGCGAGCCCCAGCGTCATCGCCCAAAGCCTGTCCGCTGCTCCACCTCGGGTAAACGTGCATGTGATAGTGAAAAACATCCTGCCCCGCCGCTCGCCCGTTGGCTTGTGTGAGATAAATGCCATCACATCGCAACGCATCTTTCGTGGCAGTCGCAATTCTGACAGCCTTCTTGATGATCTTAGCCGCAGTGTCGTCATCAAGCGAAAAAATGTCCGGGAAGTGCTTTTTCGGCACGATCAAGGGGTGATTTTCCAGCGACAGGAACACGATCAGATCATCATCTTCATCGACGATAAATGCCGGCCTCTTACGCTTAATAAGTTTGCAGAATACGCAGGTCATATAAAGCTCTTTGGACCGCCCCGAATCATTCAGCTAATCATTCGCACAATCGCAAGGCAACGCGAGATTGGGCGGAACGGAAGATTAGAACCTCGTCAGATTGCGGGAGTTTGTCTGGGGGCGGGGCGTTGGCTCCAGTGGGCTTTGACAAATTTTACCACGCTGTCTTGCTCGTTTGTTCCGATCACCTTTCCGGCCTTCTCCAACACCGTGGGGACTGCGTTGGCTACTGCGACGGCTGTGGTTGCGATCTGAAACATCTTCAGGTCGTTGGTTTGGTCGCCGAAGACCACCAGATCGAAATCGCTGAGGCCTCGTGTTTCCATGAGAATGCGGATAGCCTGATCCTTGCTCGCCTTTTTGTCGTGTACCGTCAACCAGAACCATCCTGGTGAATATAGATTTTCGAATAGATGGATTTCCACCTCAGAGCTGTATTTGGCCTGGATCGTCCCGGCAAGATCTTCGAGCGCTTCCGCAGTTCCGATGCAGGTGAGACAAACAACCTGTTCCCGCAAAGCTTCCCG
>JBGGNE010000483.1:0-7951 GCA_041287705.1 Methylacidiphilales bacterium | reverse complement strand
TTAAAATATGAGGTAGACAACAGCACAGCGCCCGCCCATTACGGCATGCAGTATATCCCATCGGCAGTGATCACCCTGTACGCACCTGAGGATACGATGCTGCAGTTTCCGCTAACGCCCCCGCCAGTGGATGATGAGAAGTAGAAGCATTGATGCATTGATGTGTAACCAGAGTATGGTAGAGCCCGCCTCGTAGACATCAAACAAAATGGATCCGCACACAGCCAGGCTCTACGGGCACGTGCCGCTGCCCGTACGATTGCCATTGGCGTCGTAGTAATAAATGCTGCTTCCATTCCGTACGGAGGAACCCTTGCGGCTGCCATCTGCGTTATAATAATAAGTCGTCTCGCCATTTTTGGTAGAGGACCCGCTGCGGTTGCCGCTTTTGTCACTATAATAGGTCGTGTCGCCGTTCTTTGTGGCGGTGGCCTTCCGGTTATTCTGGGCGTCGTAGTAGTACGTGGTATCCCCATTTTGCGTGGAGGATCCTTTACGAGTACCATCGGGATTATAATAGTATTTAGTCGCGCCGTCCGAGTCTTTGGACTTACGCTTCTTAACGCCATCAGCAGCGTTTACATCCAGAGTAAAGCATATCACCAAGGCGAGAAGCACGAGAGACGTCCGAACAAGAAATGGGGCAGTCATATAGGAGATGGGATAATATCCATACGTGCCGCTCTGAAGTTTTTTCACTTTTTAGAGTGTGAAAACTGAACTTCCATCCTATCTGGCAAACAGCCCGTATTGATTAAGCAGCGCCAGCCTCCCGAATAACTCTGCAAACTGGTCTAACATTCAGAACATCCCTCGCCACGAAACCGAGGACGTCATCTGTGCCGCGTACCAGTCAGACCAGCTCTCTTTTTTCTGGTCACCCACGTTCGTCCGTTTTTCACTAATTTGAAAGCCCGTAGTCTGCTGTGCTCTCCTCGTCAGGGAGAAAAATGGGGGCGTCCATTTACTTTATGTGATTCAGTGTTACTGTATATGAATGAAAAATCCCCTCTCTACTCTAAAATCATTGGTTCAAATTCTTAACGACGGCCACGAAGGTTTCAAAAAGGCTGCCGAAGATATCAAAGATACTGAATTGAAAACGCTGTTTTCCAAGTTCTCGCTCCAGCGCAAGAAGTTTGCTGGCGAGCTGGAAACGGAGCTCCGTTCGCTGGGCGAAAAAGATCCGCAAAATGAGGGAACAACCTACGCCGGCACCGCCCATCGCGTATGGATTGACCTGAAGGCAGCCGTTCTCGGCAATGATTCCCATGCAGTTCTTGCCGAAGCCGAACGCGGCGAAGATGTTGCCGTCCAGGCGTACAAAGACGCCATTGCGGATGAAAATCTTACCGCTTCTCTGCGCTCCATCATCACCCGTCAGGCGGCTGAGGTGAAGGCCACGCATGACGAGGTGAAGAAGCTTCGCGATGCAGTAGCCAGGTAACACTGATCTCGGATCATTGATCCGATCTGAATATTATATCTGTACGGCCCGCTGAAATATGCGGGTCGTACTGTGTCCTGCCGTCTTCCTGTCTCCAGGCCCAATCGTAAACCGCCGCCATGGACCCATGCAGGCGGAAATGCCACAGAAATCCTGAAAGAACCTGCCTGAAGCCGCGGCCATTCCCGCCCTGCTGAGCGCCGCGCCTGCCCGCGTCAAACTCATGATGGAGAAAAGCATGGCCACAAAAACAAAACCTATTGATGTTGAGGCTGCCGTTATACCCGATACCGACAGCCTGGAAATCCTTCACGAAGCCGCTGCCAAATGTCAGGCGTGCCCGCTCTATAAGAACGCCACGCACGTTGTCTTTGGCGAAGGTTCTCCCCGGTCAACACTGGTGCTTCTGGGGGAGCAGCCCGGCAATAAGGAAGATCTGTCGGGCCATCCCTTCGTGGGACCTGCGGGACAGCTCATGAACCGCGCGCTGGCCGAGGCGGGTATCGATCGCCGGCTCGCCTACGTCACCAATTCCGTCAAGCACTTCAAGTGGGAGGGAACCTGGAAACGCCGCCTTCACAAGAAGCCCTCCGAGCGCGAGATAACGGCCTGCCGCCCCTGGCTGGAAGCCGAGATGCGCATCGTCGCCCCAAAGATCCTGGTCTGCCTCGGAGCCACGGCCGCACAAAACGTCCTGGGCCGCGAAGTCCGCGTCCTGCGCGATCGCGGCCAGTTCTTCCTCTCGGAGTTCGCGCCGCACACCTTCATCACCGTCCACCCCTCCTCCCTCCTGCGCGCCCCCGACGAAGAAAGCCGCGCCCGCGCCTACACCCAGTTCGTCTCCGATCTCCGCCTCGTAGCCCAACAACTCAACGCCCTCCCCTGAAAAAGGCCCGGAGACGCGAAAGCAGGTCGCAGAGTTTAAGTTCGCACTTCATTACACCATACAAATCTCTTCTCATTCAACCCGCTCCGTCTGCGGCCAGGTGAAACGAGCCTCCTTTCACCACCTCCTACAGATCGCCGGCCCGAGCACCGCCAGCCATACCGCCGTCTGAACCCCGCTGCAGCGTCCTTTCTCCAGCGTCGGCGGAGCCCCAAAGTACCCTCTCGCTTATCGGTTCACACGAGCCAGCCAGGCCGGATGTTCGGCGACAATGCGCAGCGCTTTCTCCAGCAGTGTCTTGCCGGGCTCCATGCGGTGCCAGGGCGATGCGCCGGACGGATGAGGAAGCGGCACGAGATCGAACGTGACACCGGCACGGGTCAGGCGATGCTTACCACCAATGAGCGTATCCAGCTTGCCCAGCGCGGGCAGAAACTGCGCGATGGCAAGCTTGCCCACCGGCACCACCAGCTCGGGCTGCAGCAGTTCCAACTCGCGATTCAGCCAGCGGGAGCAGTTCAAGATCTCGTCCGGCGCGGGAACGCGATCGCCGCCGGTCGCGGCCTTGCCTGGGAAGCAGCGGCACACGGCGGCCATGTAAACGCTTTCACGAAACTGAGCTTCATCCACGGCGCATGCTTCGCGGAACCAACGGAAGAGAGTCTTGCCGGCCGTCCAGGCGAAGGGACGCCCCAGCACGGGCTCTTTGGCGCCGGGCGCCTGACCCACCAGCAGCACGCGGCTGCGCACCGGCTGGCCGTTGACGGGAGGCGGCACCATTCTGGGGCAGAGGCGGCACGCTTTTACCTCTGCCTGATGCTCCGCAAGCAGCGGCCAGGGATTCAGCACTGTCACCGCCGCAGGGCTGCCCGCGACAGTTCCTGCGGATACGTCCGTAGTCCTGGGCATCATTTACTCCGCCGCGGCAGTCTGCTGCGCCTGCTGATGCTGCGGTTGCTGTTGAGTTTGCCGGTTACGCTGATTTGCCAGCCAGCCGGCCATACTTTGCGTGCTCAGTTCGCAGCCCGCGTCGCGGATCGCGTTAAGCACGCGGTCCTGATCCATAATATAGCGGTCGCGCTGGTAGAGCAGGTAGTTCTTGCGGGCGTCGGGCGGAGTCAGGTTGATGGTCGTGAGATTGGCTCCGGCACGCAGAGCGCCACTGTACGCATCTTTGCCGACAAGATTCATGGCGCTGACGGCGGGGATAACACGTTGCGGATTGGCCAGACGCATCAGAGCCAGCGCGTTCAGCGAGAGCTCCGCGCTGGAAGCCGGGTGCCGGCCAAAAGGCGTGGCGTCGCCGGGAATGAAAGGGCTTACACTGTTACCCGCCAGCGGCAGATGCGAGAGAAGCTGCAGCGTCTCGATCATGTGCTCCGTAGTCTGCCCGGGCAGACCCGCGATAAACCCGGAGGAAACGGACCAGCCCGTCTCGGCAAGATGTCGGATGGCGGCGATACGCTTATCGAAGGTGCCGGGTGCCTGTACTTCCTTATAGTGCTGCGGATTGCCGGTCTCCATCTTGATGATGTAGAACGACGCGCCGGCTTCTTTCAGCATCGCGTACTCGCGGGGCGAAAGAGTGCCAAGGCAGACGCTGATGCCCAGACTGGTGCGCTCGCGGATCTCGCGCAGCAGCGGCACGATATCGCGCACGGCGACAACGTCTTCGCCGGCCTGGATATTGATGTCGGTAATGGCGGGAGGAAGATGGTCGAAAATGATCTCGCGCGCGACATCCAGCGGCAGTCGGAAGCGGTTGATATCCTTGTTGTCGCGCCGCATGCCGCAATAATTACAATTTTGGCGGCAATAGTTGGAGACCTCCAGCACACCACGCACAAACACCTTGTTCCCAAACACTTCCTCCCGTGTTCGACCCGCGTGCTCCAGCACGGCGGCCTGGGTCCTGCCCGTGGCGTAAAGCAACTCGGGATGGAAAAGTGGATTGGTTCTGGTAGCGTGCATGTGGCATGAAGGTGGAAGCGCTGCGAACGAAGCCGCTGTACGCTTCTATAAATTTAACGCGCTAAATGCAAGCTTGTGTAAACAAATTAACCAGCTTTGCTCACTTTTTACGACAAAGCAAACTACCGCGTCGCTGAGTTCTGCGCGGGAGGTTCCTTGCCGGTTATAAGAGCTCCCATCGGATGTAACCGTTTCAACGTTTCCTCTCCCGCACCTTAATGCGACGACTGCGATGAGTGAAGGGAAAAGTGCATATTCTGCCCCTTCTTTATTTTCCTGTTTCTCTCAGCCCTCCCTTCACAAAGACTCTATCGGGCCAACAGCTTAAAGCTACATATTTAATCAAGTCAATCAGAGGGCTCTGCGACCAATTCACCTTGATATTCCTATCACCATCAACTATATCCATGCGCAGGTTGTTTCACCTGTTTCTTCCTTTGTTGTCTGACTGTTCCTCTGCATGAACCCCTCCCGACTTTTCCTGGCCAGTTGCATGGCGCTTATTGTTACCGCAATGAGCTTCGCCATTCGTGGTGATACCTCGGACGAAATCGCCAAACTCTTTATACTTAGTCTGGAGCAGGTAGGCTGGATCAATGGTACCGCATTCTGGGGATTCACGCTGGCCATGGTTTTCGGCGGGCCGCTGTGCGACGTGATCGGCATGAAACGCATTATCCTGATCGCCATGATCGGGCACCTCGCAGGCATCATCGTCACGATCTTCGCCAACGGATTCTGGTCGCTCTACATGGGCACTCTGCTCATCGGAATTGCCAACGGAAGCGTGGAGGCGGCGTGCAATCCCCTCATCGCCACGCTCTACCCCGATGAAAAGACAAAACGCCTCAACTTCTTCCACGTGTGGTTTCCCGGCGGCATCGTCATCGGCGGGCTGACATGCTTTGCTCTGGCCAATGCAGGTCTGGGCTGGCAGGCCAAGAACGTCACAATGCTGCTGCCGCTGGCCATCTACGCGGCGTTGTTCTTTGGCCAGAGCTTTCCCCGTACAGAGCGCGTGGAATCCGGCATATCGACCGGGGATATGTTTCGCGCGTGCCTCAATCCGTTCTTTCTGCTGCTGGTGTTCTGCATGGTGCTGACTGCCGCCACCGAGCTTGGGCCCAACCAGTGGATCACCGATATCCTCAAGAAAAGCGTCGGAAATAACAGCATCCTGGTGCTGGTCTGGATCACCGGCCTGATGGCGCTGGGCCGACAGTTTGCCGGGCCAGTCGTTCATCGGCTAAACCCCGTGGGGATGCTGCTCTTTTCCGCCATCTTTTCCGCCATCGGCCTTATGTGGATAAGCATCGCAGCGGATACCTATTCGCTGTACGCCGCCGCCACTGTCTTTGCCGTGGGTGTCTGCTACTTCTGGCCTACCATGCTGGGTCTGACTGCCGAGCGTTGCCCCCGCACGGGCGCTCTCGGGCTGGCTATCATGGGCGGCGCGGGCATGCTCAGCGTCAGTTTTGTGCTGCCGCTCATGGGGCATGTGTATGATCAGCGCGGCGGCGACGTTGCGCTGCGACTGGCCGGTTGCATGCCGTTCCTGCTCATTGGCATTTTCGGCATTCTGTGGGCGGCGGACAGACGGCGCGGCGGCTACAAGGCCGAGAAAATTTAACTCGCTGCACCGCAACAGCATGGAGCAGGCGACCAGATGGAGGCTGCGAAAAAACTCTTGCACGCTCCATCGGCTTCGTGTATCCATGTCCTTCTCAGTTTTGCCAGATACAGGGCGGGGTAGCCAAGTGGTAAGGCAGGGCTCTGCAAAAGCCCCATCCAGCGGTTCGAATCCGCTCCTCGCCTCCCTCTTTATCTCACATGCGCATTCAGGTCCTAGCCTTTGCCCAGGCCCGCGACATCCTCGGTTTTGACGAGCGCGATGTGGAGTTTCCCGCAGACGTTTCCGTACCGGCATCCGCGCAGACTCAACCCACCGCCGAAGAGCTCCTGAACAGCCTGAAGCCGGGAATACGCGCCGCGCTTCCCCCCACAACCCGTGTGGCGATCGACATGGAATACAGCTCATGGGATACGCCTTTAACCCACGGTCAGGTGCTTGCGATTATCCCCCCTGTCAGTGGCGGTTGAATTTCAATAATTGTGTTTCCATTGGAGCTGCCGGATGAGTTATGGATAGAGCGCAACGCCACGTCTATTCCATATGCATGAATCTGATTCCTTCTCCTCTAACTCCGCACCTTTACCCAACGTAGCCTTCAGCGGCCACTGGAGGAACGAAATCGGCTCAGAAATGAAGCTGGCGGTCATCAGTGGAAACGTTACCGGCAAATACTTCACCGGCATAGGCTGGATGCGCACCGAAGGAGTCGATCTGGTCGGCTTCGCCACCGGCGATATCATCTCCTTCAACGTCAACTTTGGCCGAGTAAGCGCTCTCACCGGCTGGGTGGGCCAGATGACCAGAGACGGCGAGGAAGATATCATCAAGACAATGTGGCTGATGACCACTGACGTCCCGGACGACCAGGAAGCCCAGCGCCTCTGGAGCTCCTTCACCACCGGTGCTGATACTTTCCGCCGTGTAACTGCATCGTAGTAGAGCGATCCCTTTGCCCCTATCGCCCTTGTTGCTTGGTGACTCGGTGGTGAAAGATCCCCTGCCCTGTCCGTTCCGCCATTTAACAATCCGCAGGCTCCGGTCGCAGCGCTTCCACAGTTTCCGAGAGAAGGTGATCGGCCAGCTCCCGGACGGTCTGCGATTCGCCGGGCAGAACAAGACCGGGGCGGATATCGGTCAGGGGGACGAGGACGAAGAGGCGCTGCGTCATGCGGGGATGCGGGACGATGAGGTGATCGGTCGCGATCTGCCTTGCGCCTATGTACAGGATATCCAGATCCAGGGGACGCGGGGAGTTTACCGGGCGGACTTCGGGCCGACCGAGATGACGCTCGTAACCTTGCAGACGGGCAAGCAGAGCTTCAGGAGTCAGAGTAGTGGAAATCTCCGCCACTGCGTTCAAAAACGGGGGCGAACCCGGGGGACAATCCACGGGCTCGGTCAGGTAGATTCGGGAAGCGAGGAAATGGCCTTCGGACTCATCCGAAAACGAAAGAGAGCGCAGAAAATCAAACCCCAGCCGCAGGTGCTGGCCGCGATCGCCCAGGTTACTGCCCAGGGCGATACCAACTTTCTCTGTCTTCATAGGAAAGTGAGCCGGCTGGGCTGTACCTGGCCTCTTAGACAACCCAGCGAATCGGTCTTATTCCAGGTCCATATTCACATCGCGAACGCGGCGCTTGGGCCTGGCGGCGGGAGGCGGCGCGGGCTGATCATCTTCCGGCTGCAGGCGGAACAGATTGAAGCCGCCTTCCTTCTTGGCCGGTGCCGGAGCGCCGCCGGTGCCGGTGGACGCATTCGGCGCGGGAGCAGGCGCGGCATATCCACCACCGCCGCCACGCGTGGCCAGCATCAGATTGCTCTGGTTACCCCAGAAGAAGTAACCGATGCCGAAGGTCAGTTCTTTAATCGGCACGCTGTTGTTGGTGTAAACTTCGCGCAGATCAGACTGGAAGTAGTTGGTGAAAAGCTGGATCGGCTTCGTGTAGTTGCCAAAGAACTGAAGCTTCCAGCCGGGGTACTGCAGAAAGTAACGGTACGGGATACCGGAGTCATC
>JBGGNE010000482.1:0-7067 GCA_041287705.1 Methylacidiphilales bacterium | reverse complement strand
ATCGCGCTCGGAGATATTGGCTTCTTCCAGGCAGTGCGTGGCAGGGATGCCCAGGGAATAGAGATAAGTACCGGTGGCGCCGTCCCCCAGCAAAACGCGGTCGTCCAGCAGATCTAATACATTGGCCATGGACCAATAAGGGTGCCACGTCGGTGTTAGCGAGGCAAAACAAAAGGGGCGGGGCTCTTGATCTATTTCTGAATACTCACCATAACCAGGCCTAATGTAATCAGAACAACTCCGGCGATAAAAGCGGGTGAAACTGCGGGGCGAAACAGGCAGAAGGACGCGATCTGCAACGCCAGGAATCCGCCGCCATGGCACAGGGCGTAGATGACCGAAGGATTCTGCCCGCGCAGCGCAAAGGGCATGCACGACGCGGCCATAAAACCGACGAGATTGGCCGCCGCAAAAGCGATCAGCGCCATCGTGGTGCCCGAGGCGTCCCTGGCGATGTCCGTGTACTTAAAGAGCAGATTGGATCCGGCAAAAGCCACGATGTATCCTGCAACGAAAAGGAGCGTCCAGGATGGCATCAGTTTGGCTTTTACGGCAGCTCTCAACACAACTACTTACGGGCTTACTTATCCACCGTGCGCTTGCCGGTGAAGAACTGCTCCAGCTCGCCCCCCATATTCATGAAGGTGCCCTGGACGTCGCGCACAAACTGCTTGCCCTTCTGCTGAGCCACAAGCTCGCTGTTTTCGAAACGAACGACGGAAGCGGTACGCGGGCTGACGTAGACGTAGCCCATGCTCTTGCGGGCGCTTAGAAGCTCCACGCGCCAGACCAGCGAGGTGCCGTCTACGCTGCGGCGAAGCAGCATGCGGGTGTTGTCATACTCAATGCCTTTGCGGCGTGCCAGCACGGCGGCGGAGCGCAGAATGGCGGGCGGTTCCTTCAGTGTTACGTTGGCGGGGGAGAATGACATATCGCGCGGGTAGGTGTTGCGGCTGTCGACCGGCTGTACGCGCTCGATCTTGCCGCGGGAAACCACGACTGCGCGACCGTGCGAGGATACGGACGGATCGTAATAGACAAACATCCAGCGGTCCACGCTGCGTACGCCGCCGTAGCCCATGATGGTGAGGACGTCGTTGCGGTGCGGGGGATCAATGACAACGCGCGCGGCGTCGTGCGCCTCCAGCAGGGCGTTGTAAACGGGAGGCTGAGAGCCGGGGCCGGATCCGTTGCCCGGGCCGGGCGGCGGATAGCTCTGGGCAAAGGCGGAGCCCACGAAGGGCAGGGCGAGCAGCCAGCCTAATACGCACACCAGCGGTAACCTATGCATATCCATATGGATAATTAACAGCAGAAAGCCCTTGTTTGACAACATTTTTGTGCATTTATGGTAAATGTTTTCTAAACTCTTTAATCACCAGGCACTTATCTTATGCTCCGCGAAAGAAAATGCACTCGGGGATTGCCATTGACGGAGCGCGCTTCTCCATCGACTGTAATGGAATGGGTTCACACGATATGGCGTCGGGATTGCGTAAAGCGGGCGTGCACGCAGCCGCGCGGCATCTTTTTCTGTGCCTCGGGCCGGAGTGCTGCCCTATGCGGGAAGGGGAGCGCGTCTGGGATCACCTGAAGCGACGCTGCAAAGATCTTTCCGTGCCGGTCATGCGCACCAGGGCCGGCTGCTTTCGCGTGTGTGAGGATGGGCCTCTGCTCCTGATATACCCCGAAGGCACCTGGTACTCGCGCGTTACTATCCCCAGGCTGGAGCGCATTCTGGCGCAGCACGTTGAGCGTGGCATCCCCATTACGGAATGGGCCGTGGCCACCAATGGCCTGGGACGCTGCGCAGCGCTGTCTCATGCCTCTACCGCCGCTCCGCGCGACTTTCTCAGCGATCTTCCTCGCGATTCATCTGCCGCCTCCGCTGCTCCTGCCGCATCCTCCCCCTCTGAAGCATCTTCGAGCTGATCCATCCCACAATGAACGAAAACGCCTTTGCATCGCCACTGCCACCGCCGTCTTCGAGTTCTCCTGCCAGCCCTGCCGGTTCCAGCTCGGGAAGCAGCACTTTACCGCCTTCCGTAAGCAATCCGCCTGAAACTTTCCAGAGCGTGCCCGTGGAGCTTATCGGGGAACCATCTGACGGCGCTGGCAAGAATAAAGAGACGCCTTTGAACAGCAGGATTGCGGATATTATCGAGAAGATTATCAGCCATATTCCAGACACCCAGGAGCCCATTTCGAATACGCCGGAAGCGCGTAGCCGCCATATCGTCTCGCGCGCTGCTACAACTGCCGGGCTGGTGTCCGGCGGCCTGGCGATTCCGCCCGGGCCTCTCGCGTTTGCCACAGTCATCCCGGATCTCTACGCCATCTGGAAGATCCAGAGCCAGATGATTGCCGATATCGCCGCCGCCTATGGCAAGAAGGCGGAGCTTCGCCGCGAGCATATGTTGTACTGCCTGTTCCGGCACATCACCAGCCAGGTGGCGCGGGATATCGTGGTTCGAGTCGGCCAGCGCATCTTTATTCGACCGGGCTCTCTTGCGATCATGAACCGCATCCTCAGCCTCGTAGGGAAGGAAATAACGCAGCGCGTTGCCGCCCGTACGGCTTCCGCCTGGGTTCCGCTGATTGGCGCCGCGGCTGTGGGCGGCTATGCGTGGTACGATACGCGGGTCGTGGGCTACACCGCGATTGCTCTCTTCTCGCCCAGCGATTCCAAGGAAATCCCTGCGGGCGCAAACGCTGCCGCGGCTGCGCTACCCGCCGAGACTGCAGCAGACAAGCTACCCGTGCCGGATCCTGACATGGGTGGATTGGAAGGCTTTGTTGATTTGCCACCTGTTCCGTCATCACCATCACCTGAGATCATCCCCCCGGCGCCGGACGAGATCATTCGATAGCGTTGGACGGATGCTGTAGAAGTTTGCGAACTGTGTCGGCTGGTCGCCTGGTTAAGCGACCGCCAGCGGTTTGCATCGTCCCAGCGAGGCCAGGAGATTGGCGGGGGAAACAGGCTTCAGGAAGATTTCTTCCACGCCTTCATCCTTCAGTTCCTGCTGCGTAAGAGCGTCGGCAAAGCCGCTGAGAACCAGGATGGAGCCGCGGAACCGGGCTTCCTTCTGCGCTCGTCGCACCAGATCGCGGCCTGAAATGGTGGGCAGATTCAGATTCGTCATCAGCACATCGAACGATTCCGGGGATTCGGACAGATGCTGCCAGGCTTCACTGCCGTCTGTTGCGGTTGTCAGGACATAACCAGCGCGCTCCAGCATTCGCGAGAAGCTCTTGAGCACGAAAGGGTTGTCATCCACCAGCAAAACGCGCAGGGAAGGGGACGAGTTAAGCTCGATCTCCGCCTCGCGGACGATGCGGGTTGGCGCAGGTCTTGGGAGGCTTTTCACCTGAGGCAGATAGATGTGGAAGGTGGTGCCCTTTCCGATGGTGGAATCGACCTCGATCCAGCCGCCCATGTTCAGCACAACGTTCCACATAATGGCGAGGCCCAGGCCGGTGCCATCGCCGACTTTCTTGGTCGTGAAAAACGGTTCGAAGATGCGTTCGCGGTTCTCTGGAGCGATACCCGTGCCGTTGTCGCGAACCGACAGGCGCTGCCAGAGGCAAAGCTCCTGCGAAAGCGGTGATTCGGGCGCGGGAGCGCTGCCATCGGTTGGAACGGCAACGGGAGCGCGGGAGCGGCATTTGACAAGCGTCGCCTCCACGTGAATCGCGGGGCGGAAGTCCGAGTCGCCTTCCTTTGCCATCTTTTCCATCAGCGCATCACGCGCGTTCAGGATCAGATTCATGAGAACCTGGTTAACATCTGTGCGGTTCAGATAGAGCAGCGGCAGGTTCTCTGCGACACCAAAGTCGAGCTTAAGGCGGCGGTCGATCGTATGCTTCAGCAGCTCAATGTTGTTGCTGATAAGCGCGTTGAGATCCAGAATCTCTTTCTTGTCATCGGACTTGCGGCCCAGTAGTAACAGGCGCTTGGTGAGATCGCGGGCATGCTCAATGGCGCGGATCATCGGCTGCAGACGCTCCTGAATCTCCGCGTCATTCGGGCGTTCCTCACTCAGCAGGATTGTCTCCATGAAGAGTGGCGCCAGCAGGTTGTTAAACTCATGCGTGATACCCCCAACCAGCTCGCCCACAGCGCGCAGTTTGCGGGACTGCATGACCTCAGAGTCGAGGCGTTTGCGCTCCGTCATGTCACGGGTGATAATCAGCAACTGGTGGATCGTGCCCGTCGTATCGCGCTCCGGCGCAATGGTGGAACTGAGGCTGCGCACGCCGTTGGGGCCGGGCAGTTCCATGTCCAGCGTCTGTTCCTCGCCGCTCAGCATGGTTACGCGAAGCGTCTGCTCCCAGGAGACTGCAAACTCCTTGGTGATAGCGGGATCGGTAAGCTTGCGCCCTATAAGACTGGCTGCTTTGCACCCGAAGACCGATTCGGCGGATTTATTGGCAAAAAGGCAACGGTAGCTGCGGTCCAGACGCACTACACTGTCCGGCAGATTCTCCGCCAGACTACGGAATTCACCTTCGCGGCGGCGGAGTTCCTGTTCCAGCGTCTTTCGTGCCGTGATGTCTGAAGCGGCAACCACAACGCCATAGCCGGGGCCGGGCAGCGACGCGGCGGAGACGTCCACCCACACGGGCTCCACGGCGCCTTCGCGGATGAGGCCTTTCTCAAAGTGAGGCACACCGCCCACATTTAGTTCGTCAGCGTCCGGATAGGCGCCCAGCAGCATGTCGTTTTCCTGCTCGGTGCGTCCTGCTTCCGGCGAACCGAAAGGGAGGGAAGTGTTCAGGCGATCGTAGACTTCGGTGACCGGCATTCCGACTGTTTCGCCTACAAGGCGCACGGCTTCAACGTTTTGCTCGCGAATCACGCCGCGGTCGTCGGTGATGGATAGACCTATGGGCAGGAAATGGAACAACGCCTTGTAGCGGGCCTGACTTTCGCGGAGCTTCTTCTCGCTGCGGCGCCGCTCGGCGATGTGGCGAAGCTGGCTTTCCGCGACGCGAAGTCGGACGTCCAGCAGGCGGAAGTCATAGGGCTTGCTTATGTAATCGCTGGCGCCTGCGCCCAGGATTTCGCTCAGTTCTTCCGGCTCCGTGCGGCTGGTGCCGACCAGAATGTAATACCATTCGCCATTTGGCTGAGCGCGAGCCCAGCGGCAAAATTCGATGCCCGACATGCCGGGCAGGACGATATCCAGGAAGATGACCTGGGCGGGATCCTGCAGCACGATTTCCTGAGCCTCCATAGCGGTGGCGCAAAGACGTACATTGTGACCGCGACGCCGAAAAATGTCCTGAAGCAATGTGCGGATTGCTTCTTCATCTTCGACGACGAGAATGTTCATAGGCATAGCGACTCAGAACCCGGTAAAAGGGGACGGCAGGGGGCTGCTTCCACTTTCTTTTTTATGCAGCAGTTCGCAGTTCCAAAGCAAGCAGCAGATTGTGGGCCATGTCAAAAAAAGCACCAAAATCGTGCATTTCTTGCCTAGTGCGAAACGCGTGTATCTACATTATCGCTTGTTTTACAGCAAGTTAAGGGGTGATGTAGGCTGCAGCACCTTTTCCGGCACGGGTACCTGTAGCCAGCGCTCCATGAAGCAGGTATCCCCCCGTAGGTGCTTCCCAGTCCAACATTTCGCCCGCGCAAAAGAGACCAGGAAAATCGCGCAGCATCAGGCTGGAATTGAGCGCATTCCAGCTCACCCCGCCTGCGCTGGAAATCGCTTCATCAACAGGTCTGGGCCGGGAAAGTAGGATGGGCAATTGCCCGATAAGGATGGAAAGGGCTCGAATTGTACAATGTGGCCCTAAAGTGCAGGGTAATAATTGCCGCATGACCGATATAGGGGTTGTTTCGTGCCGTGAAGCGGGGCCTAAAGTAGAGATTCTACTTGCAGGAGGGCAAAATATGCCTAGCGCTATGCTTCGAAGAACAGCCGAATGAGCGGAGCTCAGCTTCCAGGCTTTCTCCAGTTTGCGGAATATGGCCCGACCTTCCGGGCTGTCCAGAGACAGAAGAGTATCGTGGCCGCTTTTGTCGCCTCGCCACAAGTCGCAGAGTTGCGGGGAGGTGTATGTCGGCTTCAGGTTAAGCCACAGGACGGGATGCTCAGTGGAACGCAGAGCCGCGCCGAAGTGGTAAATCAGCCCGCCTTCCAGCCCATAGGCGGTCAGAAGAAGTTCCCCCGGTTTGCTGAGCGAGGCATCACCGGCATGTGCCGTAATGTTCTTGATCGGCTGACCTTCGACCGTGGGCGGAAGAGGCGCGGGCCAGGAGACCTCCCATCCGCAGTTGGCCGCGGCAAGAGTCTGGCAGGGAATATGATGCGAGCGAAAAACCTGTTGCCAAGCGCCGTCCGAACCGGTCTCCGGATACGAAGCGCCGCCCATGGCGAAGAGCACGGCTTTGGATTCGCATACCACAGGGGCGCCGGTTGCTGTGACCGCCGTCTCTCCGTTCATCTCAAAGAGGGTCTGCCATTTTCCATCTTTCTGCTTCATATCCAGCCATTTATGACGAGTGAAGAGCTGTAGTCCGCTGGCCCGAAGTTTCTGCAGCCAGCGGCGGAGCAGAGGCGCCGCGTATTTGCCGGTAGGGAAAAGGCGGTCGCTGGTGCCGATGAACGTTTCGACGCCCAGTTCCGCCGTCCAGTTGCGAAGATCTTCAAAGGAGAAATCGGCCAGCAGGGAGGCCCACAGATTGGGGCTGCCTCCTTTGTAATGGGTGAGGAACTTTTCGATGGGCAGTGCGTTACTTATATTCAGGCCGCCTTTGCCGGCCAGCAGGAATTTACGGCCCGGGCTGGGCTTTTGATCAAAGAGCGCCACGCTGACGCCTGCCTTAAGGGCGACTTCCGCGGCGCGCAGACCGGCCGGACCTCCGCCGAGGACGGCGAGATCGACAAAAAGATGCGGGTTGGGAAATTGAGTAGATTTTTCTTGCATGAGGAACGGTTCATTCCTAGTATGACCAACTTTCTGGAGGAATGCATTTATGTTCGCTGTGATTCGTACTGGTGGCAAGCAATACAAGGTCAGTGAAGGTGAAACGCTCGATATCGAGCTGATCA
>JBGGNE010000481.1:0-8882 GCA_041287705.1 Methylacidiphilales bacterium | reverse complement strand
TGCTGAGGTCCACGGTGGTGTCCGCCTCCCACTGCAGCCCCCATTCTTTGAGCGCCCGAAGTGCGGGGAGCAGCGCCTGACCTTTTGGCGTTAGATTGTAGCTGAGGCGGGCCGCGCCGGGCCGTACCGGAACGGTCTCGATAATGCCGTGTTGCGTGAGGCGCTGCAGGCGTTCCGTGAGAATGTTGGACGGGATGCCTTCCGGGGACTCCATGAATTCGCGAAAGCGGGTGCAACCGCGTACCAGATCGCGGATGATGAGCAGAGTCCAGCGATCGCCAATAATATCCAGGGCGCACGCGACGGGGCAGCGGGAGCGGCGTTGCGCCCGTCTGGGTGTTTTTTCCTCACCCTGTGGGTGGACAGTGGGTGCGGGTGCTTCTTCGTGTTTGCCTGGGTCGGTGGCACTCATAGTTGCGACGGTAACATTTTATTTACTTGCAATCCACAAGTAAATTAGTTGTAATTTGCAAGTAATGAACGCTTCAACTGTTCCTTCCGCATCAAGTTCTCTCCCCGAACCTAAGTTGGATGCACCCGGCGCGGGGCTTCCCGCACTGGAGCACATGATTGCCAATATGCTGTTTAGCTGGTCGTGTCTGAGCGGATCCCAGGCCGGATTCACACGTGCGTTCCAGGCCGAACGCGAACGTGTCGTGGCGCTGGCGAGACTTTGCGACAGTGAATCCGGCGCGCGCCGTGTCCTGATCCGTCGTCTGCCAGGGCTGGAAGACAGCAGCCGCTACTGGTCCGTTTTTATGACGCTGGAGCACCTGTGCCTGATGCATGAGGGAATCTCCCGGGCGATAACCTCTCTGGGGAATGACGTTGTGCCTTCGATAAAAGCCAGCACGGCGGCTATAAAGCCTTCACCCAACGTGGATGAGCGGACCATTGAAAAATTCGAACGCTCCTGTGACAAGGTTCTGAAGACCGCAGAGTCCCTGCCGAGTCTGCGCACCAAAGTCCGCTACGAGCACCCGTGGTTTGGTGCTCTGGACGCGTATGGATGGTACGCGATGGCCCCTTTCCATCTCCGCCTGCACCGTAAGCAAATCGAAGTAATCCACAGAGGCCTATGAGAAATCCCACATCCGTATCGATGCCCGGCAGGAACGCACTGGCGAAGGCACAGCCTTATGCACAGGGAAACAGCGCCGCGCAGGAGCGCATTCAGATGCTGCTTACCGCGCCTGTCCTTCCGGCCATGCTTCGGCTGGCGCTGCCTACCATTGTCGTGCTTTTCGTGCAGACTCTGGTGAGTGTGGCGGAGACCTATTTCGTCAGTTTTCTGGGAACGGAGGTGGTGGCAGGCGTTGCACTGGTTTTCCCGACACTGCTCCTGATGACCACCATGTCCAACGGCGGCATGGGCGGCGGAGTCTCCTCCGCCATAGGGCGCGCGCTGGGAGCCGGCAGGCATCAGGACGCCAACCGCCTGGTGCTGCACGCGCTGGTTCTCGCTGCCATCTGCGGAGTGATTTCAACCGCCGTTGCCCTTTACTTTGGCCCGGCGCTTTACCACAAGATGGGAGGTTCGGGCGGCAGTCTGGACGCGGCCATCCTGTATTCCGGCCTGCTCTTTGCCTGTGCGGTGCCGGTGTGGTGCGTCAATCTTCTGGCTGCGGCGCTGCGCGGCGCGGGAAACGTCAAGGTGCCTGCCCTCATCATACTGAGCGGGGCGGTGCTGCTGGTTCCTCTTTCTCCATTGCTCATCTTTGGGATGGGCCCTTTGCCTGCGCTTGGCGTGGCGGGCGCCGCCATTGCCGTCGATCTGTATTACATTATCGCGCTGGCGGTTCTGGTCATCTATCTCCGGTCCGGCAATGCCGGATTACTGCTCGAGTGGAGCAACCTGGAGTGGCGTTTCTTCTCGGACATTCTGGGCATCGGCGCTCTTTCATCGCTGGGTACCGTGCAAAGCAATCTTACGCTGCTGATGGTGACCGGCGCTGTCGGCCACTTCGGCGAGCACGCGCTGGCTGGGTACGGCCTCGCATCCCGGATAGATGCGCTGCTTATTCCCCTTCTCTTCGGGCTGGGAACAGCAGTGGGTGCGCTGGTCAGCGCCAACATCGGCGCCGGGCAGTTCGATCGCGCCCGCCGTATTGCGTGGACGGGCGCCATTCTGGCCGCTGTCTTTGCCCAGGCAACGGGCATCGCGGCCGCACTCTTTCCGTACAGCTGGCTTCGCCTGTTCTCGCATGACCCGGAAGTTCTGCAGGCGGGCGCGAGTTATCTCCACATCGTCGCGCCCTGCTACGGGTTCTTCGGATTCGGCTTCCTCATCTACTTTGCCGGCCAGGGCGCGGGCCGGGTGGGCATTCCATTTCTGGCAGGCAGCGTTCGCCTCATTATCGCTGCCGGCATCGGCTGGGCTGCGGTCCACTACTGGGGCGCGGGGCTAGACCGCCTCTACGAGCTTATCGCGCTCTCCATGATTCTGTACGCGGGCGCCAACGCCATATCTCTCCTCAGGTGGAGAAATGCCGGACCATAGATGGGAAGCGCGCAACCGTAATACAGCCCGTCCCGCTAGCTGTTGGTCACCACTGCGGTCGTCGCCGGCTTAGGCGAAGACGCACCAGCGGGCGGAGCCGGCTTGGGCACATTCGAATTGACGGGCTGAAGTTTCTCCAGAGGGATAACAATGACGCCGCTCGAATGCTTTTCATTTAACCTGCCGGAAACCTGAGACTCCGAGAAAAAGTCAACTTTCGAAGGTGTGCCTTTAATGTGCGGTCGAAAAATGCGCACACCTTTATCATTACGTTTGATCTTATTCTTGTCGTCCTTTTTTGCTGCGTGGGCAGGGATTACCAGGGTAAAGGCCAGCATCAGGGAAACGCAGGAGAAAGAAATGAGTTTCATTGGGCTACAATATTGGGCTTTGAAAGCGTTGGGCGCGCCGCCGTCGTCTGTTGTCGGTGAGAGAACTTCCTGAAGGCATCGAGATGCCACGCATCACTATTCAGAATACAGAATCCGAAAAATCTGTATCTTGCCTTTTCCGCCAAATTACAGCACGCAATCGCCACGTTTAAGAATACCGACCAACTGGCGCTGTTTTAGACTGTTATTTCCCGCAGATCTTCTCCCCGATCGACAAACGCATTGTGCTGATCGGGAAGCTGCGCCAAAATGAGCCTGCTTAATTAACGCATTCTGATATGATTGACATCACCGGCATTACGATTTACAGGCTTTTTATACATCGGGTAGGCAACAAGCTTCGTAACGAGGGAGTCATCTGCTCAGAAGCTGCGCAGCAGCTTTCGCTGGATGATGAGCTAATGCTGATCAACTTCCTGTTTGGGCATAGCGAAAGACTGAATGCCTACACGTTCACTCATTCGGTTGATTCTGAACTTAATTCTGTGTATGCACTGGCCCATGCAGTAACGGAAGCGCCTGAAAATCTGGACCGCATTTCCGCTGATATTGCCAATCATCTCTACTCTGTTTCCAATCATCCGCGGGTAAAGGCAGGCAACCTGTACATAGGACTCTTCGAGGGGATACAGATGGGCGGACAATCGCATACCGTTCTTGGTATATTCAAGTCCGATACCATTAATGATTTTATTAAGGTTGATGTAGAAGACGGCAAGGTATCGCTGAGAGTCGAGCAGGGCGCAGCGGTAACCTCCCTGGACAAGGTTGCGCTCATCTTCCTGGCCAAATTCAGCAAACCGGAAAAAGTCCTGGCTGCATGCGCAAGAGGAGAAGATGCGGCGTTCTGGAACGAACGATTCCTGCAGCTACAGCCCATACAATCCGCCAAGGCGAACACCAAAGCGTGCCTGGATATTTGCCGCGCCTATGCAACCAGAGAAAACGGGCAGGCGGACGATCCCGAGCGAATCCTGTTTCTTAACCGGTCGCTGCAATATTTCGAAAATGCTGATCGCTATGATGAAGGTGATTTTGCCTCTGTATTTACAAGCGAATCACAGGAAACGGAGTTTAAGCAGTTCAAGGCCGAGTACGCGGATGAAGATGAAGAAGGACTTCCCGAAAAATTTGAGATTGAAAAGACCGTAGTTCGTAAAGAACGAGCCAAGTTTGAGAAGAACATCAAACTAGACCCCAATATTGAGATAAGGCTCCGCTTCAAAACTCAGGATGAGATGGCAGAGCGGGTTGAGCATGGTTTTGATGAAGAAAAAGGCCTTGCTTTTTACAAGCTGTACTACTCAGGCGAGGAAGAAGATAAATCGTAAGTGTTAGAGTAAGACCATTTCGCATCGTTAACTGGGAGGAAATCCGGCGTTGAATTTCACGCACTAATTAAATATGACATCATCATAAGTCATCCGAATAAAGGCAGTCATTTGGATGACGTTACTCACTTGCCTTTCTACTGACTCGCTACACCGTTCCACTTCCCGAGAGAAGGCATGATTGTGGGCATCGCCACCAGCGGGCGCCTTGAAAACTCCTTTAGGAGATGTAGCAGGGCACAAGCGGCTGGACCTGCGCTTTCCCCTCCAGCCATGCCCTTTTGCGCTAAAGCTTCCCTGGCCAGCACGATGTCGTCCGGGTGTGATTAAAGTTTGAAGATCAACTGACAACACGAACCAGGGAAAATCCGCGTCCGAAACTTGGTGTCTTCGTGTCTTGGTGGTGAAAAAATCCCCATCCCAAACGCTCAAAGGGGAAATTTGAACCACCAAGACACGAAGACACCAAGTTTCGGATAGGATTCCTTATACTCGGGAGCTCGACGCCCGCGCCACGCGCCAAGTGAAACACGTCGTTTACGCCACAGCTTATTGTTACCCAGTCTGGCTTTTTCATGTAAGGCGTGATGAGATCTGTAGTAGATCGGCTTGATCGTTCTTTATATGTACTTCATTCCACGTCATCATGTACACCTCAAAATCAAATAATAGATGTTCGGTCACTTGTGTCTGCACGCACCTCTCAGGATTTCCACACAACATCACACCTGGAATCACATTTCTTATAAACTTTCTAATGAAGCAATTTTACCGCTCACGCTCACCTTGCAGTTGCAAAGAATAAGAAAATAATGTATACCTTCTCAATTACTAATGCTTCGTGAGTGGTATGGCGCATGTTGTCTTGGCGCCGCTCCCAGTCCGATTCTTCCAGGTTTTTCGTGAACACCGCTTCCTTTTGGCATGTTACTGTACTGTCTAATTTTGCCCGGGCTTATAACAAATATTCTCGCCTCTATTCCAAAGAGTCCCTGGCCAAAAGCACGTATCCTGACCGATTTTTCCTGCTGCAGGAAGGCGAGCTGACTATCGGCATTCGCAAAGCGGGTTCTTTTCTGGCCAGACTTGCCATACCCGGCAATCTTCTTATTGCGCTCCGCACCAGCGTTCCCATTGCGGAGATACAGCCCAATACGCACAACGGCCTTGGCCAGTATATTCACGGCCCGGCCATCCGCGTGGACAGCATTGCGTTTATTGAGGAAAACGAAGGCACTGTGCATCTGCAGCCGGTTGCCATTGAGGAAGCTATCGCGCTTTCCTTTCAGCTTTTGACGGAGGAGCTTCATGACTACCAGGAGATAAAACCTCGCAGCTTTTCCATTCTGCCCATTGCCCGAGGCTGTCAGGCTTCGTGTCCATTCTGTTTCTCGGAGGCATCCGCTTCCGCCGAGCAGGAACAGGCGCGGCTGGATCTTACACATCTCCAGCACTTCGCGGGGGAGGCACGTGCGCGCGGTGCAGAACGCTTTGTCATCACCGGTGGGGGCGAGCCAGGTCTGGTGCGGCATGAACTGTTGCGGAAAATCATGGAGATCGGCCGGGATACCTTCGGCAAAACCGTGCTGATCACCAACGGCAATCATCTCGCCACCAAATCCCCGGCGCAGATTGCCTCTCATCTGGCGGATTACGCCGCATCCGGACTCAACGTCCTGGCGGTGTCCCGCCATCATCATGACGATGATGCTTCCGAGAAGCTGATGAGTCTTCGTACTCATGTCGCATCCATTGCCCAGGCCTGGAGCAGCGAGCGTGAACGCTGGCCGTCTCTGCGCATGCGTTTTACCTGCGTACTGCAGCGTGGCTACGTGGATAGCATGGACACCTTCACGGAATATGTAAACTGGGCCGCCCAGCTCGGTGTGCCAGAGCTTTGCTTTAAGGAGCTCTACGTCAGCACGAGCATCGAGTCCGTTTACCATCGTCACGCGGCAAACGAATGGAGCCATGCCAATCAGGTGCCTCTCTCGCTGGTGCTGGATTTCGCTGCACGCCATGGGTTTACGGAGGTTGATCGCCTTCCCTGGGGATCGCCGGTCTTTCGCGGAATCTGGAACGGCAGGCCAATGCAAATTGCCGCCTACACGGAGCCCAGCCTGCTGTGGGAACGCACTCATGGCATCGCCAGAAGCTGGAACCAGATGTCCGACGGACGGTGTCTGGCATCTCTTGAAGACCGCGCGAGCGAAATCCATCTTCCCGTAACAGCATGAATTTCACCGAGTTTCAACAGTCCCGCGAACAGCTCCTGGCGGACCGGGGCAGCACTCTGCTGGATTGCTCCGGGACAAATCTGTACGCGGCACTGAACCACCTGATTCCAGCCGAATCCGCGGGGCCCACTCACACGGTGCACCGCTGCCATCTGGCTTCGGAATGGTGCGCCCATTTTGGGTTAACTCCCGAAACTTCTCGACGTGCCCTGATCTCCTGCGGCGTTCGCGACAGTCTCGCCCGCCTCTTTTCACACTATAGTGCCGCTGGAACAGTGAGCCTGTGGCTGCCCGCGGATAACTACCCGGTCTATCACGAACTCGCCCGGGAAGCCGGATTGTCACCGCACGAATTTCAAACGCTGCCGCAGCCAGTCTGGCCCTCTTCATCGTCAGACCCTGCGGCGGAAGCAGAAGTCATCCTGGTAACCAACCCCATGAAGCCGCTGGGACGTTATCTTAACAGTGACGACATTTCCACTCTCACCGCCTGGCTGAGAGCGAGCAGGCAGCGACGACTCATCCTGGACGCAGTCTACACGTTCGAGTGCCAGTTCCATCCCTCCACGCTGCAACTCATGGAAACCGGCCAGGTAATTCTGTTGCACTCGCTCACAAAGGGATGGTTGCAGCCGCGTCTCTTCGGCGTCACGCTTGTGCTTCCCGACGATGCAAAGTCTTTGACCGAAGCTTTCCGCCTTCAGCCTCCGTCCCAACACAAGCTGGCTCGCGCCCGCGAAATGCTGGCCGGGCACACCGGGATGCCCAGCCTGGTGGCCAGGGAAATTGCCGCCGCACGTGATCGCATGCGGACCGCCTTGCGGGAAAGTTTCGCCCTGCCGGCGTCCAGCAGCCCAGAATCCTCCAGCTACTTTATTCCCGTACAGGCAAACTGGCGCGATCTGCTGGATTCAAACAACATACTTGGCATTCCCGCCTCCGCCTTTGGATCCGGGCATCGCGACATTACCATACTCAGTTGCGTCAGTTTTATGGAATAACGATGTCATAAAACAGACAAAGCCCGGTCTGGGTTAGAGACCGGGCCTTTGTGATAATGATTCCGCTACTGCTCCCGCAATCACAGTAGTGACCCTGTGGTCGATACTGTGATCGCGGTTGCCGTGCGATTCTGAGCTTACGAAGCCGTTGCCGGCTCGGCAGGTGCGGCGGGGGCGCTGGGGATGAAGGTGAGCTTGTCGCCTTCCAGGCCCACTTCAATGGTGGCACCGTTCTTGATGTTGCCGCGGAGGATGTCCTCGGCGATCGGGTCTTCAAGGTAGCGTTCCACAGCGCGACGCAGAGGACGGGCGCCATAGGCGGGCTCGTAGCCTTTATCAATAAGGAACAGCGTGGCCTGGGGGGTCAGCTTGATGGTGATTTCGCGCTTCTTCAAACGGCCGGTAACCTTTGCCACTTCGATATCCACAATCTTCGACAGATCCTCACGAGTGAGGCTGTGGAAGACGATCAGATCGTCGAAGCGATTCAGGAATTCCGGCTTAAAGACGCGCTTGGATTCCTCCAGCATCTTCTCCTTCATGGCGTCATAGGTGGCGCCATCCTGGCGGGTGCCAAAGCCAAGGACATTGCTCTTGCGCACCAGATCCGCTCCCACGTTGGACGTCATGATCAGGATGGTGTTGCGGAAGTCGACCTTGCGGCCAAGGCTGTCCGTAACGACACCGTCTTCCAGGATCTGGAGCAGGATGTTCCAGACTTCCGGATGCGCTTTCTCCAGTTCGTCGAAAAGAACGACGCTGTAGGGACGGCGGCGCACCTTCTCGGTGAGCTGACCGCCTTCTTCGTAACCCACGTACCCTGGGGGCGAACCCAGCAGGCGGGTAACGTTGATCTTCTCCATGTACTCGGACATGTCGATCTGGATGAGCGCGGAGGCGTCGCCGAACATGTATTCGGCCAGCGTCTTCGCCAGGTGAGTCTTGCCGACACCCGTCGGGCCAAGGAATATGAAGGAGCCGATGGGGCGCTTGGGATCTTTAAGATCGGCGCGAGAACGGCGCAGCGCCTTGCCCAGCGCGTAGACCGCTTCGTCCTGGCCGATGACCTTGCCCTTGAGCTGGTCGGCGACCGTGAGCAGGCGATCCATGTCCTTCTGTTCCATGCGGGTCAGCGGAACGCCGGTCCACTTGGAGACAACGTGCATGATGTCGTCGTCAGTAACGATGACTTCCTGCTCGTCGCGGCGCGTACGCCATTGGGTCAGCACACGTTCCAGGCGGTCCTTGGCTTCTTTCTCGCTGTCGCGCAGTGCGGCGGCTTTTTCGAAGTCCTGGGCCTTGATCGCAGCTTCCTTGCGGCTCTTGATCTCCTCAATCTCCACTTCAAGCGTCTTCACATCCGGCGGGCGCATGGTGGCGGAAATACGGGCGCGGGAGCCCGCTTCGTCCATGACGTCGAT
>JBGGNE010000480.1:0-12934 GCA_041287705.1 Methylacidiphilales bacterium | reverse complement strand
TGCCCGAGAACAGCGTGGCCAAAGTCGCCATACGCACGCAGGTTGTGGAACGGCGAGGCTGAGCAATTCCGAGGCGGCGAGACTACTGATCACCCTTCAGGTGTTGCCGATTCGAATCCCCGGGCGAAACCCTGCGATGTGATCCAGGCACTCGGCTATTGCGGGTATCAGGAGCGGCAGGCACTCGGCTATAGCGCGAGGACGTCCCGGCAGGTTGATGATAAGCGATCTGCCGCGAACGCCGGCGGTTGCGCGGCTGAGGATGGCGGTCTTTACTCCGGCTTTCATATAGGACTGCATCCGCATAATCTCGCCGAAGCCAGGCAGTTCGCGAACGATAACGGCACGTGTGGCTTCCGGAGTAACATCGCGCGGCGAGGGACCTGTGCCGCCCGTGGTGATAATAAGAGGGCACAGCTCCTTATCGGCAAGGCGGCGCAGTTCTGTCTCCAGGGCGGCCTGGTCGTCCGGCAGAAGCACGCGTATGAACGCGAGCGATTCCGTAAAATGCTCCTGAACCACGCGCTCGATCTCCGGACCGCTCGCGTCGGCGTAAACGCCGGCTGCCGCGCGGTCGCTGAGAGTAATTCTGCCTACCTTCACGGGGCGGACTCCGTCAGTTCACGCTTTTCCTTCAGTTCAAGCTGTATGGGGCCAATGACCATGGCCTTATCGACGGCCTTGCACATATCATAGATCGCGAGTGCAGCGCCGGAAACGGCAGTCAGCGCCTCCATCTCCACACCGGTCTTGCCGATGGTGACTGCCGTAGCACGTATAGCGACACCTTCAGGTCGCACTTCGAAGCTTACGTCCAGATGATGCAGGGGCAGCGGATGGCACAGTGGAATGATATGGCTGGTCAGCTTTGCGGCCTGAATTCCCGCAAGTTTGGCGACGGTCAGGACGTCACCTTTAGGCAGGGCGTGGTCGCGCAACGCCTGAACGGTTGCGGGTGCCAGCGCAATAAAGCCGGACGCCACGGCACGCCGCGCGAGATCCGGCTTATGCGCCACAGAAACCATGCGCGCCGCTCCGTCAGCGTCGAGGTGGGAAAATGGAGTGCTCACTCGGGGAGAGTAGCAGGCGCGGTAACCTTCTGCCAGCTTCGAGATGCTTCATTCCATTCCCAGGGTTATTTCCAGATCTGCAAGCCTGGAATTTCGGAAAGCTGAGCCCGCCATCCATTCGCAAGAGCGTACTCAATGACAAGTCGTACCGTAGAAGGAGTAATGGACAAGTGAGGTTCATAAATGATGTCGTAACGCAGGTTTTGAACCTTCTGGTCAGGTCCTGAATCTCTGAAAACAAATAGCGATACTGTAAATGGAAAACTATCCCAGCCTACCTCACTAACACCCCACAGATATGCCTTCTTGTCGACAATAAGGCGACGCCTACCTTTTCTCGCAAATGCCATAAAACTAGTTGCTGCATTGAAATGCCAAATTTTTCACCTGTACAATGGATAGCGCAGGTCGCACTAAATCGATCGCTTGGCCGTTTCAGGCCGACAGCTCGGCCCGATTGGCCTCTTTCCATTGCTCATAGCCTCTGTAGACTTCCGCGCCGGGCATATCGGGAATTGCTGCATCCCATCCATTCTTAAGGGCATGCTCAATCACCATCCGTACTTTTGATGGGGTTATGGAAATCGAAGGATTCCAAAGTAGCCTGCTATGTAACCTCTGGTCGTTTGGATGCGGTTCGCCGTCTCTGTAAATCGTAAACATTATTGTAATCGGATCGCTGTCGTAATCTATCTTATGAAGACACCACAAATACGCGTTACCAAATACAACGATGCGACGCTTGCCTTTTTTAGAGAATGCCATAGCTTTAGACCTAAGCCATGATTGGCAGCGTACACTGCTTCACCAAACTTTGGTTCCGTCCCGCCCCCAGATCGTGTTTCCGTCCCGGTGTTCAAGAAAGACCGCCTCATCTGTAGCAAGTTCGTCCAGGGCGCCAAGCGAAAGAAGGGGCAGCCGCTGAAACGGTTTCCAGCCATGGTTCAAAGCGTATTCGATAACGCGGCGAGCGAGCCACGGCGTGGCAATAAGGCTTCTACTGACGTATCCCTCTTCGCCAGGATTACCGTGGATACGCTTATAAATATCAAAAGTACAACGAACCTTCTGGCGAGTACGGCTATCCGTAAAAACAGTGAGATGAATACGAAAGCCATCTTCCACGGAATAATACCAGTAATAAACCTGATTTTCCACGACAATCCGCCGCGGCTTATATTTTCTGCTGGAATTTGACATATGTAACCATTCGGCTGGTTGAACTGAGCATTAATGTATATATGTAGCTTCGAAATGTCAATATCCGCCCATTACTTGGGGCCGTAAATCGGGGTGCATCGACTCCGCGATCCTTACACACCTGGGCAGATAATGAGCCGCGCTACGGTAAATGTTGAAGATCTCTTACTGAAATCCTCTAAAGTGATGGACTTCTGAAGGGAAATAATGGCAAGCTTTACACAGCGCTTCACTGCGAGCGCAATTGAAGTGGAAACGGGGCCTGTGCGGCCCGCGAAGAACAGAGAAGCTAAGGCATGAAACTTGAGGTCATCCGAATGCTGCCGGAGAAACGGGCGGACCGCCCGGCGCTCCTGTTTGTCCACGGGGCATGGCAGTCCGCGTGGATATGGCAGCACCTGTGGATGCCCTATTTTGTCAGCTACGGATATCCCTGTTACGCGATGAGTCTGCGCGGGCATGGTCGGAGCGAAGGCGCGGACCGCGTACGTAATACCTCTGTCATGGAATACGCCGGCGATGTGCTGCGCGTGATGAGCCAGATGGACGAAGTTCCCGTACTTGTTGGGCACGATATGGGTGCCTTTGTGGCGCTGAAGGCTCTCGAAAGTCTTTCCGCTCCCGGAGCCGCACTTATCGGGCCGGTACCGATCCAGGGAACCCAGTTCAAGGCGTTGACCCGCGCGGCGATGAAGAGCCACTGGTGGGCCGCATTCCGCAGCATGCTCAGCGGTCGTGCGCTGGACTTTGTGAAATCGCCGGGTGTCTGGCGTTCGCTTGCTTTTGCCCCTGATACGCCTCCCGATATCGCCGCCAACGCGGTGCTGCATCTTACCGAAGAAAGCCACTCGGCTATGCGCGACCTGGGCGGACGTGTCCCTATTTACCGGGATCGGATCCGCACTCCTATTCTGGTGCTGGGCGGCACGGAAGATCGCATGACGCCCCTGGACTCCATGGCGAAAGTGGCGGAACTGCTGGACGCGCCTTTTGAACGCATGCCGCGCATGGGGCATTGTCTTATGATGGAGCCGCTGTGGCGTGAGGCCGCGGCCCGTCTGCAGGACTGGCTGGAAGGCCGCATTCCGCTTCGCAACTCTATGGCTTCCCGTGCCGGACACACCATTGAACCCGTGGCTATTGATGTGGATCTCGGAGAGGACGATACGGATTCCTCCGAATACGGCTACGAAGAGGAGATGGAAACAGATTCCGAGAAAACGGATGAAACTGAAGCTTCTGAGCCTTCTGGAACACAAGCTGATGTTGAAGCTGGGGAAACGGAGGCGTATCCCCAGGAATCTGAGCCCGTAACACCTGTACAAGCAGAGGCCGTTTCTGAGCCCGCACCTTCCATTGTTCCCCCCTCGCCTGAACCAGTGACGCAGACGCAGGCTGCCGAACCCGCAGATCCGCCCGAGGAGATCAAACCAGCCAGCCCGGCTTTGCCACCCGCCAAAAACGCCCAGACCTTCGGAGTGACCGAGTTGCCGCGCGCCCGTGAACTTGGGCCAGCCACTCTTCCGGGATCGCAACCTCAGGGCCGCCCCATCACGCAGCGCATCGTCATGACGCCGATTGCCCGGAACAAGACGCCGAATCCGGCCGCGGAACGCTACTTTACGCTGCCCAACAACAATATCCCTGAGCGAATCCGGCGCGCGCCACAAAAGAGGGAAACTTCTGCCTCTGGTGCCGGTAAAGACTAATGACTCCTAAGCAGACCATCTTCGCAGCGTGAAAATAACGATAATCTCAAGCAGCTTCGACCCGGCAAGCCGGAGCGAGCGACTGGCCAATATGTGCCTGCCCTTGCTAAAAGCAGCATGTGAAGATGGTACTTACGAGCTGATAAGGTTGCAGGACTATCCCCTTCCACCTTTCTCGAATGACCGGAAGGCAATGGAAGCAACAGAGAATTATCAGATTCTTCACGGGCTTGTAAGCACCTCGGATGCTCTGGTGCTTGCCAGTCCCGTTTATAACTGGGGATGCTGCGCGGAGCTCAAAAAGTTCATCGAGTACACAGGGAGTACAAGCGGTCCGCTGAAAGGTGCTTTCTATGATAAGATAATCACCTTTATTAATGCGGCGGGCGTGCCGCATTCCTATATGGCCTTTACGTCGCTGGCCACCTCAATGATGCTGGATTTTAAGTGCATTATTAATCCGTACAACGTGTATGTACATAATCGCCACTGGGAGGCAGCTGACAATACTGACAGCAATAGTACGGGCGACACGCTGTCCGTAGAAGCCTGCGCGCGACTGAAGAAAAGTCTGGAGGTCACAGTCGAACTTGCCCAGCTTCTGTCAGCGCGGAAGTACTCCAGCGAATGGGAGATATAAAGCGATCAGAGAGCTAAGGGCCTGTCAGGAAATAAGCATACCATTATGACTTGTTCTTTTGACTACCGGCTGCGTTGCTCGTCAGTTACAGACCGCTGCGGGTATGCGCCTTTCTCGCGCCTTGCCGGTAGTCAAAATCCCTGCGCCATACTGGTACACTTCTTTCCTGACAAGCCCTAACTTACCCCTTGCCGGTAATCTTAATGGCGCTTCGGATATCTTCCAGATATTGCGTAGCTTCCTCATTATCCGGCGCTATAGTCACAAGCTTCCCAAGTATAGATTCAGCTTCCGCCAGACGGCGATCAGCGCGAAGTACCAGCGCGAGCCTCATCATAATCCGCGGCGGGTCGATTTCCGGCATAGCGAGGGCATGGCGCAGAACGACCTCAGCTTCGGCAAATCGTTCCTGGGCAATCAGGCACTGAGCCAGGCAGGTGACAGTGGGCTCGGATTTATGTGTTTCCCAGGCTTGCCGCATAAAGATTTCCGCTTCCGGCAGCCTGCCAAGCTCCATCAGGATGCGGCCGTGCAACTCCTGAGCGTGATGCAGATTCCCAGGCATGCGGGAGCGAGCAATGGCATCCTGCCATCCCTCGCTTACTTCAAGCGCGGCTGTATAGCGATCGGCGTCAAGCAGCGCCTCGACATAGTGATAGACTTCAGAATCAGGCGCCGGCTTACCCAGATACAGCAGCTCGAAACGCTCAATGGTTTCGAACGGTCCCAAATCGCTGGGTGCGTCGGTGGACGCCACCTTTTCCTTTCTGCATTTGATAGCGGCCCTGATGTCCTCCAGTCTGGCTTTTAGGGAGCGGCGCTTCGGTGCCAGCACAAGCGCGTCTTTTAACACATTGCGAGCCTTGAGCAGCTTCCCCTGGGCCGCGTGGTTTCGGGCCATGGCAACCAGAATCCTGATATAGAGCCTCTTGTCCTGGGTGGCTTCCTCGCAGTTCAATGCATCGCCAAGTACCTCGAGCGCCTTTTCATAATCTTCGAATCCTGTGATGGCGTCAGCGAGCCGAAGGAGCGGCACCGGGCTTACCTCCACCACGCAGGCTTCGTTGAAATCCTTTAAAGCCTCCTGCTTCCGGCCCAGATGTGAATATGATGTGCCTCGGGAATAGAGTGCGATACATCGCGCGCGGTCCAGCAAGTGAAGTAGATCGCGCCCAAGCAACTCGGTATAAACGCTGATGGAATCACTGCTTCGACCGAAACCCTGTAGGGCTTCGGCGTAGCGAAAGGTATCCTGAAGCAAAGGCTCGGGAGCGTCGGGATGCTCGTACCTGGCGATAGTGAATGCATAGCCTTGAGTTGAACCGCTGATCTCATCAGATGTCATAACGCGTTCCTCTATTATCGACAACGTAGCACAAAACTCAACGCATCTTTAATATGAGCTATTAAATACAAGCGGACGTTTCGTACCCTTTCAGCATGGCACTGTCTCTATAGTGCAACAATCCGCTGTTAAAGCGTATTAAGGGGACAATGTAGACTTGATGCGCCGTTGCGTGGTGGACCTATGGTCCTATACCCGTTCGGCACGTTGAGTGTAATAAAGCAGTACAGATCGCGATTTAACTAACAGGGGATTTTCCGAGGACAAAAACAAACTCGCATAATGCACTCCTCGTCGCCTCTGACCTTGATCTTTATGGGCTGAGCCGCCATAAACAGCGTTTTCGATCTCCCATCTCCATCGGGCTTCAGGGCAATCTCCGTCCATTTCTGCATTTTACATTCCGGCATACCCAGTCTCCCTATTCCACAGTATACCTTTATGAAACCGTACAGTTCCCCCACAGCCAACAGGAGGGTGCTACGCCACTTGGGCTCACTGCTCTTTGGCACCATGCTTGTCACCACGACTCTTTGCCCGATAACGGCCTCGCTTGCCCAGCAGGAAACAAAGCGCCTTGGCCCGAAGAAGGACACAGCCAGGACAAAGCCCACAGCCCCGGAGAAGAAGGGCCCCGAGATTACCGTCAGACTCACCGCCGAGGATACGCCTGTAGCGGGCTTCGTGGTCAAGTTCCCCGTAGCCATGGTAAAGGGCGAGGAAGCAGGCTTTGAAGCCGATTCCCCGATTGTATTTACCCCTGAACTGGCCGGCACCTGGCAGTGGAAAACCCGTAGCGAAGGTGAATTTACCCCGAGCGAACCCACAAAGCTGGGTACGGAATATACCATTACACTTTCCCCCAGCGCCAAAGCTCCCGGCAAGGCATCGCTGCCTGAGCTGAACTTCAAGTACAGCACACCCGTTTTCCGCGCCTTCCGTGAGAAGAAGGTAGACCCCGAAAAGCTGCCGCAGCTCACGGTGTCGCCCGCGGTCGAAGTCATTTTCAATGACGAAGTAAGCTCTTCCAAGATCTCGGACTATGTCGTCTTCCAGAGCAATACCGGCGAAACCATCAAGGCGAAGGTAACCCCTACCCTTGTTTATAAGTATCAGGCCGGATATCGCCGCACCTACCCTGCCCTGCTCCCATGGGCCGAGCGCTTTTATGTGGTGAAGAATCGCCCGCGCAGCAAGTTTTTCCCGACAGAAAACTCTTCGTCCGCGCCCGACTATCCTCTGCCGAATCAGATGACAATCACGCCGGCCACGCCGCTGACTCCCGGCATCTGGACGCTGGTTGTAAAGCAGGATGCCCCCTCGGATAACGGTGCAAAATTGCCCGCTGCCACCGAACTGGTGCTGGGCGTACTGAAACCGATGCAGGTCAATGGCGCCTTTGCCACGAATGATATCGAAGAAGGCCGCCGCATCATCGTTCAGTTCAATAAGTCGCTGAAGAAAGACTTCCCGATTAACGACTACGTGTCGGTATCACCGGAGCCCGCCGATTTCAAAATGGTCCGCCAGGATTCCAGCGTGATTCTGACCGGCAAGTTCGAGCTGCGCAAGGACTACGCCGTTAAGGTCAAGTCTGGCGTCACCAGCGATGAAGACCTCAAGCTGGCCAGCGACAATACGCAAAGCGTCAAGATCAAGCCGATTGAGGAAGCGCTCGTGCTGCCCTTCTTCTCGACAATGCAAAACGCCGCCGGTACGCGCAAGTTCGTGCTGAAGAGCATCAACTCGCCCGATTTCACCGTGAAGGCGCGCATGCTGGATCGCTCCAACATCATCAAGACGTACTCCAGGTACGACACGAAATACGCTGGTGCCGGCGAAGCCCGTGCGCCGATCGAATTTAACGACATTCAGGGTAAACCGGTCTTCACCAAAGACATTTCACCCAAAGGCGAGGAAGATGTATACCAGGAAACCACCTTCAACTGGGACGATATCCTCTCCACTGCCGGCACTAAGACGGGCGCAGTCTACATCATGGCGCAGTCCAAGGAGCGCGGCGTACAGGCCATGGTACAGCTGACGGATATAGGACTGTACTGGAAAGATGAGGGCAAGGAACTCCGCGTATTCGCTTTCTCGCTTTCGACCGGAAAGCCGATGAGCGACGTAAAGATCAGCACCGCCACTCACACCAACAAGTTCCTGAAGACCGCCACTACAAATCAGGATGGCTGGGCCGTTATGCCCATGCCGCAGCCTTCGGACAAGCCCGGTGCGGCCAACACGGATTCGACCACCACGTCCACAACAACAACCGACGAGCCGGAACCCAGCTTCTGGCTGCTGGCCGAAAAAGGCACGGATATTTGCGCCGCCGAAATGGGCGATGCCAATGAAGTGGCCCGCTGGCGCTTTGAGCTCCCGATATACTGGGAAGATGAAGCCGCCACAACCGGCGCCAAGCTGAAGGGCTTTCTCTTTACGGAGCGCCCCGTTTATCGCCCCGGCAATACCGTGTACCTGAAGGGTATCTTCCGCCGCGAGAACGGTGACGAAATCACCATTCCCAAGGGCGAGAAGCTGAACGTGACAGTCGCTGACAGCGACAGCAACACCGTCTTTGAGCAGGAAGTAAAGCTCTCGGAGTTCGGCAGCTTCGACTTCAGCTTCGTTTTGCCGGAAGGCAAAGTCTCTAACTTCACCATCACCGCCGCTGTGGGTGAGGAAAGCTTCACGCACGATATCCAGTCCCTGGAATTTGAGCCCGTCGCTTTCGAGACCAAGCTGACCATTCCCAATTCCGTGCCGAAGCCCGGTCACTATTCCTTCCCTATCCACGGCAACTATCTGATGGGCCGTCCACTGGATGGCGCCAAGGTTAAGTACTCATGGAACGGAAACGACACCTCGTTTGCCCCCGAAGGCTACGATCCCTACGTTTTCATCGGCTACAGCCGTGGACGCGACGATGAAGATACCAAGGATAACCAAGGCTACGGTGGCTCCGATGGCGAAGCCGCGCTGGACAACAAGGGCAATCTGGATATCGAACTGGATCTGACAACCAACAAGGCATTCCCCTCTCCCCGTCTGGCCTCTGTGACGGCGGAAGTAACGGACGTGAATCAGCAGACTGTCTCCACGACTAAAGAACTCACGATCCACTCCAGCCAGTTCTATCTGGGCGTCGCCAGCCTCAACCGCGTATTCCGCGCCGGTCAGCCCGTGCCGATCAAAGCAGTGGCCGTCAAGACTGATGGCACCGTATGGGCCAAGCCGCTGGAATCCAAAGTGACGCTGCGCCGCGTGGATTATAACCCCGTCCGTAAAGAAGGCGCCGGCAATGCTTCCACCTACGAAACCGAGCGAACCGTAACGGATATCTCCACCCAGGATGCCACCCTGCCCGCACCCAAGGATGATGGCCGCGACGTGGAAACTGCTCCTACACTGATCACCCTTACTCCGGAAAAGTCCGGTCTGCATTACATTGATATTGAGACGAAGGACGACGAAGGCAACCGCGTGTTCACCCGCACGGGCTTCTATGTCTATGGCGAAGATACGATGGCCTGGGACTACAAGGACGTTGCCAAGCTGGACCTGATTGCCGACAAGAAGAGCTACAAGCCGGGCGACACTGCTGTGCTGCTGGCCAAAGCCCCCTTCTCCGGCACCGCAATAGTAACCGTGGAGCGACATAAGGTGCTGCGCACGTTCTCCGTGCCTGTCGACAGCAACGCGGCTTCCATTGCCGTACCGCTTAACGATGCTGACGGCCCCAACGCGTTCGTCTCGGTACTGCTTATTCGCGGCAGCAATGAATGCCCTCGCGAGTTCAAGGCAACCGATCACCGCGTTGGCTACATCCAACTGAGTGTTGAAAAGGAAAGTGCCAAGCTGAATATCGCCGTGGAAAGCACGAGCAAAGTCTATAGCCCTGGCCAGGACGTTACGCTCGGCGCCACCGTCACCGACAGCAAAGGCAAGCCCGTCAAGAATGCGGAAGTAACGCTGTACGCCGTGGATGAAGGCATCCTGAAGCTGACCAACGCCGAGAACCCGAATCCGTTCGGCACGTTCTACGAGCCTATCAGCCTTGCGATCCGTTCCGCGCTTACCCTGCAGTCGCTCTTCTCCGATGATCCCCGCACACAGTCCTTCTCCAACAAGGGTTATGTGATCGGTGGCGGCGGCGATGAATACGGCCCCCTGCGCAATAACTTCCCGCCCTGCGCGTACTGGAACGCCAGGCTCGTTACCGACGCCAACGGTAAAGTGACCGCCAACTGCAAAGCCCCCGATGGCCTGACGCGCTATCGCATCGTTGCCGTGGCCGCCACCACCACCAGCCAGTTCGGCACCGGTTAATCGAGCTTCGAGATCAAGAAGAAGCTGATGGTTCAGCCCGGCCTTCCCCGGTTCGCCAATGTTGGTGACAAGATTATCGCCCGTGCCGTCGTCCTGAACGAATCCGGCCAGGCCGGTAAAGCGGATGTCATCCTCGAACTCGACAACACTGCCACCGCCTCTCAGGGCACGCAGCTGAAGCAGACTGTGGACCTCGCCGCCGGCGAAACCAAAACGGTTGACTTCACCATCGACGTGACCGCGACAGGCACCGCCAAGTGGCAGTTCAAGGCCGGCCTCACCACCGCCTCGGGCTCTCGCGAAGTGGATTCCGTACAGAGCACGCTGGATGTTGGCTACCCGCTGCCCAAGCGCAGCAACGTTGTCAGCCGCCGCCTCGGCCAGGGTCAGGTCAACCTCTTTGCGGGTGTTGAGCAGGAACTGCTGAAGGCCAACGGCACCGCCAATGTCCTCGTCTCCACAAGCCGCATCACCGAAGCGGGCGAAGCTGTTAACCAACTGCTGCACTACCCCTACGGTTGCGTTGAGCAGACCTCCTCCTGCCTCATGCCGTGGCTGATGTTTGAGAACATCCAAAGCGCCCTGCCTCAGGTACGCCGCACGCCCAAGGAAATCGAGCGCGCCATCAACGGCGGTATCTCCCGTATTCTGAGCATGCAGAAGGATAACGGCGGCCTGGGTTACTGGCCCACCTCCTCCGAGCCTCTCTACTGGGGCAGCGCCTACGGCGGCATGGCACTGGCTATCGCCAAGACCAAGAACGCCACCGTACCGGAAGAACCCCTCAAGAAGCTGGTGGATTACCTCCAGAAGCAACTGCGCGGACGCCTGGATAACCCCGGCAAGGACGACTTCGAAGCCGACTGCATGGCCCTCTATGCCCTCGCTCTTCTGGAGAAACCCGAACCCGCCTATGTGGAGAAGCTGTTCAAACTGCGTGACCGCCTGAGCCGCGAAAACCGCGCCCTCCTGGCTCTCGCTATCCTGACCGGCAGCGGCGACCCCGACATGGCCCGGACCCTGCTGACCACCGACTCCGCCGATCAGCCCGCACCGGCATGGTTCTACACCCCTGCCCGCGAAACCTCCATACAGATGCTGGCCTGGATGATTCTGGACCCGAGCGGCAAGCAGCCCGCCGAACTGGAAGACAAGCTCCTCCGCATGCGAGAAGGCGGCCAGTGGGGCACCACACAGGGTAACGTCTGGGCGCTCATTGCCATGGCAGAGCGCGCCAAGACCGCTAACCCCGGCATTGCCATCGAGCCCACACTCACCTTCAACAAAGGTGAAACGGACGCTCTGGACCTGAATGAAAGCAGCATGGCGGCTCAGCGCACCTACCCGCTGGTCACCAGCAGCAAGGCACCTGACATGGCGTTCAAGAACCCCTCACCCGCCGAGCTCGTTGTACAGGTTCGCGTGGAAGCCTGGCCCGCCCAGACCACTTCTGCCGCTGTGGACAAAGGCTACGCCATCACCCGCACCTACGAGAAGGTCAACAACAACGGCACGCTGGAAGCGATCACCGACACCAACCTCACCGCCGGTGACCTCGTTCTGGTAACACTAAGCGTAGGCGTAAAGGAGCAGGTCTCCTACATCGCCATCGACGATCCGCTGCCCGCCATCCTGGAAGCGCAGCAGGAAACGTTCGATACCGCCCAGACCAGCGCCAAGGTCTCGCTGAAGACGGAACTCGGCAGCAGCTACAAGGAGATTCGCGACGAACGCGTCCTCTTCTTCGATGACCTGCTCCGCCCCGGCACCTACACGGTCCAGTACCTGGCCCGAGTTCGCGCCGCCGGTACCGTCACCGCCCCCTGCGCCAAGGTTGAAGAGATGTACAACCCCAAGAAGTACGGCTTCAGCTCCACGCAGACTCTGACCGCGGCGCCGCTGAAGAAGTAATACCACGACAGAGTAAGAGCTAATACTAATATTCAAGGCCGGACTCTTCGGAGTCCGGCCTTTTTTGTGATTACAACGCGTCCCACAAACAATACTTCCCCGAACCAAGATCTATGCTACAAGTAGGATATTACGGATATGGAAAAGATAAAAAAGATTATCAAAACACGCTGGTTCAAGTGGTTGCTGGGAATCGCACCGATAATCTACATTCTGCAATATTTCCTCCTGGTCAGTATACCCTATGAGGTGGCCAACGTCCTGTATGGAAAAAGCCGCGTTCCGGTCACGATCTATTCGTTGGTGCCGCAAATTATCGCCGGGCAAGATCCTGCCTATACCCAGCTTCCCCAACTCTATTACAACCCGGTGCTTGGCAAGCTGGAGATATCCAAGGAAGAGGCCAGGCAGGTCTTTCAAGGCACGTTGAGGTGGGTAGAAATTCGGTTTATCGATCGCATCTTTTGGCTCATGTGCACGTTCAAAGCACGACATGCTGTAGTCTTTGATGTCGGGAGCAACCATTACGAAGTGCTCATGTGCTTTTCTTGCGGAGAGATGATGATCTATTGCAATGGGCAGCCCGGACAGAGTTGGTATTTCAAAGGCAGACCTGATGGTCTCAACGCATTTCTCAAATCAAAAGGCATACCGCTTGATGAGCCAAACAAGTATCTGAGGAACGCTAATAATGCTCGCTAGATTTCTAACAGTAAAAACGCTT
>JBGGNE010000479.1:0-10291 GCA_041287705.1 Methylacidiphilales bacterium | reverse complement strand
CAGCTGGTAGAGGCGATCTACAGGCACGTTTGGAAATGAAAACCGCCCCTGCTCGTCTGTACCAATCGCGTTTGCACGGTAGAAGCCGTCAGAAGCGCGGTTCTCGGTCACCAGCCCCATACGGATTCCCCGCAACGGCTTGCCGTCCTTAAGCAGCCGCCCCGTAATCGTTGCGCCAATGGTCAGCCGCAGTTCCCGCACATCAGAAGCATCTTTGCTAAAGTTGAGTTGCGCAGTCTGCAACGGTGCGAAACTGCGATGCTCCACATCCAGATTCATCGTAAGGTAACCTTCGTCATATACCATGACGGTGAATTCCCCTTTCGCATCGGTTACCGCTTCCTTATCATGCTTAACGCCGCCAAAGTTTACACTCCCGCCCAGCTTTCCGAAGCCATCGGGTGACACCACGGCGTTCGGCACCGGCTTGCCTTCCTGATCCAGCACGCGTCCATAGAGCACCCCTTTCGCTTTTGCCAGATCGACCATGCGAGGTTTCAGCTTGACAGTGACAGGTTTTGGCGGTTCGGCCCGAACTTTCTTCGGCGCGAATCCCGCTTTAGCCACCAGCAGTCCAAACCCTAGTTCCTCGCTTACATCCGCAATTTTAAAGGCGCCAGAGGCATCTGTAACTGCGGATTTGCCGCAATCAATATAGCAGGATGGACAGCGAATCCCTTGTCCCTTCTTCGGCCATGCGGTGTTAATCATCACCTCAGCCTCCGCAACAGGCTTGCCGGCTTCATCTGTTACAGTGCCCGTAATATCCAGGGCTAACACCGCATTACTTCCCATCAAGAGGAAACAGAGACCCACGATAGCGTGTATCGCAGGAATAATAGAACGCCGGAACCAATGACTTGGGCGAAAAAACAGAGTTGCCATAGTAAGAAGTGCTACCTTCGACGCGCATGCTATCACATCCCTTCACCGAAACGAGAATAAACCAGCGCACCCGATAGCTTTTGCATCACCGCTCATGCTTCGTGCTGAAGCGCTTGTGAAAGTGCAGGTTTGGGCCACATTGGGTGTTGATGATTTCCGAGCAGATTCACCCCAATAAATGGCTGAAAGTAACGCCGCAGGGTCTGTATTGCACCCGCGGCGACTTCCATATCGATGCCTCCGGCGACCCGGTAAGCACGGACGTGGTGACGCACGGTCATGCCGACCACGCGCGTTCCGGCCACGGCAGAGTGATCGCCACACCGGAAACCATCGAAATCATGAAGACGCGCTACGGCGCGGATTGTGCACGCGAGTTCGTGCCGATTCCCTATGGAGGCAACATCCGACTCGGCGAAGTAGAAGTGGGTTTCGAGCCTGCCGGCCATATTCTGGGCAGCGCACAAATTGTCATGGATTACGCAGGGCAGCGTGTGGTGTGCTCCGGCGACTACAAGCGCCGCACGGATCCCACATGCCAGCCTTTTACAGTCGTGGAGTGCGACGTCTTTATTACGGAAGCCACGTTCGGCCTGCCAGTCTTTTGCCACCCGGATATTAAGCTGGAAGTGGCGAAGCTTGTGGAAAGCATGCGTCTTTTTCCGCAGCGCTGCCATGTTGTCGGCGTCTATTCGCTGGGCAAGTGTCAGCGGCTGATTATGGAACTGCGGGCCGCCGGATTCAACCGCACTATCTTTCTGCATGGCGCCCTGCTGAAACTTTGCGAGCTCTACCAGCGTCTGGGCGTGGATCTGGGCGAAATAAAGCTGGTGACGGAATCCGACAAACCAAAGCTGGGCGGCGAACTTGTCCTGTGCCCGCCGAGCGCGATCAACGATCGATGGGCCCGTAAAATGCCGGACGTCGTCACCAGCATGGCCAGCGGATGGATGCAGATTCGAGCTCGTGCCAAGCAAAAGCTGGTGGAACTTCCCCTCGTCGTCTCCGATCACTCCGACTGGGATGAACTGCTGCAAACCATAGACGACGTACGCTGCCGCGAAGTCTGGGTAACACACGGTCGGGAGGAAGCACTGATTCACGCGTTGGGAAAGAAGGGCATCAAGGCGCGCGCGCTGTCGCTAGTGGGTTATGAAGAGGAGGACAACGAGTAGTTCAAACACCATGAAAGACTTCGCCAAACTCCTGGATCGACTCTACTTCACCCACAGCAATCTGGCCAAAGCCGTGCTGCTGAAGGATTACTTTGCCCGCACACCGGATCCAGACCGAGGTTACGCACTTGCCGCTATCGCAGGCACACTGGATTTCGCGTTCTTCAAACGAGCGCTGGTGCGCGATCTCATTGTCTCGCGAACGGATCCGGTCCTGTTTGAGATGTCTTACGATTACGTCGGCGAGACTTCGGAAACCATCGCCCATCTCTGGCCCGTCAGCCCGGATGCGGTAAAGCTGGATCGCCTGCCAACACTATCTGAACTCGTGGAGACCTTCGGCCGTCTCAGCAAAGAGGAGTTGAAGGAGTATCTCGCAACTCTTCTGGACAACAGCACCGTGGCCGAACGATGGGCTCTGCTGAAATTTGGCATGGGCAATCCGCGCGTCGGTGTCACGACGCGCTTTGCCAAGAATGTCCTGGCGGATTACGGCACCGTTGAAGTGCACGAGATTGAGGAAGTCTGGCATTCTCTCTCGGCGCCATACGTCGAGCTGTTTCAGTGGCTGGAAAAGAAAGCCGACAAGCCTAAGCCCGGCCAAAGTCTGACCTACATGCCGGTCATGCTCTCTCACCCACTGGAGGAGAAGGATCTGCAGGACTTCGATTACTCGCTCTACTCCGCAGAGTGGAAGTACGATGGCATTCGCGTTCAGCTCATCTCCAACTCGAACGGCGCCGCGCTCTTCTCGCGAACGGGCGACCAGATCACACAATCCTTCCCCGATCTGCTGGCAAAAGCACGCTTTAACGCTGTGCTGGATGGTGAGCTGTTGGTTAAAACAACTGCCGGCATCGGCTCATTCAACGATCTGCAACAGCGCCTGAACCGAAAGCGACTGGATCGCAAAATGATGCAGCAGTATCCAGCCTACATGATCGTGTACGACGCGCTCTTTCTGGACGGGGAAGACATGCGTCCCCTGCCCTTTCTGGAGCGACGCCAAAAGCTGAGTCAATGGTGGTCACGCCAGGATCCCGCCATCGACTTCATGGAGTTCTCCGAACTCCTGGAGCTTCGCGACCGTGATCACATGAACGAGCTTCGCCTGAAAGCTAACCGCACCGACATCCCGTACATTGAAGGACTGATGCTGAAGCGCAAAGACAGCGCGTATGTCACCGGCCGCCCCAAAGGCCTCTGGTTCAAGTGGAAGCGCGACCCGCTTGTCGTGGACGCCGTACTGATGTACGCTCAGCGCGGCACAGGCAAGCGCAGCAGCTTTTACTCGGACTACACGTTCGGCCTCTGGTTGAACGGCGAGTTGTTACCGGTGGGCAAAGCCTACTCCGGATTTACGGATGAAGAACTGAAGCAGATTGACAGCTGGATCCGTCGCAACTCCACCCACAGCTTCGGCCCGGTCCGTGAGGTGAAGCCAGAGCTGGTATTCGAGCTGGCGTTTGATTCGGTCGCAAAATCAACGCGGCATAAGTCGGGCTTCGCCATGCGCTTCCCTCGAATTTCGCGCATCCGCTGGGACAAACCTGCCGCCGACGCTGATCGCATGGAAATCCTGGAAAACATGGTCCAAGGCGAAGATGAGACCGAGGAAACACCCGAGCAACAGCCTCTTCAGCAGGAATTTCTATGGTAACGCCTTAAGGTTCAACGACCCGACTAAACTGTTCGAGTAAGCTTGTCTATGCCACTTTGTGGCGTGCAGGGGCGATGATATGAATGAGCTTCCTCATCCCAAGTTCCATTCGGGTTCTGACTGTTCCAAGCGGTATGCTCATCTGCTGGGCGGCTTCCCGCTGCGTTAATCCCTGAAAGAATATAGTCTCCAGCACTATCCTCTGCTGACTGGGCAACCTGCTGAGCAGCATGGATAAATAGGATCGCAGGTCATCCGTTTCCACCTGAATATGTTCTTCTGTAATTAGCTCACTATATTCACTCCGGTATCTCTCCTTGGCACCTGAATACAAGGCATTTTTTCTGGCGTGATCTGTGGCGCGACGCCTTGTCAGCGTTACCATCCAGCCTAGCGCGCGTCCCTTTTGCCGTGTATAACTTCCTGCCCGCTTCCAGATCTCAACGAAGATCTCCTGCAGAATGTCATCTGTTTCTACTTTATCCCGTACAATCTTAAGAATTATGCTCCTGAGATAAGCCCGATGCCTCGTAAACAGTATATGTAGCGCAGCATCGGCACCAAGCGCTATTTCCGACATCAATTCTTCATCGCTGTCGATACACAATCCCAGATTTACATCGAGATACATGGCTTTCTCATAAATGGATTTATTTGTCTGTAGGTGTGAATTCTAAATGCAAGACCAGTGCCAGATTTCCGGAATTCCTTAACCTCCTTGCTACCAAGTATTTGCGAAACGCCCCCTCCGAAAACACAACATTGCGGTCACCGCAGAATGCCTCCCCGTGAGGGTGACACATTGCAATTTACACAACTCGTTCTCTTACCACGTCTTCCGGATTTTTATCCTCGCGAAGACCCAGGAATGAGGGATGCCGGAGAACCCCGTCCGAGGTCCACTCGGTAAACTGTACCTGCGCGACCAGTGTGGGTTTCACCCAACGATTGTCCGAAGCCTTCCAGCCAGGTGGACGCCAGCGCCCGTTCGGCTCCTTAATCTCCTGCACAACAGGCGCTTCTATTTCCAGCGGCTTCAGCTTTGCATCGATTTCGCGAAGCCGTTTTGCGCTGAAGCCAGTTCCAACCCTGCCACAGTAAATCAACCTGTTGCCCTCATAGCAGCCAAGAAGCAATGCCCCGAAGCACGCACGGGACTTTCTGGGCAGCGTGTACCCCACCACAACAAACTCCTGGCTCTGCGTGAACTTGATCTTGATCCATGCGCCAGATCGTTCCCCAGCTTCATAAGCGGAATTCATGCGCTTGGCGATCGCTCCCTCCGCTCCTACCTCCCGCATTTTTTCCAGAACTTGCTCGGTATTTTCGCTGAACCATGAGCTGGGGCGTATCGGATCCACCGCGTTCAAAAGCAGCGCGTCGAGCAGCGTTTTACGTTCTGTCAATTTCTTCTTACGAAGATCCCGCGATCCCTCATACAACAGATCGAAGGCGTAAAAAACGATAGGATGTTCCTGTTCGGCACTGTTTTGCAGCAGTTGAAACGAACTTTTGCCTTCACTATTCAATGCACATATCTCACCATCAACGATACATTTCTTCGCACTCAGTTTCGCCACGGCGCTTACTACGGTGGGAAACCGTTCATTCAACAGATTCTTATTTCGAGACCATAATTCAACATCTGTACCATTTTTTACAGCCAGGATCCGATACCCGTCAAATTTTACTTCGTACAGCCATTCCCCATTGTGCGGCGGCGCTGGGGCAACCATGGCCTTCATGGGCTCCACGAAGTGAAGGCGTCGTGCAGAAGGCATTATAATTATACAGGTTAAGCCGCCTTACGTCGCTTGGGGGCTGCTTTCTTTCGGCTGGCAGTTGCCTTCGGTTCCGGAGTGGGATCTTCCTCCGCAGTTTCCTTCTCTTTAGGTGATTTGGTGTGGGAAAGACTTTTTTCCAGTATATCCATAAGATCGATAACATTACCCGGCTTCTTTTTCGATTTCACCGGCTCAGGCTTTTCATCCGGATTCTTTACCTTATCTTCGATCATTGCCATGAGCTGATTCTTATATTCGTCCTCATATTTTGCCGGCTCCCATTTAGCTGTCATACCCTCGATAAGCTTTTGAGCCATCTCAAGCTCGCGCGGTTTAGCCAGAGATGCTTTTGGAAGTTTAAGCGCCTCTCCATCCACAAGCTCGTCACCGAAGTGCATGATTTCCAGGATGATAGCATCACCCTGTGCTTTTACTCCCGCCAGATGTTCGCGCGTGCGGATGATTACTTTTGCGATTCCGATCTTGCCGGACTCGCGCAGAGCCTCACGCAAAAGCGCATAAGCCTTGTCTCCTCCCTTCTGTGGTTCCAGGTAATACGGTTTATGGAAGTACATAGGATTGATCTCCGATACTTCCACAAAATCCATAATATCAATTGTCTGTGCGGCAGCTTCCAGGTCAACTCTTTTAAAATCTTCTTCTTTTAATACAACAAATTTACCTTTTTCATATTCGTATCCTTTTACAATATCAGTCCAGGGAACTTCCTTCCCATCTGCCTGCGCTACTCGTTTATAATTAACAGGGCTGTTATCAGATTTACGCAATAGCTTGAATGAAAGTTCCTCTCGACGCGTAGCCGGGTACAGCGCTACCGGGATGGTAACGAGGCCAAACGAAATGCTGCCATTCCACATCGATCTCATGACTTACCTTACACGTCGTAATCGTAACGGCAAATTGCGGGCAATGAAATTTTATCGTATGGTGGCAGATGCCAACCAAAAAACAACAGACACTGAAAGTTGACGGCACGGAGGTACCCGTCAGCAATCTGGATAAGGTGTATTACCCCGAAGCCGGATTCACCAAAGGCGAGATGCTTGCCTATTATATTGGCATCGCGCCTGTGCTGTTGCCACATCTGGAAGGCAGGCCCCTGACCATGAAGCGCTACCCTAATGGCGTAGCCGCTCCCTTTTTCTACGAGAAACAATGCCCAAAGCCTAAGCCGCCCTTTGTGGAAACATGTACGGTTGAACGACATCACAAACCAGGAGAGATTCAGTTTTGCATGGTAAACAACCTGGCAACGCTCGTATGGGCGGCCAATCTCGGTGATCTGGAGCTACACACATTTCTGTCTCGTTCTCCAGATATAGATCAGCCAACACAAATTGTCTTCGATCTTGATCCCGGCCCACCCGCCAATGCCGTCCAGTGTGCACAGGTAGCCATATGGATAAAAGAAATGTTCGATAATCTTGGTCTTCAAGTGTTCGCCAAATCTTCCGGATCCAAAGGTATACAGATATATATTCCTCTTAATACTCCAACAACTTACGAAGAAACCAGCCCATTTGCCAAAGCAGTAGCGCAAACCCTGGAGAAAGCTCACCCTGAGCTTGTAGTCTCCAATATGAAAAAGGAGCTCCGGCACGGCAAAGTGCTGGTGGACTGGAGCCAGAACTCAGAGACCAAAACTACAGTCTGTGTCTATTCTTTACGTGCAAAGGATAAACCGTTTGTTTCCATGCCACTGGAATGGAAAGAGATAGAGCAATGCCTGAAGAAAAAAGACGCATCGCTTCTCTATTTTGAGGCTGAAAAAGCACTGAAGCGCGTCAAGAAAAAGGGTGATCTGTTCGAGCCCGTTCTGAATCTCAAACAGGATTTGCAAAAGGCATTGCGTAATTTTGGATCAAATGCATCAACCAGCACGACAGAAAGTGGCTCAGATAAACCCGCAACAACAGCAAAGAAGCCACGCCTGAAAGGAACCGGTGACGGCACACTGGCAGCCTACCAGCAGAAACGCGATTTCACCCAGACTGCGGAGCCCACTCCTTCCAAACCAAGGAAAAAGACAACCACCAAAACGAAATCCGATACGCCGGAGGACGGAAAGTTACTTTTCGTCATTCAAAAGCATGATGCAACCAGCCTTCATTATGACTTCCGCCTGGAGCTGGATGGCGTTCTTAAGTCATGGGCGGTTCCCAAAGGTCCACCTACCGATCTTGAAACGAAGCGACTGGCGCTGATGGTGGAAGATCACCCTTTTGATTATGCGCAGTTTGAAGGCACCATACCCGAAGGCAATTATGGTGCGGGTACGGTAATGGTCTGGGACACAGGTACTTGGGAGAATCTGGGGCCGGAACCACACGAAGGGCTCAAGAAAGGAAAACTGCACTTCAGGCTTTCCGGCAAGAAACTGAAAGGCGAGTGGGCGCTCGTAAAAATGCACGGAGCCCGCGCAACAAAAGGAAATGAATGGCTTTTGTTAAAGCACGGCGAACCGATGCGTGCGATTTCAGCCCGGCGGGACAATACCAGTGCACTTTCCGGACGAACTCTGGCACAGATAGAAAAGTCTCCGGAACGTGAGTGGAAATCCAAAGCTCATTAATATCATAAGCTTCTATCCTTTAAGTTGTCATCAGCGTCTCGCTCTTTTAGTATTAAATCTTAGCACATTATATCGCTGCTCATTGGGATACCCGTTGACACTACCATATAAATCGTTACTGTGATGCGACTTTTATCTATACCTTTAGAGCATGCTTGCTGCGATATTTATTCTTTTATCCATAATTTTCCTGCATGAGCTGGGGCACTGGTTTGTAGCCAGACTATGGAAATTCCGCACTCCGGTGCTGTCGGTGGGCATTGGGCCAACACTCTTTAAGTTCAACTGGCGCGATACGGAATGGAGGCTGTGCCTGTTGCCGCTGGGCGGATATGTTGAGATTCCCCAGATTGCCCGCAGTTACCGGGTCGCGTTTCACTTCTCACGTCCACATCAGCCTTTCGTCTCGTACGTCCCTAAAAAAGAAGCAGACGGTACCGAATTGCCCTCCGCAACGGGCTTCCAGCGTGTGGCCATCGCCGCAGCGGGTCCTCTGGTTAATCTGATCATCGGCATCGCGTTGTTGCTGGTGCTTCTGTACTGCAAGACGCCTGTGCCCACTGCTCTGGATTCCTCCACGGTAGGGTTCCCCATTCCCGGGGCAATTCGATATGCCAGTGATTCCCCTGCCCAACTTCAGGCCGGCGATGTCCTTCAACGCCCGGAATATACCTCCCGCCGCACTGATCTGCTGAAGTCCTCATCACTGAATCTGACGAAGCTAAGCACTTACCACTATAAATCGCTGCGTATCAGCCGCCCCGATGGCAAAGGCTCCACGCAAGAGCTGGAAGTGCATGCGAAGCTGGCCCCTGCCTATGGGCCATATGGCTATGCTTCCTTGCCCGTATTGCCACTGGAACCTGTCTTAGTCAAACAGGTAAATGATACCTCTGCGGAGGGCCGAACCGCCAAGTCCGTCGCAGCTATTGCTCAGCTTAAACCGGGAGATGAGTGGATTTCCTTGAATGGGGTCAGAATCTCCAGTCCCGCGGAACTGGCGTATCAGCTCCGGTCCCTTGCGGGTAAGCCAGATCCAGTCACTGCCCGGATTTTGCGGAATAGCAGCGAATTAACGGCATCATTCATAGTGCCCGCACTGCCCGACAGAAGCGCACTGCCGGCATGGCTCGGCTTTACAGTGGAGACACAAGTCACACCTCACTCGCTCATAGCTGTAGATCTGCTTTCTGTTGACGGATTGCTGAGCGACATTCAGCAGGAGATTGCAATCGAACCACAGGGAACTGAACAGAATCGCGGTACGCTGGGACTGATGGAAATGGTGCGGGATACAACGGAGAGACGCGGGATTGCTGGTCTGCTCTTCATTGCCATGATCGCGAACCTGGGCATCATGGTCTTTAATCTGTTCCCCATTCCTCCCCTGGATGGCAGCCGCATTCTGGAAGGCGGCATTGAGATGGCCACGCGCAAGCCGGTAGCCGCCGCCCTCACCTTGTGGAAGGATCTTTTCGCCGCCGGGTTCGCCATTACCCTGCTGCTCTCCATGTTCTTCAGAGACGCCCGCGAAATGGGCCACGCCGCGCTTCGACAGATGATTCCCGGCCCCGAGCTTCGCACCACAGCCACTAACGCTCCCTCGATCACGCCCACACCTCCCCTGGTCGAAACGAACAGCCCTGACAGCCTGCCCAACCTAGCATCCACCAACGAGGAAACCAGCAATCCAGGAAAAGGGAATATAAGAGATAAAGCTTCGGAAACGTTGCGCGCGGATATCGCCTGGCTGCGGGACGCCGATGTTGTAATGCGCGGCCGTGCATTACCGAAAGAGAGCGCACAATGATCATCCAGATTTTCCTGGCACTATGCCTCGGCTGCCTGCTCTACGCGGCCCTGCTCCGGTTCATGTGGCGTAAGAAACGCGCTGAGGCAGATCCCGTCATCGGAGCCAGGCGGCGACGTATCGATCTCATGCTCTACATGCTGCCACAGGCCGAGGAAGGCAATCCACCCGCCATAGCTGCAACTGACCCAGCGGCCAAAATTGCCCAGGACAGTGAGCTGGAAAGCGAAGCATCAAAGGCGCTGCGGGAATGGGATTTCAGCCAAGTTGGAGTTGTGGGTGAAAAAGTTCCCCCGCCAAACTGGTTCCTGCTGCCTGCAACCACCCTGTATTGCAAGCTGTGGCCTCACCCCGTATTTGCCGATTGCCGCCTTTCACCTGATA
>JBGGNE010000478.1:0-21224 GCA_041287705.1 Methylacidiphilales bacterium | reverse complement strand
AATTGCGAATCATGCCGCAGGTGTTGTAGTAGGCAAGCTGGGCACCGCCACACTGACGCCCGAGGAACTTCGCGAGAGCTTTGTGCAGCACAACGCCTGAACATTGCAGATGCGGCGGCAAAATCCTGTAGTATGTTCCTGCTGACAACTTCCCTGATAATCCATCGCGAACCCTGATTCATGAGCACGATCTCTCCCTCCCCTTTAATCGTTGTTATTACAGGAGTTACACGAGGCCTGGGCCTGGCCATGGCGGAAGACTTCATCGCAAAGGGCCATCTGGTCTGCGGGTGCGGGCGGAATGCTGCGGCGATTGAGGAACTCAGCGCACGCTTCCCCACGCATCTCTTTCACGCTGTGGATATCGCGGAATTTTCTCAGGTGAAAGCCTGGGCGGATGCGGTCATTTCGAAGGTGGGTGCACCGGCGTTTCTGATCAATAACGCCGCGCTCATCAACAACAACGCGCCGCTCTGGAAAGTTCCGCCTGAAGAGTTTTCCAATGTGGTTGATGTCAACATCAAGGGCACTGCGTATGTCATTGCCGCTTACGCTCCGGCAATGATTGCGCAGCGCGCGGGAGTGATCGTGAACTTCAGCTCGGGCTGGGGCCGGTCGACCAGCCCGGAGGTTGCCCCATACTGCGCAACAAAGTGGGCGATTGAGGGTCTCACGCAATCGCTTTCGCAGGAGATTCCCAAGGGCATGGCCGCTGTCGCGCTCAATCCCGGCATCATCGATACGGATATGCTTCGCTCCACTTTTGGCGGCGAATCCGGCTCCTATCCTACGCCTCGCGAATGGGCGAAGAAAGCCGTGCCGTATATCCTGAAGATGAACGCGCGGAATAATGGCCAGGCGTTGTCTGTCGGCTAAGTTCTTGCTGGCAGGTTATTTAGCCATCCCATCCGAGCAAATATTATTGCTGTTTCAAAAAGTTTGTTATTGCAAACTTCTATAGAATGAGCAAATTAATGCGCCATGATTTCCAGACTTTCCATTTCAACCCGTTCTCAATTGCCCGGCCGAGGAAAGCGTTGGCTTTCAATCGCTTCCGCTTCAGCCGTCCTGACGTTCGCGCTTATGGCGTGGGTCCTTATCCCGTTTGGCGCAGCTGCGGATGTGCCGCCTGCGCCGGCTCACAAGAAAAAGGTCATCGTCACGACCTTTACCATTCTGCAGGATATAGCGCAGAACGTGGCCGGTGAATACGCGACGGTCGAGTCCATCACCAAGCCAGGCGCGGAGATTCATGAGTACGAACCGACGCCCCAGGATATCGTAAAGGCGCAGTCCGCGGATCTCGTTATCTGGAACGGCCTGGGCCTGGAGCGCTGGTTCGAGCGTTTCTTTACGCGAGTTAAAAACGTGCCGGGCATTGTGGTGACAGAAGGCATTGAACCCATGGGCATTGCCGAGGGCCCGTACAATGGCAAACCGAATCCGCATAGCTGGATGTCCCCTGCCAACGCGATCATCTATGTGGAAAACATTCGCAAGGCGCTGGTAAAGCTGGATCCTGCAAATGAAGCGGGCTACACCGCCAACGCCAAAGCCTACGTCGAAAAACTGAAAGCGATCGATGAGCCTGTGCGCAAGAAGCTGGAGGCAATTCCCGCGGAACAGCGCTGGCTGGTGAGCAGTGAAGGCGCGTTTTCTTACCTGATACGCAATTACGGGATGAAGGAACTGTACCTGTGGCCCGTGAATGCGGATGAGGAAGGTACGCCCCGCCAGGTTCGCAAGGTTATCGATACCGTGCGCAAGAATAAGATTCCAGTCGTTTTCTCTGAGAGCACTATTAGCGATAAACCGATGAGGCAGGTTGCAAAAGAAACCGGATCCCGTTACGGTGGAATGCTTTACGTTGATTCCCTGACTGCGGCGGACGGACCTGCTCCTACGTATCTGAAAATGCTGGAATATAACGCGGATACGATTGTAAAAGGATTTACAGGGAAGTGAGTTCAGGCGTCATGAGGCTGCACTCAGAATTGCGTTTGTTGATGCAAAACGTTGCAAAGCAATCCGTAATAGATGATGCAGCCGAAACGCGCTGGAGCGGCTTTATTCACCAATGGACACCGGCGAGGGATCGAACGATAGTGTAGAAAGCTAAATTCTAATATCACTATTCTAATATCGCCGTAATTTCATATCATCCCGCGCTTTTCCGGTGTCCCCGAGCTTCTTCCCTTTTCAGCGCTTTCGTCATAAAATCATGAGCACACGTCACTTAACTCCGCAATCGCAACAGAATACCCATGCGGCTGGCGCTCCGCTGGATGTCGCCGTTCAGGATGTCACCGTCGTCTATAACAACGGCAATGTGGCTCTGTACGACGCCAGCTTTCGGCTGACATCCGGCACCATTTGCGCGCTTGTGGGGGTGAACGGCAGCGGTAAGTCGACGCTCTTCAAGTCGGTCATGGGGTTCCTGACGCCGAGCAAAGGCAGCGTTCGTATCGCCGGTGAGCCCGTTCACGTGGCACAGCGCAAGAACTGGGTGGCTTATGTGCCTCAGGCAGAAGAGGTTGACTGGAGCTTCCCGGTAAGTGTCTGGGATGTGGTGCTGATGGGGCGGTATGGGTACATGAATTTTCTGCGCATCCCGAGCGCTGAGGACAAACGCATCGCCACGGAAAGTCTGGAGCGCGTCAAAATGCAGGACTTCCGCGATCGCCAGATCGGCGAGCTTTCCGGCGGACAGAAGAAGCGCGTGTTTCTGGCGCGGGCGCTGGCCCAGCGAGGCCGCGTTATGCTTCTGGATGAACCGTTCACGGGCGTGGACGTCAAGACGGAGGCAGCGATCATTGATCTCCTGCGCGAGTTGCGGAGCGAGGGCCATATCATTCTGGTATCAACCCATAATCTGGGCTCCGTGCCGGATTATTGTGATCAGGTGGTGCTGATTAACCGCACGGTGCTGGCCAGCGGCCCCACGGCGGAAATCTTTACGGAGGCGAATCTGGAGCGCGCTTTTGGCGGAGTTCTGCGCCATCTCAAGTTCGATCACACAGACGATCCCACCACGACGCAGCATGAGCTCCTGTTGCTAAGCGACGATGAGCGCCCGCTGCTGCTGGGCAAAGATGGACGCCCGACTCCTGGCTCCACGAAGGCTGAGCGCGAACGCGCAAAAGAAGAGGAAGCCCGACTAGAGAAAGGAACCGCACTGTGACGTTCGAAGACCTGCTGGTGCCATTTCAGTATGAATACACCCTGAAGGCGATGTTCGTCAGCGCGCTTATCGGCGGTGTTTGCGCTTTTTTGTCGTGCTTTATCACCCTGAAGGGCTGGTCTTTAATGGGTGACGCCTTGTCGCATTCCGTGGTTCCCGGAGTTGCGCTGGCTTATATCTTTGGGCTGCCGTTTGCGGTTGGAGCATTCGCGGCGGGACTGCTTGCCGCGGGTGGAATGGCCTTTGTGCGGTCGAACACGCGGCTGCGGGAGGACGCCGTTATTGGTGTCATTTTTTCCACTTTCTTTGCGCTGGGACTGGTGCTGACGTCACTATATCCCAGCAACGTCAATATAAAGAACATCATCTTCGGCAACATTCTGGGCATTGCGGATTCAGACATTATCCAGATTGTCATCATTTCCAGCATTACGCTGCTCATCATCGGCCTGAAATGGAGAGATTTTGTTCTGTTCTGCTTTGATTCAAACCACGCCCGCAGCATCGGTATTAACGTCACGTTGCTGCACGTAACTCTGATGACATTGCTGGCCGCTACCGCTGTCGCCGCACTGCAAACCGTGGGCGCCTGCCTCGTTGTGGCCATGCTGATTACTCCAGGCGCAACAGCCTATCTGCTGACGGACCAGTTCAGCCGCATGCTGTGGATCGCCTGCGCCATGGGTGTCAGCACCTCTTTTTTTGGAGCCTATGCCAGTGACTTTCTTAACGGATCTTCCGGCGGCATTATTGTAGTGTTTCAGACCGGCCTTTTCCTGCTTGCGCTGGTGTTTGCACCCAGGCACGGGCTGCTTGCGTCCCGCTCAAAGCGTATTGCTTCTTTGAAGGCACTGCTGCCCGGAGGCACGGACAAGCCATCAGCCGCCACGACCGAGGGATCTCACGCTCTGCCCGAACCCGTGACAACACGGGAGGCAACACGATGATCACTTACCTGCTTAGCCCGTTTCAATACCCCTTCATGCAGGACGCCATGCTGATGGGCGCACTGATTGGGGCAGTCTGCGCGGTGCTGTCATGTTTTCTTGTGCTAAAAGGCTGGTCGCTGATGGGAGATGCGATTTCCCATGCCGTGCTGCCGGGCATAGTTCTGGCTTATATGGTCGGGCTGCCGCTCAGTATCGGCGCCTTTGCCGCAGGACTTATGTGCGCCACAGCCACGGGCTACATCAAGGCAAACAGCCGTCTGAAGGAGGATACCGCAATGGGCATCGTTTTTACGGGCATGTTCGCTGCGGGTCTGGTTCTGTTTACTAAAGTAAACTCAGACCAACATCTTAACCATATCCTCTTTGGCAATATTCTGGGTATTGAGCCCGACGACATGATGCAGACCACGATAATCTGTACGATTACCTTTTTCGCGCTGATGTTGATGAAGAAGGATCTGCTGCTGTACTGCTTCGATTCCGGTCATGCACGCACCATAGGTATTAACACAACGTTTCTGCATTACGCACTGCTCTCCATGCTGGCCGCAACCATTGTGGCCTCGCTTCAGGCTGTTGGTGTGCTGCTGGTTATCGCCATGCTGGTAACTCCTGGCTGTATCGCTTATATGCTGACAGATCGGTTTGATCTTATGCTGTTAAGTGCATTTAGTGCTTCCGTCTTTTCCTGTGTGTTTGGCGCATACATCAGCTTTCTAAGCAATGCGTCTACTGCCGGATGTATTGTGCTTACTCAATCCAGCATCTTTATTCTGGCCATGATTTTCGGGCCAAAGTATGGCCTGATAGCACAAAGCAGGGCTTTTGTACCAAGTAAACCGACAGTCAGTTGATTTCAGGCAGACAATCGGTTAGTATCCGCGCATGGTCCTGACACCTATTCCGAGCACGCTGGCGGAGCGTGAAACCTGGCGTATTGGCGTGATTGCCGACACCCACAACCGCTGGCGGCCGGAAATTATTCCCCTGTTTGCGGGAGTTAACGAGATTTGGCATCTGGGTGATGTTTGCCAGGAAAACATTCTGGATAACCTGCGCGCAATGTGCGACCGGGTCATCTGCGTGCTGGGCAATAATGACTATCTGGATTACCCGCTTACCCGCAAGGAACTGCGCTTTGGCGAGAAGTTCTATCTTATCCACATACCGCCCCGCATGGTGATGGAGAAGAGCGACTGGCTGCTGCATGGCCATACTCACGTGCCGCGCAACGAGGTGTTGCATGGCGTTCACTTCTTTAATCCGGGCAGCGCAGGTCTGGCAAATCGTGGAGCGCCACTGAGCGTGGGAATTCTTTCGAAGACAGGCAAGGAACCGTTTCGCGCGGAAGTCATTCGGGTGTAATGTAGGTAGTTCACTTGCTGCAATTTTAACGCTACGCGCCCTTCTTTTTCTTAAGCCATGGTATTCGATCTTGTTTGCCCCTATCCGCCGGACGGTGATCAGCCGCAGGCCATCGCAAAACTAACGGAACGCCTGCAGGCGGGTGAAAAGCACAATGTTCTGCTGGGTGTCACGGGCTCGGGCAAGACGTTTACCATCGCGAATGTAATCGCGAATCTGGACCGACCGGCGCTTGTTTTCTCCCACAATAAAACGCTGGCGGCGCAGCTTTACAGCGAGCTGAAGCAGTTCTTCCCCAACAACGCGGTTGAGTATTTCGTCTCTTACTTCGATTATTATCAGCCGGAAGCCTATATACCACGCAGCGATACGTATATAGAAAAGGATTCCAGCGTTAATGAAGAGATTGAGCGTCTTCGGCTCGCAGCCACTTCTTCTCTCTTATCGAGGCGCGATGTTATTGTCGTGGCAAGTGTCTCGTGCATCTATGGCTTAGGTTCCCCGGAAGACTATAAGAACATGGTGTGCCCACTTGCCGTGGGTGAATTCAAGACGCGCGATCAGTTGCTGGCGCAGCTTGTTGAAATGCAGTACGCACGTAACGATATTGCATTAACCCGCGGCAACTTCCGCGTACGCGGCGATGTGGTGGAGCTTTGCCCCGGCTATACCGAGGACGCGCTTCGCATTGAATTCTTCGGCGATGAACTGGACCGCATCACCCGGTTTGATCCGCTGACCGGCGAGCAACTTGAAGCGCTGGAACGCTATATCATCTTTCCCGCCAAGCACTTTGTAACGCCTCACGAAAAGCTGCGGCGTGCTCTGGTGACTATCCGCGAAGAACTGGCCCAGCGGCTGCCGGAGCTGGAGAACCAGGGCAAACTCCTTGAAGCGCAGCGCCTTAAAATGCGCACGGATTACGACCTGGAAATGATGGAGGAAATGGGCTTCTGTAATGGTGTTGAGAATTACAGCCGCCATCTGGCCATGCGTGAGCCAGGCAGCCGTCCCTACACGTTGCTGGACTTCTTTCCTGAAGATTACATCACAATTATTGATGAAAGCCACGCCACTATTCCGCAGATAGGCGGTATGTATGAAGGCGATCGTTCACGCAAAACGACACTGGTAGAGCATGGCTTTCGTTTGCCATCCGCGCTGGATAATCGCCCGCTGAAGTTTGCCGAATGGGAAAATGTCGCCCACCAGCGTATATACGTTTCGGCCACCCCCGGTCCGTACGAACTTAAAGCTGTCGGCGCGTATGGGCCGGAAGGAAACAAGGATGCCATTGCGGAGCAGATTATACGTCCCACAGGCCTTGTGGATCCGCGCATCATTATCAAGCCGCTGGCAGGCCAGATTGATGATTTGATTGAGCAGGCGAAGCAACGGGTAGAAGTTGGCGAACGCGTTCTGGTAACAACGCTGACAAAGCGAACTGCGGAAGATCTGGCAGAATATCTTAAAGATCTCAATGTAAAGGTCCGCTATATCCATAGCGAAGTCGATACCATTGAACGAGTGGAGATTCTGCGCAGCCTGCGTCTGGGTGAAGTAGATGTACTGGTAGGCATTAATCTTTTGCGTGAGGGCCTGGACTTACCGGAAGTTTCGCTGGTTGCTATATTGGACGCGGATAAGGAAGGCTTTCTGCGTAGCGATACATCCCTGATACAGACTGCTGGTCGCGCCGCGCGACATATCAACGGGCTGGTAATCCTGTACGCGGATACGGTGACGGGCTCGATGAAGCGGCTCCTGGATATTTCTGATTACCGCCGCAATAAGCAGTTGGCCTACAACAAGCTGCATGGCATTACGCCGCGAAGCGCCCAGCGCGCGGTGCAGGAAAGTCTGACCTCCGTGCTGAAGGGTCGCGAGGTGGAAGCCTCTGTGGTCCGCGAGACGGGTGAGGATATGGACATCCTGGCCGTGTTGCAGGAACTGGAGACGGAGATGCTGCAAGCCAGTGAGCGACTGGACTTCGAGCGCGCCGCCATTCTGCGCGATCAGATGGTGGAGCTAAAGGATCGCGCGGGAATTGAGAAGATGGCGCCAACCGCGAAACCGCAGGGCAAGTCGGTAAACTACGGCGGCGGCAAGCGTGGCAAGGGAAAGGCCCCGGTTAAGGGCGCCTCTATGGTGGGCCCGAAGGCAAAGGGCAAGAAGCGAGCCTTTGGAGCTGTGGAGAAACCGTTTTAGCGGCATGCCGGCATCACAACATCTCAAGCATTCTTCACCGCTATGAAGCCAAGCGATTATGAGCTGAAGAGTCTGCGGGAAATTCATGAATGGAAGAAGCCTAAGACAGGCTGGGTTTCCGCGTTCTTTCATGCCGTAGACTGGCCTTTTGCCAAAGCAGGAGAAGCGCTGATCAACACTCCGCTGTTAGGGGAACTGGTGGGCCAGACCTTGTCGAAGGTAACGCATTTACTGAACCATGTTGCTCAATGGAGCGTGCGTCCGGAATCCATTTTTGCAACACTAAGGAAGGACGGACATACTCATATACAAACATTGCAGGATATTCAGTCACTTGACCTTGAGCAGATTGATAAATCCATAGCATGGATCAATGTTAAGTATGAGTCCCTGGCCGCCGCTGAAGGAACGGGCGCGGGCTTTGCAGGTTTACCCGGTATACCCGTGGATATCGTGGCGCTTATGTCTTTAAATCTGCGTGCTGTCGCGGAGTATGCCACGTATTATGGTTTCGATATTAAGCATCCCGAAGAGCGGCTGTTTGCTATTAGCATCCTCGCACTGGCTTCTTCGCCTACGGATGCTGCAAAGGTTGCCGCAATGGCACAACTGGTTAAGATAGCTCAGGATACAGCACAGAAGAAGGTATGGAGCGAAATGCAAAAGCGCGGCCTGATGCATGTTATCGAGACTCTTGCTACTACTTTAGGTGTACGTTTAACACGTGCCAAGCTGGCGCAGATTCTGCCTGTTGCGGGAGCTGTTGTCGGCGGCGGCTTTAATGTCTATTTTACGAACAAAATAACGCATGCCGCGTATTTCCTTTATCGCGAACGATTTCTGGCGGCTAAGTATGGTGCGGATGTCATTGCGGCATCAGTAAATCCTGCGGAAGATCTGAATCCTCATTATCTGGAAGTGAATGAATCTCTGGGACGCACGTGACTGGGCTAAGGAGATCTTCCGGCGATCGATTCCACGGCGGACTCGAGGATGCCCCGCAGAGCGCGGCGTGTTCGAGTTCGGCGCGACCGCCCAGGATGGCGAACTGGTAGCAGGCTGGGCCTGGGGCAATACGGATCTGCCCTACGGCCAGACGCCAAACGGTACGTTATTCTTCCTGCACGGCTATACGGATAGCAGTGGCAACAACGGGACGTGGACTGCTGCTTTCGCGCTGGCGCGGAAGTTCGGGCTTTGTCTTATGGCGCATGATTCACGGCATCATGGGCGCAGCGGCAATCGTTTCCCCACGTTTGGCACAGCGGAGATGTGGGATTTTCAAGCGGCGCTTTCGGAAGCGGAGCGACTGGGTTTTCCACAGCCTTATATTGCCGTGGGGGATTCGCTCGGCGCAATGGGCGCGCAGCGTACCGCCATCTGCGACTCGCGGGTTCGGGGCGCGTTTCTCATTCATCCGCCGGCGTGGCCGTATGATGCGATCGCCGCGAATATTGGTCCGTGGCTTCCCGCGGGAGCCGCTGTGCAAATGGGTTCGCGGCTGATCAACGCGCACTACGGCGGCTGGGATATTCTGGGTGACGGTGATCTGCGCCGCCATCCGTCACACCCTGCTCATGAGCCGCTGATCCTCTATGTTATGGGCACGCACGATCGCTATGACTGGCAGAAGACGTTTGAGATCTATCAGCACTGGTATCGCGATCGCCCTGATCTGGAAGGCTACATCCCCTGCCGGGAGCCAGGCGCGAGGAAGTGGTTTGTGCTGGTCCCTCACGCGCAGCATCCGGAACCGGCAGGCAGCGGTTATCATGTCTGGAGCTGGGGCGGCTACGGCCCCATCCTGGAAGCCTTCATCCACCGCTGCCTCCACCACCAGCGTGACGCTGGACCCTTTAGCTGACGACTTTGTCGTCGCTGGGGATGGGGGGTGGTGGTTTATTGGTGGGGATTACAGACCTGAGCCAGATTCCTTCGCTTGAAACTACCGCTGGTAGAGACTGGCGATGAATTTTTGCTGGTCGGCTTCGCTCTGGATCTCGGGAAGCAGAAGATCGAGCAGTTCCTCGATGCTGCTTGCGCGGGCAGAGGCGCGTTTCACCAGTACCTTCGCGATAGGGCCAACGAATTTCGCCAGTCTCGCCGTAATCACTTCCAGATCTTCCTGAGTGAAGGCCGTAGTGGCGGGCAGCACGCTGCTCGGGGGACGGCTGGGCTCGGGTGGTGGTGGGGGCGGCGCCTGCCGCTGCTGCTGCTGGGGCGGCGGCTTGTGGAAGGTCGGTTGCTGCGGAGGCACAGCGGCAGGGCGGCTGGCCGCTATGGGAGGCGCCGAGGAGAACGGACGCGAAGCGGGGCCGGGCTGAGGAACAAAGCTGGTAGTTCCCGGGATAACGATGCGCTGGGACGCAGCGCCGCTGCCGGACATCGATCCGGTAATGTTGCCCAGCGAGGCACGGTTCTGGCTCAGCAGACCGGCGCTTGGAGCGATGGTGGTGGGCAGAGATGTATTGCGCAGGAAAGTCTGCCGGGCGTCCGCGTCCGGTATTTCGGTGCCGAGAGCCTGGAGCAACGCAGGCAGCGATGAATACTGGCTGGCAGCGCGTTTCACCAGCATGCGGGCCATGGGGCCGACCGCACGCGCCAGTTGCTTCTCAATGGAAGCCAGCGTGTCGGGGTTCCAGCCTGGGGGAATGCTTGAGGGCGGCTTCTGAGCGGCGTAGCTCTGGTAAGGATAGACCTGCGTGGGCGGGTACGCCTGGGCCTGCGCCTGCGGCAGTGGGGGAGGAGGCGGTATCTGTTGGTACTCTTCCTCCGACGGCTGCGGAAAGTACTCGGTCTTGACGCCGCCCCCTGCGCGAGGCGACAGGTACGGCTCAAGATCGGGGTGCCGATACTCGTACACGACATGCTCTTTATTATGCTTGTCGTGATGAACGCCCAGATAATCGCAGCAGGCCATGTAGCCTTCTGAAAAAGAAGACAGCACTTCGTAGAAGCTTTCGGAGATCAGAAGCTGATTCGCACCTGCAAAACTCATGATGCGCTGAGCGCTGTTGATGCCGTCGCCTATGGGATTATCATTGCCGTTGATATCCTGCACGATCTTCACCGTGCCGAAGTTGATTCCCATGCGTACCTGGTGATGGCTCTCTTCCGGCTCCTGCTGCATGTCCAGCAGCAACTGACTCTGCAGTGCCAAACCGCAAATGAGAGCTTCTTCCGGATCATTCATGAAGCAAAGTGCGGCACCGTCTCCCGTATCCAGAATAATTCGGGAATTCTCCGCCGTTTTCAGCTTCTGCCGGTCCACTTCGGCAAGCGCAGCCTTCAGGAATTTATTGAACAGCCTCTTGAAATGATACTGCGGATCCGCCTTGCCGCCTTTGGAGTAGCCGATGATATCCAGGAAAAGAACGCTGCAGACGCGCGAAGGCTGCCGCGTCGGCACCATCGACACCGTGACGGGCTGGTTGGTGCGATTGGCCGTGGTCGAGCCCATTCCACGGGTGATGACAGAGGACGGCAAAGGAGGCGCAGGCACTGGCGTGGGCAGTTCCACCCCTTTGCTGATTGCCGTGGCGGCCACATCGTCGTCGAAGCTCTTGTAGAGGAAAGGCTGGGCAAGCAGTCCCTCGGCACTGCCCTTGTTGCGGATGGCTGTTTCCAGCTCCTGCAAAAGTTCCTCGGCATTCTGATACCGGTCCTCACGCTTCTTCGCCATCATTTTCAGCACGATGGCAGTAGCGGCTTCGGACAGATCGGGACGCAGACCGCGGGGATCGGGTGTCGGCGTGTAGAGCACGTCGGTGATCATGTTCACCTGCGTCTCGGACTTGAACGGAAGTGCGCCGGTAAGAGCGTGGTAAAGCGTGGCACCCAGACTGTAAATATCGGCGCGGCCATCAATCGTCTTGGCGTCACGCGCCTGTTCCGGCGACATGTAGGCGGGGGTGCCCATGAAGGCGCCGCCCTGAGTCAGCGTATGCGTACCGGCGCCGCTGATCTTGGCAAGACCGAGATCGGAAAGCTTCGCGCGGCCTTTGGCATCCAGCATGATGTTATCAGGCTTGATATCCCGATGGACAACACTGTGCTCACCGGCAACGATGAGAGCCTTGGCCACTTCGGCACCGATCTGCAGCACCATGCGCTCGTCCATCGGGCCGTTGTCGCGGATGCGATCGCCCAGATTACCACCTGTTACGAGCTCCAGTACAATGTAGCAGAGACCGGTCAGTTCATCCTGGCCGGCGTCCATTACGGTGACGACGTGCGAATCCCGAATGCGGGCCATGATCTGCGCTTCGCGCAAAAAGCGCTCGGCCAGGTCGGGGTTATTCTCCGTGAGGGACAGTGGCAACACTTTGACTGCCACGTAGATCTGAAGATTCTGATGCAGGGCCAGGTAGACGACGCCCATGGCTCCGCTGCCGAGCATGTACTCTATTTTGCACTTACCAAGGACTTGATCCTTTTGAAGTCCAACATCGTCTTTCATAAAAGTAGCATGGCGGTGGGTCAATATAACGCTTCAGCGGCGGAATCTCAAATACGGTGTTTAGCGAGATCGAGCGCAGTAAGAGCTATAACGGGTGAAATCTCCTGGCAGGGCCGGGCACGCGAAGCAAAGCTGATCTTATTTGTCGCCGTTTGACAATGATGAAATGCGCGCAATGCATACGTGTGGAAAGTGTGATCCAAAAAACGTATGCACCGCTGGCACTGGCTTGTTCCCTCACACGAGCATGAGAGTTGAAGCTGAGGCGTTGGATAAGAGACGGGCGCACGGTCATCTTTTGACAGACGCCGGCCCGGTCCTGGTCAGCCTTCCAGCATTCGCATCGCCTTGGCCAGGCTTCGATACATTCGGTTGAAAGAATCGGTAAGAATGGAAATTTCGTCTGAGCCCTTCACGGGCAGCTCGGGAGCCTCCATGTTGCCATTGCTCACGTCGTTGGCCATATCGGACAAACGGCGGGCGGGCAGAATAATGGTTAGATAGAGCAGGATGTTCAGAATCACCGCCACAACTGCAAACATACCGATGAGCGAGAGCACCAGAGTATAGAAGGCGCTGTTGGCAATCTGCACGGGTACAGACATAGGCACACTGACGATCTGGGCGCCAATGACTTCGTTCAGCTTCCAGCCGAAACCGTTGCTTGGGCCGTAGTCGCGGATCATGGCTGCGGGAGCGCGGTCGGGGGTATCGTGGCAGCGCAGGCAGTTGGCATCCGTGATGCGCAGAGGGCGCGCCAGGTAAAGCGTCTCGCCAATGCCTTCGCTATAGCGGCGGCCGGTTTTGGTAACCAGTTTTTCATCATTTCGAAAAGCGTTCACTACGTCAGCCTCCCATTCTGTTGCGCGATGCGTGGGGTTCGTAGGATTAAGAGTCGCTTCCTTGTAAGTATATTCCGGATATTTTTTGCGAAGAAATTCAAAGTTGGCTGTTGCGGCAAAGGCGGGCACGGTTTCGGGCAGGAATTTATCAGGAAAATCCTTGCTGGCCTTGCCCATCGCTTCCTCAGTGGCCTTCCTGGCTTCCTGTACCTTGGCCATGGCATCCTTGTACTGCTTCGTCAGCATTTCTTTGGTCGCCGCGTCCATATTATCAGGCAGCTTCAGATCCGTGGAGGTGGCGGTATCCAGCTTGCTCATATTGGCGCGCAGATCCTGCATCAGCGTGGAGCCGGAGTTCAGTTTGCTGGCGATATGGTTACTGGTATAGGAGCGAGTCGCCAGCGTGGTCTCCATCATAAGCCCAGCCTGATCCACAACGGTTTGCATGGCATTGCTCTGAAAGAGCCTGTAGGAGAAAATTCCCGCAATGCTCAGACCAAGTGCGAACACGCTGAAGAAAATAAGATTGAACTTTAAGGTTAGGTTCACGGTTTCAGGTTATAGGGAAAGGGTAGAGGGAGGAAAGCCAATTTCGATACGACCTGGCAGGATTATGGCATGCTGACAAATGGCATCTTAGACTAATGGGACGTACTGGTGAAGAAAGCTTGCATCTTTTTTGTAGAGATAGTCTGAGGCCCTCAAAGACGGAGTTGCAATTTGCGTCCGGGAGGCGTAGACCTTTGGCCAAGAGGCAACTCTTCTTTAGGAGACGCTGCGAATAACCTATAGGACTTGGAGCGTCGCTTTTGAGCGATAGCTTCGTTGGAATTCAGGTCGGGCATTCTTCAAATGCACTCCCTTCATCCCGCCTTGCTCTCATCTCAAAATCATCGCTCCAAGTCCTATAGGTTATTCGCAGCGTCTCCTTATTTATGCTCACGATAATGTTGAAGCAAAGTAATGAAGCGGCCCTATTGTTAGAAGCAAATCTTATATGCTTATCCAACCCAACGATCGCATCGTATTCTACGGCGATAGTATTACCGACGCGGGCCGCAACCGCGAACAGGAAACGTCCCTCGGCAATGGGTACGCCCACTTTGTCGGCGCCCGCCTGAAGGCGAAGTACCCGCACTTCGGCCTCTATATCGCCAATAAAGGCAATGGCGGCAACCGCATCTATGATCTGGAAACACGCCTGGAACCCGAGGTGATACCACTGAAGCCGACGCTGGTTTCCATCCTGATCGGAATCAATGATACATGGCGCCGGTATGACGCCAACGTCCAGTCGCCAATCGCGGAGTTTAAGGCCAGCTACGCACGCATTCTGGATCGCCTGGCTGCCGCAGGCTCGCGCGTTGTGCTGATGGAACCGTTTGTGCTGCCGCAACCTGCGGACCGCATTGCCTGGCGCGAGGATGTTGACCCGCGCATCTACAGCATCCGCGAACTGGCCTGGGAACGCCGCCTTCCCTACCTGCCGCTGGATGGCCTGTTTGCTTCCGCCGCCACCATTACCGGCCCCGCCTACTGGTTGCCGGACGGCGTCCACCCCTCACCCGCAGGTCACGGGCTGATCGCGGAGAAGTGGCTGGAACTGGTCGGAGCCTGATCAACTGCAAGTCGATATTCCCTGCTCAGCGTATTGCCGGTGCCTTAACGGCGGGAGTACGCTGGGCCGCCGGAGTGCGCATCGGGTGCATGCCCATGGAGACGCGGTAATACTCCAGCTTCTGCTGATATTTCTCCGGCATGATAAGCGCATCGGAAGGCGGTGCGGGCGCAAACGTGAATGAGCCAAGACCATTGGACTCCAGAAGCGCGACAGGAAGAAGCGTGACGCTGTCGATCCATGCCTCCTTCGTTTCGGTCAGCTTGCCTGGGCCGTCAATGCCCATAACCGGGACCACGCCGCGGTAGTGGAAGCAGAGCTTCCCCTTGTAGTCCAGCGGCTCCTTCTCGATGAGAAAATCCGGCTTCACCCAATCGAAGGCACTGGTGACGAACGGCACGGGGTGAAGCACGGAGTTTGGCATTGCCATCACGCGTCCGCTGGGCGTCTCAATTAGCTGCAGTTTGAGGTTTCCCACGTCCCAGTTCTCCTGCGTCTTTCCGTTGGAGTAGCTCACAACGCTGCGACGTTTATCTTTGTCCTGAGTCACCACCACGCGCACGGGCACCACGTTGGATGGTCCCGCGGGAGATTGTTCCGCGGCATTCGCGCCTGCGGCCTTCTCGGGTTTGGGCTGACTCACCTCGATTGTCCAGGAGGCGGGGCCGGCGGGCAGCTTTACAAGCTCGGGCGCTGCGAGTGCCTGCAAAGGCAGGGAGACCGCGCCGGCAAGCAGCAGAACAACAGAGCGCCGGATCATGCCCGCGGGAGAAGAGGCGGTGAAGAGTAAGTTAAGCAACATCTTATTCATAAACGGCTTCCAGTTGTTGGTCGATAATCTTGCCTGTGTAGCGATCAATAGCAATATGCAACCAGTAGCGGCGCTCGCCTTCCACGTGGAAATCTTTCAGCGCTGTGGCATTGGCACTTATCCGGCCGGATTGCGCCACAATATCAATCATCAGGTTCCAGGTACGGGTGTTAGTCACGTTCGAAAGAGCCCGAATGGGGGCTTCCAGATAAGCCTTGTTGGATTTGTCGGACGTGCCTGAGAACCCGTTGCGAATCGGCGTGCTGAGCTGTGTCACCAGATCCGCGCGGTTCAGGAGAGGACACGAGCCGCTGGCAGGATGTAACTGCGCGGCGATGGCCTGCGCAAGGTTGGACGCTTCGTTTTTAATGTTGTAGACCAGATCGATATCCTTCTTGCTGCTGCCTGCCAGTACCGCCTGTATCACCGGGATTAGCGCGTTGCTGGGGTTAATCTGTCCCGCGGTCACAGTGGAAAGTTGTTCATCGATAATGGTGGTCTGATCGCGAGTGATAAAGACGTCCAGCAAGCCGTTATCCGCGCTCAGGTTGGTAAAGAAGTCGAGCGTCCTGAAAGGCTGATCGCGAAACACGTATCCCAGCTCTCCCATGCTGCGGAACGGTCGATTGAGAATCACCGGGCGACGCGCGTGCTGAACATTGCCCTTGTCCCCTGTTGCGAAGGGGACATCCGTAGTCGTACCATCGCTTGTGTAAAGCATGAAGCCGTCATTTTTCGCCGTGCGATACACTCCGTCTGCAGGGCGCACGACGCCATCGGGATCCGCGTAGTACGACTTTGCCGTGGTATTATTAACGCCCCAGTCCCCTGGAACCTTTGTGGTGGAAACGAAGCTGGTGCTGGTCGGCATTGTGGTCACAGTTGCCGTGGAGTACGTGGTATTGGACTTTGGCGCGCCGCCGAACAGGCTGAAGTGCAGGGAAAAGCGGGCCGTCCGGGGATCCACCAGACCGTACCTGTCGGGAGCCATCTTGTCCGGGTTGGCACTCCCGATCCGCTTGTTCTGCATTTCAAGATAAGCGTAGGTAAACTGTCCCGTAATGTAGGAATAGGGGTGGAACTGATTACTGGAGTCAACCCAGCCCAGCACGAAGGTATTGGCAGGATTATCCACGTTAATACTGAGCGCCGTACCCGTGGACATTTTGACGTAGAAGGGCTTGAAGTTTCCACCAAGATCCTCCTTGGGAGTAATTCCCGTGCAGAACGCCACGAAGTGATTTTGCAGCGCGAACTTGTTGCCAGTGTCCTTCCAGGCCGCGTCCGGCATGTTGTCGTCCGCCACATTTCGGGGATCCTTGGACGTGGCGGTAACGCCTGGGAGAGTATCGCGTACCAGTAGCCGGGGCGCGGCATAGAAAGAGGACGTTGGGCTGCTGTCTTCAAAGGAAAGCGTGCCCAGATCGCACACCTCCGTGTTGTCATTCTTCAGGTAATAGTCTACGGGCTCAGATGTGCCGCCCGCGTAGTAGGGTCCGGGTGCCGGGGGCTTGGGAGGTGTAAACTGCCATCCCCACTTGGTGTAAGCTGAGCCATAGGCGCGAATCTGGAATTTCCTGGGCGCGTCCACCAGAGGAGAAGCGGGCTCCTGGTGGGGATTCCACAACTCCGGCTGGCGCCAGCCACCCAGGTTATCCGTCGCGTCATCCGCTTCCGAGGGAGGTCCGCCCGCCGCGGCGGTATCGGAGCGATGGGGGCTGCCATTAACCTGAAAGATGCGGCTGAGATAAGGGAGGTTTTCAATGCCAAACACCATGGTGACCGGCCCAAAAATGGGCAGAGCACCCGCACCGCCGGTCACGGGATCTTTATCCCCCACTTCCGAGTAGCGGAAATATATTGCCGTAGGATAGCTGTCCGTATCGAACTGATCGATGATGTTGGCCCCTATCTGAATGATCTGAACATCGGGAATCCGCGACGGCACGGGAATGGTGCTGTAAAATCCAAACGTATGGCTGAAAAGTCCCACCTGCCCGGTTAAGTCCGGATATCCACTGGCGTACTTAATACTGGGAAAGAGGTAGACGGTGGGATCACCGTTCTTGAACGCCGCCGGCCCCGGCCCCATGCCCAGTGATCCCCTCAGTATTGTTGCTTTCAGCAGCTCAAAGAAATTCGGCTCCCGCCCCTCCGCCGCAACCTCGGCAAGGGTTTTGATCGTGGTGGCGATGTTGCCGCTCTCGTCCACGTAGTTCCAGCAGTAGTTGCCGCCGTTCGCCGTCGTCTTGAGCATCACACCAAGACCGGGGCGATCCCACACCAGGCCGAAGCAATCGCGTATCGCTTTGCCGTCGGGGGAAGTGGGTGCCGGCCCGCTGCCCGTGGCAGAGTTCCCCAGCTTTAGCCAGTCGAGGCGAGCCAGTGAGAAGCGGGTTTGCAGCAGGGGATCTCCCGCCTTGACCGTGTATGAGCCAAAGGTTCTGTCATCAAAATAGTGCGTTACGGTTTTGGCCGAGGGAAAGCGCACATTAGCCAGCGTGCGGTTGACCGAGGATGAAGTATCCGCAATGTCACCATAGGGAATGGATGAGCCGGCCGGTGTGGAAGGCTTCCAGCTCGGCGCGCTCACTGAGCGGCTGAATGTGGTGAGATAGCTGAGCGCGCTCAGATCGGCCACGGAACCATCGGCCTTCAGTTGCTCAAAGTAACGGATGAGGTCCTGACGACCCAGGATGGGGTTATCCCCGGGCTTGAAAGAGAGGAAGCCGTTGGTCGCATAGCGTTGCATCGCTTCTACATACGACGGGGCGGCAGCCAGACCACCTTTGCTGCGCCAGTTCACCACTTTATCGATAGCAGGCTGCTTATTTGTCAGCCCCGGCAACTGCGTCATGTCGGCGTAGGCAGAATAACCTTTGCCGGAAATATCTTTGGGGCTGGCCGTGGCTCCCGTAGCAGTGTAGCCCGCCACATTCATATCAAGCAGCCCGGATGTATCGTACACCACATAGGCATAACGTCCCAGCACCTGGTTGGTCTGACTCAGCGACCTGGCGATCTGCACTTGCGACAAGTCGCCGGCAGTAAAGGGCTTGCTCCCCGAGCGCGTCACATAAACCCAGTCCGGCGGGGAGTTGGAGAAAGGCACTGGCAATGTCGCGCCCATTAGTTGCGGCTTATTCCAGCGCGAGGCGGGGAATGTCCGGCCATCTGCGGAAGTTGTGGTGGTCGGTACAGCGGAGGCGCGGGTGACAGGAAGTTTGGATGAATCATACCACACGGGCGGCGAAGTGAAGAACGGATCCGTGGCGCGACTGACCCGCAGGAGCGTAGCGGGCAGGTTGGTAGTCGCTATGGAGGGGCGGAACAGATTGGCCGGGTAACCGATGCGTGCCGGCATGGCCGAGTAGTTTGTCGTGGGAATGTAAACGCGGACGCTCGACTGAGAATAGATTGCCCCGGCGGGTGTTCCATCCGGCAGAGATCCGGCGTCAATCTCCTTGCCCAGATCTCCTACAACTTCCTGCAGCCCACCCCAGGCTATTTCCTGAGCGGCGATGGACCTGCCGAAGTTCTGACTTGATGCGCGGTCGATCTGCATGGAGGCCATAAACGAAACCACCATCACCGAAAACAGCAGGATAAAGAGAAGTACTGCGAGCAAAACAACGCCACGTGCGCGCCGCACACGACCACGGCACGACCAGTGGCCATAAGAAATAGAACTGTGGAGAATCGGCATGAGGGTAGGGACGTTATTGCCGTAATTTTAAATTCAGGCTTCGATTACTTATTTAAAGAAGTACTCGCTTCAGCAAAAAGCGTCAATGGAAAATCGTAAATACAACACTTCGGATTTTTGCCACGCGAATGAACAGGCACGCAGGCTGCGTCAGGAAATCAGGATCCGAACTGCCGACAAAAAACAAACTGAAAAGGGTGGGCAGTGAGGGATTCGAACCCCCGACAGCCTCGGTGTAAGCGAGGTGCTCTACCGCTGAGCTAACTGCCCGATAACTGGCGAACAACTAACAGTCACGCAATTAGCGCGAAGCGGAATAATGGCAGGCAGCAGAATAGATGCAAGCGTTTATGCAAAGATTTTATCATTTTATGAGTCGCTCCCTGAAGATGCAGGGAGAAAACTCAGCATGCTGCTGTGGTACAACCCGAAAAGATAAGGAGCCACATCCACAGGACGCAGCTTGTTGAGACGCGGCAATGTACGCCAGAGGGATCTCAGCGAAGCCTTGCCATCAGCGTGATGGAGCAGCTCCACGACGCCAAACGGGCAATCAAACGATGTGCGCCGGTGAACTCCGGGAATGCTGAGTGTCATGGTGAGAATCCGGTCGTGCGGTGCAACGCCTCCCAGTTCCTGCCGTGACCACAGATCGACCAGAGGACGCCACTGCATGAAGGCTTCCGACTTCACGGGATCACCACTTTGCAGAGCTGAAAAGTCGGGTACTGGATCCGCACCGCGGGTGAGGATGAGGGAGTGGAAGACGTCGGAAAGTAGTCCGTCCAGAAAACCTGCAACACCCTCTTTGCTGAGACCCAGCAACGGTGAAATCAATTCCAGGCGAAATGTCTCGGCCATAAATCGCGCCGTGCCGAGAGATCCGCGATAGTGCAGACCAGTGGCTCTGCAGGCCTCCAGCCAGTCCGCGAGCGGCAGACAGCGATTTATCGGGCCGAAGACATCGTTGGCGATATACGCCGTGCTTTCATCGGAGAGCTCCCCTTCCCGCCGGCGCGTCAGGATCTCATACATGCGCAAGACGGCTCGCGCCTTTTCTTCGGCCCCCGCAGTCTCCAGCGACTGTGGATCGACGCCGATCTGGCTAAGCAACGGGCGCAGTCTGCGGCTGTGATGACCTGAGCCGTTAACGCCAAGATACAGGAAACCTTTGGGCGACAGGCAGTCCCTGATCTGTTTCAGCGCCGCGGGCAGATCCGGCACATAGCTGGCCACGCCCTGGCAGGAAATGAAGTTGAACCCCTGCCCTTGCCCTGCAATCTTTTGCAACTGCGGATCGCAGATATCCGCCTGCACGAACTCGGGGCAGTTGCCCGAAAAGTGGGCTGCGTGGGACCGGGCGATTTCGATGGCGCGTGCACTAAAATCAAACGCGACCACCCTCGCCTTTGGAAAGGCGCTGGCGATCGCGTAAGCTTCCCGACCCGTTCCACACCCGGCGACCAAAACGCGTCGCGGAGGCGTGGATACCGGGCGACCGGGACTGGCCGCACTGCGCATCCACTGCCAGGGTGGCAGGCGCCAGAACAGCTCCAGACTATCGGCGGGCGGGTAGGGATGGCGCTGATAGGAAGCGCGCACTGCATCACTAACCGCCGTTGTCTCGGGCAAATCTGAATCTGGTGTGGTCAAACAGGGCGCGCAGCAGGAGCAGTTGACCTAGTGGCGGCAGCGGCGACCGTGGTAGTAGCCACGATAATAGATCGGTACATAAGGAACGCGGTCATAACCCCAGGGATAGCCATAGTAGCCGGGAGTGCCGTAGGGGAAGCCAACGCCGTAATAGACATTATAAGGGGGCTCCATTACATCATAGCGATCACGCGTCGTGAGCATGTAATCGATCACGCTGGGGGCGACACCGGCGCGCTGCAGCTTGTTAACCTGCGCCGTGGTGAGCGGATAGATGGTCTGGCGAGCCTGCAGATAGCGGATGGTGAGGGCGGGATCGACGCCACGACGACCAAGCTCTGCGATATCTTCGACAAGAAGCGGTGCGCGGCGAGCCATCTTATCATAAACCAGCGGCTTGATCTTATAGCTTTGTACAGTGATAAGGTCCT